>NZ_FXTB01000007.1 GCF_900182605.1 Saccharicrinis carchari
GCACTTTAAGGGGTCAGCATCCGCCGGAATGTCATGCTAAATTCATGACTTCAACCAACGTTTGCTAAGGGGGTCAGCTTGCTCCGGAATATCCACATAGATCCAAAGAAATCCGTTTTTAATACGTCCCAGACAAAGATTCTGAACAAATGGTTTTATCTAATATTTGTTGCTATGGGCATGGCATTTCTATTGGCTTTGATTTACGATGTTATTTAATTAATAATCTGACGAAGAACCCCACCCGCTATCGCACAACCTGCTCCATCAAAACGGAGATTGCATCGCGTGATAAAGAGATATAAAAAAACAAAATGCTGCATTTTAAAAGTGCGGCTTTTGTTTTGTAAGCTCTCCGTCGGGAGCCGGACAAGCTGGTTTGGCTGCTCTGTACATTGACGATGAATCCACCGATAACGATGGTGGAATGTACTTTACCCATACCGATTATCAAGGAAATTTATTAGCTTTAAGCATTGAATCGGGTAATGTGGTAGAACGCTACGTCCCGATGAGCGCAGCAATTTCGGGAACACCATGCTATCACGTTTCTTAAGTCCCAACCCGTTTTCTATCGATATCAATTGGATAATGGCAGGGGATGCCGATATTCTTAATTCATTCACTGAAACGGGCCAAATTATTTCAGGGAGTTACTTGTTCCATAATCTGTATTCAGGAAGAGTAGATACTATTTACCCTTAATTTGATATATTAACGGTTGCAAGACTTAAAATTAACCCTCCGTTCCTTTTTTAATTTTTTCAACAGCTTCTTCCTTCTCCTCTGTACTGGGACTATCTGTTGTATTTTGTGCATATTGAGCTTTAGAACTGTATAACAATTTGCTGTATATGGGAAAATGATCGGAACCAATGTTTTTTTGGCGTTCCATGGCAATCAGCTTAAAGTCATTGCTATGAAAGATATGATCTAAAGGCCAACGCAACAGCAGATGACCGGCATGAAAAGTATTGAAAAAACCACGTCCTCTTCTCGGATCGAGTAGTCCACTCATTTTAAGGAATAAGCTGGTTGTGCGCGACCAGGCCACATCGTTGAGATCGCCCATCACCAAAATGGTTTCGTTGTCGGCATCTAACTTATTGGCTACCATAAGTAGTTCGGCATCGCGCTCGGCTGACGTTTCGTTTTGCGAAGGGCTGGGGGGTGCGGGATGCAGACAAAACAGCCGGATTGTTTTTCCCGATTTTAACTTCACCGTTGTTTCAATAGAAGGCACATCCGATTCAACCAAATAGTTCACCTCGGCATCTATCAGCTCCAGGCGCGAATACAAATGCATGCCATAAAGGTTATCCAAAGGCACTTTTACCGTATAGGGATAATCCGGCTCTAAAACATTCAACTTGTCTTCCCACCACTTGTCCGATTCGAGCGTGAGCAGTATATCTGGATTTTTTTTTCGCACCACCTCCAACAGACGATGCGACTGCCTATTGGGGGTTAGCACATTACTCACCAATACCGAAACGGTGTTATCCTTCTCCGGCTCAATTATCTGGTTTTGAACACTAAGCACCTGTTTAGGCGCTAACAACGTATATGGGTAAATACGGTATGCCTGATAAGCCAAACTGCACAACAACAGAAACAACAGGAAGAAATGCCATAGTTCGGAGAAATCGTAAACCCACGCTGTTAACATGAGAGTAATAAGCAGCAAGGCACTTATTTGAATACGTGGAAAATCGAATGCTCTTATCCACCAATCATCCCATTTTAAGCGGGATGCAAAAGTAGCCGAAATTGTAACTATAGCAAGGATAAAGGTGATAATTCGGCTAAGGCTAAACGGATCCTGAAATATAGTCATCATAATTATCAGTTAATTACCTGTGTGAACCTATCCTTAACTACAGCAAAAAAATAGCATCGGAACTTCGATTCACTCGTTATATCATGGTAAAATATTTTTTTTTGTTAGCACTTGTTCATCCCTCAAAATAATACATTAAACCTCTATCCCACTATATAAAAAATGTGCTTACATCTGTGGCATCGGCATATTTCACCAACAAGGCGGTGGTTTCGGTCAGGGCTTCTTCAAGTTCATCTTTGGCATTAAAGCCAATATAAATAAATATAATTTTATTTGTTTTATGGTTTATCATGGTTCGGGTAGAATCGCTTGTGGGTGTACCAAAGGCACCCACGGCATCCCTGAATACAGGCAGCCGCTCAATGTTCAGCTCACCCCTACCTATTCCCTCATAAGGTTCTTTTGCTTTTCCAATGCCCAGGGATATGTTGCCTACAATTTGACTGGCATCGTATCCACAAATCGAAAATCCTGTTTTAATAGAAATGTAATTTAATACATCCACAGCATTCAATATCTCATATAATCCCTTGCCATTGGCAATCCTGCGCATGAGCGCTTCGGCGGCAGGACGATACCGGTTGGGGTCTTTACCGAGAGCCCGGTAGGCATCTTTGGTGGCCTTTACGTTTGGTGTTTGCCTTATGGTTTCAGGACTTAGTTTTACTTGTAGTTTTTCAATCTGTTTTCGGATCCAAACGCCTTGATCTGGTGAAGTGGGCGCTATAGCTACCGAAGCCTCCAATCCGGCCAACTGTATTTGTGGTAAAATATTTTTTATTTCGGACTGTATGCTTATTATCGCCATGAGTTCCTTTACTTTTTTATTGTTGGACAAAGTTAACATTTAAGTCCAAAAAACAGACCCTATTCCATACCATTTAGTAGGAGTTAGCACTCCTTGCGTTTTCAATAAGTATTATATTGAATACTATGAGTAGGGTTTTGGCATTGCGATCTCTGTTTTTTTTACTTTCTTTAGTGTTAAAACAAATTCCCGGTACAATGCCGGTAAAAGGTAAAAAATATGATAGGTAAAGATATAATTCCCGATGATTTAAAATGTGTGATATTTGATATGGATGGCGTTCTGTACGATTCGATGAAAAACCATGAGATAACATGGCGGAAATCGTTTCAGAGCGAGGGTATCGACTTTCCGGGATACGAGGCCTATATGCATGAGGGCAGACCCGGACACGAAACCATAGCTTATGTGTTTAAAGAATATGTAAAGAAAGAGGCTACGCAGGAGGACAAAGATAGGGTGTATAACGAAAAAGTACGCCTGATGTCCAAAATGCCGGCTGCAGAAAAAATGCCCATGGTAAAAGAGCTCATAAATTTGTTACGGGAGAGGGAAATAAGTATTTGGGTAGTGACCGGCTCAAAGCAGCCTACCTTATTGAACAGGTTGAGTCAGGATTTTGAGATAGCGCCAAGCCATATCGTAAGTGCCAGGGATGTAACCCAAGGCAAACCACATCCCCAGCCCTATTTAATGGCTATACAGGGTTCAGGTTTTATTGCTTCGCAATGTATGGTGGTGGAGAATGCGCCTTTGGGAGTGCGATCGTCAAAAGCTGCAGGTATAACTACTATTGCTGTTAATACGGGTGTATTAAAAGATGAGGTATTAAGCAATGAAGGTGCCGACATAGTACTACCCGATACAAGAAGTTTATATGCCTATATGGTGGCTCATTTTAAGACAGGATAATTAACATATAAAGTAGATGGTAGTTAAAAATGCCCATAGGAATCTAAAATGGATATAAATTAACAGAATAGAAACTACGTCCCTTTTGAGATGGAATACTTGGTTGGTTTAGGTTCTGCCATTTCAATTGCCTACCACAGTCATGCGTAGCGTATGCTTTTAACTGCCAGTGTGGCTTATGCATACTACGAATAAATAGTAGCCAATATATTACGGTGTCCTCCATGATTTCTGAACTCACACAAATAAATGCCTTGCCAGGTGCCCATATTTAGTCGTCCTTTGGTGATGGGAATATTCAAGGAGCAGCCCACCAAACTCGATTTTATGTGTGATGGCATGTCATCGCTCCCCTCGAGCGTATGCGTATATTCCGGTCTGTTTTCGGGTACCATGGTGTTAAGGATGGTTTCAAAATCAACGCGTACCGAGGGGTCGGCATTTTCGTTAATTGTAAGCCCCGCCGAGGTGTGCTGGACAAAAAGGTTCAATAAGCCGGTTTCGGGCAAGTTCAGGTGCGATTCGATGTAGGAAGTTATGAGATGAAAGCCCCTTTGTTTTTCGGGCAACCGAAGTTGTATTTGTTGTATCATGCGTGTTTTTTTATTCATAGAGTATGGGGTATTGCCATACGATGCCACTTGCCATTTCAAGTACTTATATAACTACAATTAAACTTGTTATTTATTGCATGATATCAAAATGCTTCATGGCAAAAACCATGGCGTAATCTTCAATCTCGTTGCATATCTCCCGGTAGGCCAACAATTTTTCCTGGTCGGTTCCTTCGGCCAAGCGTGGATCTTTAAACGGATGGCAGATTATTTCGCCCGGTTCGTGCGTCCATACTAAATCATCGGGCGATGAGTGATCGGCAACAATCACATAGTCAAATCTGTGCTGCTTATAATCTGAAATATTGGACGAAGTGTTTTTGCTGATATCGATAACAGATTCCATCATGGCTTTCTGAGCCAGCATGTGCACGGGTTCGATATTGGTTCCGGCACAGAACACCTTGGCCTGGCCCTTCAAATAATAATTCAGCCATCCTTGCAGCATTTGCGAACGTGCTGCGTTTCTTTCGGTGTAGATTAAAATTTTTTTCATATCGTTCAGGTTATTTCTATCTTATCAAAGATAGACAAATTGATGATAGGGGCACAATGTTGATTATGTTTTTTACCACTAAGGCACAGGGGGCACAGAGAATCTTTGTGTCCTTTGTGTCTCTGTGGTTATTTTGTTTTTTTACCAATTTCTTTGTGTTCTTTGTGTCTGTGGTTATCTTCAATTCACAATATACTTCTTCAGTGTCCCGAGGAAAAACTGATCAATAATATCGCTGATGAATCTGCTCATTTCCTCACGCGTTTCCTGCGTGGCAGTGCCCACATGGGGCGTTAGTACCGCATTGTCCATGGCCAGCAGTTCCTTGGGGATGTGGGGTTCGTTTTCATACACGTCCAATCCGGCACCAGCTATCTCCTTGTTTTTTAATGCCGCTATAAGTTCGGGCTCGTTGATAACGCTTCCCCGTGCCGTGTTAATTACGATGGCCGTGTTTTTCATAGCCTTGAATTGCGCAGCGCCCATCAGATGATGGGTTTCCGGTGTCAAGGGGGTGTTCAGCGAAACCACATCGGCCGATTTAAGTAATACTTCCAAGGACACTTTAGTAGCCTGATATTCCTCTTCAATATCGGGACTCAGTTGTTTGCGATTGTGATAAACGATGTGCATGCCAAAGGCCAATGCCCGCCGAGCCAATGCCTGACCTATGGCCCCCATGCCGATGATGCCCAGCGTTTTTCCATAAAGGGTAGTACTCAGGTTTTTCATCACCCCGGTTTGCACGCCTTCGGGGCTTCGGAGTTGGTTATTCATCTTACCTATTTGCCGGGCCGCTGCCACCATCAGCCCCATGGCCAGCTCTGCCGTGGGCTCGGTTACCGGGTCGGGCGTATTGGTAACGGTGATGCCTTTTTTGCGGGCATAATCGATATCGATATTATCATAGCCCACCCCAAAATTGGCTATCAGCTTCAGTTTTTTCGCCCTGTCGATAAGCTGATTGCTCAGTGCATGCCCGAACACCGAAACGATGGCATCCACTGTTTCAATGTGTTCTTCAATTTCCTTCTCGCTCATCGCATCCCCTTTGGGAATGATAACCTGGAATTGATCGCTTAGGCTGTCAAAACCATCGCTGGGTATTTGCGCCATTATCAGTATTTTTTTCTTCATGACATACAACGTATTAAAAAAGTAAATCTATCGTTTTTAAGATTATTTTAAAAGTATATTTCTGTTTAATCCGCTTGGATGTTTACTTTTGTCTATCATCTTTTTACTTTTACCCTTTACCTTGATTCTAAACTTGTACTCTGAACTAGTACTTGTATGGCAAAGCACCTATTAAAAATTTTTCATGCTTAAAAAGCTTTTACTTCTATCTGTCATTTTGTTTTGTAGCGCAACTTCGTATGCCCAGCAAAACATCCATATCACCGGCACGGTAAAATCTTTCGAGGGGCTGCCGCTGGACCTTGTCAACGTTTCGGTAAAGGATAATCCCGGCGGGAGCATCACGAACCAGGAAGGGGAGTTTACCCTAAAGATAAAAACGCCATGGCCTTTGGGCCTTGTTTTCAGCCGCATTGGTTACCAGCAGCAGGAATTGACATTAGATAGCGCAGCGGCCACAAAGCCCCTGGTAATTGTTCTGTCGGCAAAATCGGAATCACTGGAAACGGTGGACGTAAAGGCCAGGCGACAGAGCGAGCAGAACTTCACGGCCATCGACTCTAAGCTGTCGACCACACTGCCGGATGCTACGGGTGGGGGCATAGAAGCCTTGGTGAAAACGCAGATGGGCGTGAGCTCCAACAACGAGTTGAGTTCGCAATACAGGGTGCGCGGCGGTAACTTCGACGAGAATCTGGTGTATGTAAACGATATAGAGATTTACCGCCCCATGCTCATACGTGCCGGACAGCAGGAGGGCTTGAGCTTTGTGAACCCCGAAATGGTTTCCGACGTGCAGTTTTCGGCCGGGGGGTTCGATGCCCGTTATGGCGATAAAATGTCGTCGGTGCTGGACATAACCTACAAGCAGCCTACCCATTTTGCCGGGAGTGCATCCGCCAGCCTGCTGGGCGCCAACGCCCACGTTGAGGGAACGGACAGGAGCCAGAAGTTTACCCACATTACCGGCTTGCGTTACAAAACCAATAAATATTTGGTGAGCAGTACCGATGTGTCGGGCGATTACAGACCCGCCTTTTTCGATTTACAAAGCTATCTGACCTATCAGATAACTGATAAATGGCGTTTAGGTTTTTTGGGCAACGTGTCCCGGAACCAGTACAATTTTAAACCTGTGGACAGGGAAACCAGCTTTGGTACCATCAATGAGGCCAAAAAATTGAAAATCTATTTTGAGGGCCAGGAGAAAGACGAGTTTTTAACCGGCTTTGCCGCCGGAACCATCGACTTTATGCCCAACAGTCTGCACCATTATAAGCTTACCGTTTCGGGATACCGTACATCGGAAGATGAGAATTATGATATTCTCGGGCAATACTGGTTACAGGAGTTGGAAGGAGAAGATGGACAAATATCGGACGCCGAACGGATTGCTACAGGAATAGGGGTAGGATCGTACCTTGAGCATGCGCGCAACTACTTGTTTGGAGCCATTAGCAACGTAGCGCTACGCGGTGCCCATCGTTGGGGAGATAACAATATGGAGTGGGAAGTGAAATATCAGCACGAGCGCTTTTCGGATATTATCAACGAATGGGAAATGCGCGATTCGGCCGATTTTAATATCCCCATCAATCCCGATAAACTGGAATTGATATATGCCTACAACGCCGAAAACGATATATCCTCCAATCGCTACACGGCCTTTGTGCAAGAGAAAAGACGCTTTGAGCTGCCGAGGAGTAGGATGGATGTATCATTAGGAGTGCGGGGCAATTATTGGGATTTCAACGGTGAGCTTTTAATCAGTCCCAGGCTGGGCATAAGTCTAACGCCCGAGTGGGAGCGGGATTTCAGGTTTCGTTTTTCCACAGGTCTGTATTATCAATCGCCTTTTTACAAGGAGTACCGTTCGCAGGGAGGTGGCATCAATTACAACATCAAAGCCCAAGAGTCGATCCATTTTGTTGGGGGTATGGACTATTACTTTACAAGGGGGGAGCGTCCGTTTAAATTATCTACGGAGCTTTATTATAAAAAGATGAAGAACCTGATTCCCTATCAAATTGATAATGTGCGCATCCGATATTCGGCAAAAAACAATGCCGAGGGCTACGTTGCGGGTATCGATATGAAGATAAACGGCGAGTTTGTCAAGGGCGTTGAGTCCTGGGCCACCCTCTCGCTCATGCGCACGGAGGAGGATTTAAAGGACGATTCATATAAAGATGGGCAAACGGGCCAAAAGATAAGTCCGGGCTATATCCCACGCCCGTCGGACCAACGTATGAACTTTAGCCTGATGTTTCAGGATTATTTCCGCAACAACCCATCCTTTAAGGTGAATCTGAATTTTTTATACGGTACAGGCTTGCCATTCGGCCCGCCACGCAGCGAGCGTTATAAAGCCATAAACCGTATGCCGGCCTATCGCAGGGTGGATATTGGGTTCTCCAAGGAGATAACCGGCACTCAGCTTAACCCCAACGTAACAGCGGGCACCTTTAAAAATATATGGATAGGGCTGGAGGTATTTAACCTTTTTAACATCAACAACACCATATCCTACTTTTGGGTAAGCGATGTAAGTAATCGTCAGTATGCCGTGCCCAATTATTTGACCTCGCGCAGGATAAACCTTAAGTTGGTAACGCGTTTTTAGATTTTACAGCCTCAACTATTTATATCCCATTATTTGAAGCACAACGTGCACAGGAAACTAAATACTGCGCTCCGATATAACGGACTACCCTGCCAGCAGATTTTTCTTTCTTTCTTCATACTCTGCCCTACTCCCCACTTTCTTTATCTTTCGTAACAACCGCCGTCCCCCTTCGAGGTGCTGTGCCGGATACTCCCAGAAGCATTTCAGGTGGTTTAGAATCTGATGCTCCGAATAGCCAAATTCCCTGAGATTATTTAAAAACAGATCGTGCAAGTGTGACATGGTATTGCGCCATTCCTGTTCGGGACGTAACATGCAGGGATTGGCCAGCAGTCCACGGCCAATCATCCAGGCAGCAACATCCGGGAATTGTTGCTCCAGATCATCCAGAATCTTACTTGAGGTGATATCGCCATTGCCAACTACCGTATAACGATGACTTAAATCTTTAAATACATCCCAATTGGGACGGCTCTTATATTGCTGAATGCCCAGACGGGGGTGTACGATGATTTCTTCCAGCGGAAATTGGCTTAACACTTCCATTACCGGTTTTATTTCGTTGGAGTCCTCCCAGCCCAGGCGTAGTTTTACGGATAATCTGAGTAAAATGTCGGTATCAAAAAAAGCAGTCATCATATTGAGCAGCATATTTGGGTGGGGCAACAGGCCGGAACCTAACCTTCGTTTACTCAGCATCGGGAAAGGGCAACCCAGGTTCAGGTTAATTTCAGTAAATCCCCTATCCACCATTGTATAGCCAAACCGCAATAATTCTTCGGCTGAGTTGGTAAGCACCTGAGGGATTATATTTATTTGCGGGCGGGCTGTTAATTGTTTTTCGATCCCAAAATTCCCCTCCCTGTCTGCCCTGTAAAACGGGGTAAAATATTTATCCACACCACCTATCAAATTGTTAAAGGCCAAATAGTACGGCAGAGTGGTATAGCTCTGTAAGGGGGCAAAATATATCGATGTTTTCACAGTGAGAGATGTAAGTGCGGTTAAAATTACAAATTAGTACCTAAGAACAAAATAACGGTTTAAATTTAGTATTTTTGCCCGCAATCGATTAAAATTTTAGCATATTGAAAACAGAAGCCGATCCTTTAGGCAGCGCTTGTCGCGATTATTTAGCCGGAGAAAAAAATGCAGAGATAATTGTGGAATCGAACCTGGTGGAAGACGACGTTATTCCGGTGGAATATCTTTTTAGGTCGTTTAACCAAATGCCCGAACTCGAAAAAATGGCACTCACCCTAAGCACAGGGCGTATACTGGATGTGGGCGCCGGAGCCGGAACGCATGCGCTGCATCTTCAGCAAAGCAATAAACAGGTGTATGCCAACGAAATAAGTGCTGCTGCATGCGAGGTAATGCGCCAACGCGACGTGAAAAATATATTGCAGCAAGATTTTTACACGCTGCCCGAAGATATAAAGTACGACACCATACTAATGCTGATGAACGGGATAGGAATAGCACAGGAAACCGCCAACCTTAAAAAATTCTTTGCCAAAGTAAAAGCATTGTTGGCACCCAATGGCTGTCTGCTTGTTGATAGCTCCGATTTACGGTATCTTTTTGAAGAGGACGATGGTAGCCTGCTTATCAACCTAAACGAAGATTATTATGGCGAGATACATTACCGCATGAAATACAAGGACATACAAGGAAATTCATTTAAATGGCTCTTTATTGACGACGCACTGTTGAAGTATTATGCAGCGCAAAATGGTTTTATGATGGAGAAAATAGCCGATGGACATCATTACGATTACCTGTGCAAGCTTACAGTTAAATAAGTACAGTTCAATCAAGTTATTTATACGGTTATCAAACGTATGATGCATTATCGAAACATATGTGTATTTTTAGCGTTAAATATCTTAATCTTACATACGATTATCCGTGCAATACCCGCCCCTTACTTTTATTATTTTGGGCTTAAAAATATTATACTATGAAGAAGCTTTTTACTTTATTTTTTATTCTTACCATAGCGATTAGTGCCTGGGGACAGGCTTATAATGCTGGTTATCCAAAAATAGAAAACATTGACACTGGCACGGCTACTGTCATCACAAACCTTACTGTTGCAGGATACTATACCACCTTTATCATTTTAGAAGACGGAGCGGCCACCCCTAGCATTCAAAATGTTATTGACTGGTCTCTGGATGGAAATGCTGGCAGTCTGCCATTAGGAACATGGGGGGAAATCGCTGTTGTTGGTCGAGGTGCGGCCAATAGCGATAAAACTTTTAATGTAACAGGCCTTACTTCCAACACCAACTATGTTTTATACTGTGTTACAACAGATGATTCTTATAGTGTCGCTAATGCAATTGAAACATCCGGCCCTACCGCTATACCTTTCACCACCCTAGCAGCTGCGCCTCAATGGGCGGCTAGCTACCCCAATCTGCAAAACCAAAACAAAACAGCCATCGAGGTTATTGGTCAGGTTGATCTGGGGGGTAATTGCCACGTAGTGGTTACCGATAACGCCACCCCCCCCACCCAGGCGCAAATTGCCGCGGGACAGGATCATACCGGGGCGGCGGCAAGCATCGCCAACACCAATAATGTTATTATTGCCAATACGGAGTTCAGTGTAAACCTGGATATCTCAACGCTCATTTCCGAAACACAATACTATGTTTATGCGGTAAGCGAAGAAGGAACAGGCAACTTTTCCGGCGTGGAGCAGATGACCTTTACCACCTTAGACACGCAAGCACCCACTTACAATGCCACGTACCCATCGATGAGCGACGTAGCAGGAACAAGTGCGGCGCTGAATGTTTCTATCAATGAGGCCGGGCAGTTTTATTGGGTAGTCTTACCCCAGGGTGACGCTGCACCTACAGCAGCACAAGTTAAATTGGGGCAAGAAGCCAGTGGCAGTCCTGCCACATTTAGTGGCAACGCAGCACTATTCATTAACACACCCGTACAAGCAACAATTACAGGTCTTTCGTACGGAACGGCGTACAATACTTATCTTGTTTCTGCCGATAACAACGGAAACGACATTGAAACAGGCGCCGCCACCGTCAGAGCTTTTACCACCCTGGAAGCACCACCTACCATCACCAACCTTTCACCTGCCGATAACGTTACGGATGTTGCTGTTAGTCAGGACTTGCAAGTTACGTTTAACGAGAATATTGTTATTGGGACGTCTGGATATTTCACTATTCACGAGAATGGCTTACCTAATTTAGCCTATCCCTACAATAGTGGTAACGTTAGCATTACAGCAAACACCCTTACCATTACCCACCCCGCATTTAACCATGCCACTGACTACCACATCACCATCGATGCCGGCTTTGTGAAGTCGTTGGCTACAGATGTCGATTTTGAAGGCATCAGCAGCGCTACCGACTGGAACTTTAGCACTATTATTGCCGACCCACAATGGAACTCCGGCTTCCCAACCATCGACCCACCCACAAAAACAGATGTAGTGGTAAATGGCCAGGTGGACAAAGACGGCACCTATTATCTGGTGCTGACCCAAAGCGGCACCGCTCCTTCCGTGGCCCAAATACAAGCCGGGCAGGACGAAAATGGAGTCACCATGTCCATTTCGGCAACGGGTGTAGCTACAGCCAACACTACTTTTAGCCCGTCGTTGGATATTACGAGCCTCAGCTCCGAAACACAGTATTGGGTACATTTAGTTGCCGAGGACGGTGCGGGCAACTTTTCCACTGTTGCATCGCCTAGCTTTGCCACACAGGACACGCAGGCACCAACTTACAACACACCTCCCGCCGTTGAAATCTTAGACGGAACATCTATTTATCTCAATGTTGAAATAAACGAAGATGGAGAGTTTTATTATGTCGTGTTGCCATCTACTGAAACTGCACCGTCCATTACACAGGTTAAATTAGGGCATGGGGCTGACAACATTCCGGTTCCGGCACCTCTTTCAGGTAACTATCCATTGTTCACGGATGATCTAATCTCTGCCCCGGTTTTTGGCCTTGCATACAGCACGAGCTATATTGTTTACATCGTTTCCACCGACAACAACGAAAACGACATTGAAGAAACAGATGCCACAGCCGTACCATTTTCCACACCCGGCCCGCCACCGGCCGTCACAAGCTATTTGCCTCTGCAAAACGCCACCGACGTGCCCATTGGTCAAAGCCTGCAATTGACTTTTGACGAGAACATACAGTTTGTGGCAGGATCCTTGGGCAGGATATCTATTTTGCGTAGTATTGATGATTCCGAATTTGTATCTTACAGTATTAATAACCAAAATATTTCCATTTCAGGCCCTACCCTCACCATCAACCACTTGTCTTTCGCCGAAAACACGTCCTACTACGTCACTATCGATGATGGTTTTATAGAATCAGTAGCTACGGGGGGCGACTTCGAAGGTTTCTCCGGACCAACGGATTGGACCTTCACCACTGAAATATTGCCTGCACAATGGGCAGATGGTTTCCCAACTATTGACATACCTACAAAAACATCAGTGATAGTGAATGGTCAGGTAGATAAGTCGGGCACTTATTACATGGTTGTTACGCAAAGTGCAAATGCTCCTTCGGCAGCGCAAGTAAAGGCGGGCCAAGACGAAACAGGAGCGGCTGCTTTGGTAGTTACAAGCGATGTGTCAACCGCAGACGTACCTTTTAACCCGGCATTGGACATATCGGCTTTGGCCACACAAACACCCTACTATGTATATGTAGTGGCGGAAACAACACCCGATAAGTTTTCTACGGTTGAGCAACTTACTTTTACCACGGTACAAACATCGTGGGCAGATACTTATCCAAATATTCAAAACCAGACCAAAACCGATATGGATGTGCTTGGTCAGGTAGATGCAGCTGGTGCTTACCATTTGGTTGTGACTGAAAGTGCCACAGCGCCAACCGAGGCACAAATTATTGCCGGAGAAAATGAACTTGGAAACCCGGCCCTGCTGCCAACAACAGCAACAGTTACGGCCTACACCGAATTCATAGCCAACTTGGATTTATCAGGCTTAAGCTCACTGACCGAATATTGGGTACATATTATGGTGGTGGATGAATTTGGAAACTACACTTCTATTGAAACGCTACCATTTACCCAGGAAGATACGGAAGCTCCCGTTTATGTTGCTCCCACGCCCAACGTAACCAACATTACCGGTACAGGTGCCACGGTAGAAGTAATTATCAACGAACCGGGCAGGGTGTATTACGTGATTTTGCTGGCATCGGAACAGGCTCCGTCCATTGATCAGGTATTGGCCGGCACGGATGCCAGCGGTCAGGCTGTTGTTAATTCTGGCAACAGAAACCTTGCTGCTGATGATGTAGTACAGATAACGTACGACACCTACACCTCCGAAACCAGCTATGTAGCCTATATTGTAACCCACGACAACAGCGATAACTATATTGAAACGATTATTCCAACCCCCGTACCCTTTACCACCGCGGACACTTCCGCTCCTGTGGCCACTTTTGACCCGGCTCACATGTCGGTGGATGTTCTATTGAACAAAACCATTACTGTTACCTTGAGCGAAGAGGTATATAATGCAGCCCAGGAGTTGATTACCAATGGCAACGTGGGCTCTGTTGTGAGCCTGCGCGAAAACAACGCAGCCGGCCTAGAAGTACCGGCAACTATTACTTATGATGAAATTAATTTTATCATCACAATAGACCCTACCTCTGATTTAAAAGAGTTGCAATTGTATAATATTAACCTGCTCGCTTTGCGCGATTCAACGGGAAATACATTAAATGCACAGAATTCCCTATTTACCACGCAAGATGTTACGCCGCCGGTAACAGCGTTTTTAAGTCCGCAAAATACGGAGGAAGATTTCCCTATTGACGCAACTTTAACCATTGGCTTTAACGAAGCCATCCAAAATTTAGACGGTTCTGCTATTAGCAATTTAGATTTGCAAACGCTAATTAGTTTTTCGCCAAGCTTTAGCTTTTCGGCCAGTATAAATGCCGAGGCGAATAGTATTACCATAACACCGGACGTGGACTTAGCACAGAACACTGCTTACACGATTACAGTAAATGAAGTTGAAGATGTGTATGGAAACCAGCAATCGTCACCTGCATCAGCCAACTTTACAACAGATGCATATCAGATTTGGAACGGGTCGGCAGGTTCGACTTATAGTGACCCTCTTAATTGGACTGGCTCAGGAAATAGTATCATTATCCCTCGCTCAGCAACAAATCAACCTGTTTTAGAGAGTCCTTCCATAACAACAGTACACAACGTTTCTGTTGAAGCTGGTGCATCACTCACTATTGCACCAACTGGGAACCTTAACGTCACCAAATCGCTCGTACTCAAATCGTCTGTCGATCCTGCTATTGGGAATGCCAACCTATTAAACAACGGCACTTTAACAACAACAGGAGCTCAAATTAACGTGGAACAAGCTATACGTGGTAATTTGGAAGGCGTTTACATTTCGAGCCCGGTTAGCGGGGCAACTCAAGACAACACGGGCATATCCCACAGCATATACCGTAGAAACGCATCTACTGCGTCCTGGGAAACACTTTCCTCGACAGAAGTATTACAAGCGGGCAATGGTTATTTGGCCTATGGAAACGCAGGTGATATCATTAACTTTAACGGTGCCATTAATAATAATGACGTTGGACCTGTTATTGCTGTGCGTACCGAATCTCCAAATAATTATGGATGGAATTTAACTGGCAATCCTTTCCCGTGCAGCATTGATTGGGAAGCCATTACATTAAATAATATTCGGGATAGGTTTTACATTTTAAATAATGACGATGGTCTTTATGGAGTTTACAATGGTAACAACGGAGGTACGGCGACCTATGTAAATGTTAATTCCGATGAACCAAGTCACATTCCATCCTGTCATTCTTTTTGGACTCAGGTTGAGATTGGCCAGACTATTGGCGACATAACTATACCCAAAAGTGCACGAGTAAATTCTCATTATACCTATTTAAAAAATGCAAAAGCCATTTCCGGTCAGCAGATAAGGTTTGCCGGAATAAACTCGGAAAATATTAAGGATGAAATTCTAATTTCCTTTGATGCCAATGCAAGCGATGAGGTGGATTCATACGATGCCGAAAAACGTTTCTCGAGCAATAAAAAAGTAGTGCAATTTTACGTTATGCAGTCATCCGAAAAATTAGCCATCAGTACTTATAGCAACTACGAAGCAGGCCGGTCTATTGAGCTGGGATACAAGGTGGGACAATCAGGCGAGTATAATTTGGCATTAATTGAAATGCTCAATACTGAAGAAAATGTTATCGTAAAAGTTGAAGATAAATTCAATGGAACCCTTCAAACCATGGCTTTAAACGATACGTATTTATTTACAAGCGAAGCCGGCACTTTTGAAAATAGATTTGTGGTACATATCACGCCAACTATTTCGACAAAGGTAAATCCGGTATCGGATAATTATCCAATCAACATATATAGTGCCGGCTCCTATATTTATATTAAAACCCCGGAATTGACAAAGCCCTATTATCAAGCATACAATACCTCGGGCAGATTGGTACAATCAGGAATAATACAAGCGGGCAGTAACAATAAAATATACACGGAATACGAAGGTTTGTTATTGATAAAAATTATCTCAAATGAAAAAACGATAAGCCAAAAAGTTTTTGTAAAAAATTAGTATCTTTGTAAGTGTTATGAAGAAAAAGTTATATACTAAACCTGAACTTTCTGTTACCATTATCGACAATGACATTTCATTGGTGATGATGACCGATGAAAATAATCCTCCTGATAAACCAGTTCTACCAGCGGCTGGACAGAATCGGGAAGCTAGTCCTTCCCAAAAAAGCAACTTCAACGAAAACCCTTTTGGGGAGTAAAAACAAATATAAAAAAGGCCATCAAGCAATTGACGGCCTTTTTTTTTATCTTTGCAGGCTGAATTAATGCCTGAGAGAATTGAACTTTCCAATGGGGCAAAGCTAAAAATCAGATAAGCACCAATAGTCTCTTATCTTGCTCCTCTGCTTCTCAACCGCTAAAGTTTTTGGCGAATGCGGTAGCTACCCCATGGAGATGCTGGCAGCGCACAGATTATCTCAATTTCTCTTATCTTATTTTAAAAAAATTATTGTGGGAAGATCAAGGAAACGAAAACCGCTTTTTGAGCAGGTAGAAATTACAGATGTGGCCGCCGAAGGGAAGGCATTGGCCAGGATTGACGAAAAAGTGCTATTTGTGCAACATGCCGTACCCGGCGACATCGTAGATGTACAAGTAAACAAAAAGCGCAAAAACTATTACGAGGGCTACGTAACCCAATACCATAAAAAGTCGGAGATTAGGATAGCACCTTTTTGTTCGCATTTTGGTATTTGCGGCGGCTGTAAGTGGCAGCCTCTGCCCTATTCCGAGCAATTAAAATACAAGCAGCGCGAAGTGGCCAGTAACCTGCAACGCATTGGTAAAGTGGAGCTGCCCGAAATAAGCAGCATTATCCCTTCAAAAAAAACACAGTTTTACCGAAACAAACTGGAATATACTTTCTCGAACAAACGCTGGTTAGAATCCGACGAAATGCAGCTCGAAGAAGATTCCCTGGAGCGTAACGGTTTGGGTTTCCATATCCCCCGCATGTTCGATAAGGTGGTTGATATTAAAAAATGTTACCTGCAGGAAGAACCCTCAAATAGCATCCGCCTGGCCATCAGAAAATATGCCTTAGAAAATGGGCTTTCTTTTTTCGACATACGAAAGCAAGTGGGTTTTTTACGTACCCTCATTATACGTACCACTTCAAGCGGCGAGGTAATGGTTATCGTAGCTTTTTACCACGAAGATGTAGAGAAGAGGGAAGGCCTGCTGAATCATCTGAAAACGCAGTTTCCGCAGCTAACTTCATTAATGTATGTGATTAACGAAAAAGCCAATGACACCATTGCCGATCAGGATATTATCTGTTTTAGTGGTCGCGATTACATTGAGGAAGAAATGGAAGGTTTAAAATTCAGGATAGGCCCTAAGTCCTTTTACCAAACCAACTCGGAACAAGCTCATGAGCTGTATAAAATAACGCGCGATTTTGCCGGCCTCACGGGTAACGAAGTAGTGTACGACCTATATACGGGTACCGGAACCATTGCTAACTTTGTGGCCGGAAAAGCACAAAAAGTAGTGGGCATAGAGTATATTCCTGAGGCCATTGAAGATGCCAAAGTAAACTCGGCCAATAACAACATTGCCAACACCCATTTTTATGCCGGCGATATGAAGGATATCCTGAACGAGGATTTTATAGCGGAAAATGGACGGCCCGATGTAATTATTGTGGATCCACCACGCGCAGGAATGCACGAAGACGTGGTGAAAACCATCTTAAAAACTTCAGCTCCAAAAATTGTATATGTGAGTTGTAACCCGGCTACACAGGCACGCGATTTAAATATATTGAACGAAAAATATAGCGTAACACAAATTCAGCCTGTAGATATGTTTCCGCATACCCACCATGTTGAAAATGTAGTGTGCCTGGAGAGGAAGTAGGCGAGGTACGATTCATCAGATACTGTATAAATTACTTATTCCAATCCGGACTTATTAACAATAAATTATTTCATCCTTATTATAAATATAAGTTACGCAAAACGGTAAAATATCAATAACCATGGGTGAAATCCATGGAATAGAAAGATGGAGAATTCGAAGCCGAAAGTGGGTTCAATATTTATTTTAAATTTTTAATTTGATTATTGTTGATGTGTTACCCGCGATATTCCTTGTTGGACTAATTAAAACCAAAAATAAACTATGGAAAACTTTAAACAATTAGGTGTTAAAGATAATTTTGTAAAAGCCATCAGCGAGCTCAATATTATCCAACCTACCGAAATACAAAATCAGGTCATCCCTTTATTGCTTCAAGGTAACACTGATCTGGTGGCACAAGCACAAACCGGCACAGGAAAAACCGCCGCCTTCGGCCTGCCTTTATTGCATCGCATCGTAGCTAAAAGCAAAGAGGTACAAGGCCTTATTCTTTGCCCAACACGCGAACTGGGGCAGCAGATTGCAAAGCAACTGTTCAAGTTTACCAAGTATTCCGATAAGATATTTGTGGAATCCGTTTTTGGTGGAGTACAAATAGAACCGCAGATAAGTGCTCTTCGTCGTCCAACGCATATTGTGGTAGCTACACCCGGCCGTTTGATTGATTTGGTAAAACGTAAAGCCGTTGACCTGCGTAAGGTAAAAACAGTTATTCTGGACGAAGCCGATGAGATGCTGAGTATGGGTTTTAAAAAGGAGCTGGACGAAATATTAACTATGCTACCGGCTATTGAGAGCAAATGGTTGTTTTCGGCCACCATGCCCGATGGCATACAAAAAATAGTAAAACGCCATCTCTCCGGCCAGGCAATTAAAATAGAGATCAACAAAAAACGGCAGGTAAACCGCAATATCGATCATCAATTTTTAATATGCGAAGAAAAGGAGAAGCTGCACATATTGATTCAGATGCTCAATGCCGATCCCAAAGCGCGTGGCGTAGTGTTTTGCAAAACCAAATCAGCAGCACAGACCTTAGCCAAACAGCTGCAAGCTAAAAACATTGCAGCAGATGCCATACAGGGCGACCTGAAACAGGTGGAGCGAGATAAGGTGATGCGTGCCTTTAAAAAGGAAAATCTCCGTATTTTGGTGGCTACCGATTTAGCTGCCCGCGGCATTGACATCGAAGCCCTCGCCTTTGTAGTGCATTACCAGTTGCCCGATAAAGACGAGTATTACACGCACCGGAGCGGACGGACAGCACGTGCCGGTAACCGAGGCATATCCCTTGCCCTGATTACTTCGCCCGAAATAAAACAGATTCGCTGGTTCGAGAAAACACTGGGCATCAGCTTTAAGCAGATAAGAAGATCGAAGTAAAACGGAAATCAGTAATCAGTAATCAGTATTCAGTAATCAGTAATCAGTGATTGGTGTTGGGTGCATGAATGATTGGCAGGTCGATACTGGTTCATCGTTGACAACTGAAAAGATACCTGCCACTAACAACGCGAATCAATAAATCAAATGTGGTGAAAACAAAAATTGCAGAACAACTATTCCATGGTGCCGAAGGGTACAATTGTGCTCAGGCTATTCTTAAGACTTTTCAAAAGGAATTTGAGGTAGATGAACAGGCTATTGTTGCAGCTGCCCGTAATGGCGGTGGAAGAGCGGAAGGTGGTCTTTGTGGCGCCTTGTATGCGGCTCATCAGTTGTTAGGCGATAATCCGTTGCAACAAAAAATAGACATGGATTTTATTGCTAAAGGCAGCAGTGTAAGGTGTAGAGAAATACGAACGGAACGCCGCTTGAGCTGCAAGCAATGTGTAAGTCTGGCAGCGCAAAATTTGCAGGGTATGCTGGGGACATAACAAAAGGCTTCGTATTTAAATACAAAACACATCAGGAATGCACAACGAAAACAAAAAGACTTAGTGTTCATGGCGCCTTCTTTGTGAGCATGGTGGTTAAAAAATCAACCACAAAGGACACGATGAATGCACAACGAACACAAAGTCTAATTATCTAAAATAGAACAGCTTACAAACTCATTAATTTAATACCTACAAATACCGTTCGGGGGCGAGCGGGTCCATACACATAATTACTGTCCCTGTTTTTACCGGTTTCAAAATCATCCTGATATTCGTTAAAGATATTTTGCACACCTGTAAACATTTCAACAGCAAGCCCTTTTTCTAACCAATTGAATTGATACGACACCTTCAGGTTGTTTTCCAGAAACGAAGGAGATTTAATCAATTCGTTACGACCGTAATTTGGTACCAGCATGGGGCCGGTATATACACCCGATAGTGCGGCGTTAATACCCAAACGCGAGTTGTAGGTCAAGGTGTAATAGCCGTACTCGTCGGGTGTTCGCAGATATTTTTTGATGCCCGGGCTGTTCTCACTCCATTCTACCGCTTTCTCGTGTTCACTATTCTGAAAGGTAAGGCCGGCTTCCAGCTGAACTTTGCGGTTGTAGTTAGCTCTTATTTCTGTTGTTACACCTTTCACCGTTGAGCCTTCACCGTTTCTTTTTTCCAGGATGGAGTTTCCGTTAGCATCCGTCCCGTTTTCCTCTAAAATAAAGGCGTCTGTTAGCTTGGTATAAAACCCTTCGAGGGTAAAACCCAAAATAAAATGCTCATTCGGATAATCGTAATTAATAGAAGTACTTATGCTTTTCGATCGTTCTTCCTTTAAGCTTTCTGCGAGCTCAACGCGCTGTATGCCACCACCGGCAAAGGCAATGTGCATGTCGGCATCAAAAGCCTGGGGTGCCCTAAAACCCGTGGACCAGCTTGCGCGGAATTGCCACTGTTTTTGCTTCATCAATGCCGAAATACGAGGACTCCATACCAAGTTATCCACCATGTTGTGTTTGTCGGCTCTTACACCGGTAAGCAAGCTTAGCTTGCGATTGATGGACCAGTCGCTTTGCAGGAAGCTGCCAAAGTTTTTTGTTTCCTGATCCAGGTGGTAATTGTAGGCAACAATCTCATCATCTACCATGTCGTAGTTGTACTCGGCCCCAAAACTAAATTGGTTACTGCCCGATATAAAATGACTAAGCATATGATTAAGCTGAATACCACCCAGATAGGTTTTGTTGTCGGTAATGCCATAAGGAGGTTCTTTAAAATGTTCATCGTATTCCGGTGTGCCTTCATCGGGCATAATGCCGGTATAATGATCGCGGTCGGTAGTTTGTCCGGCCACATAGGCAGCAAACGACGATAGATTATTGTTAAAATTAACGCTGTAATCTGCACCACCCATCAGCACGTTGTGCACGCGCTCCTCGCTTTGGTCGGCCAAAAATGCAGGACCATCTTCCTTATTGCCTCCATACCTGTACTCATACATCGACGACAGATTAAACTCAATTTTATGGTTGGGTGCAGGTAACAGGAAGGCATTTAGCCCAAAAGAATTGTTTTTAAGCTGGGGCATCTCACTAAATCCGTCGTTATTGTGATTGTAGGATTCGCGCATACGGTGCGAAGCAAAAATACTCATGCCGGCATTTCTCCTGTCGGATACGGTACTGGCATTTGCATTTAATATAAAATCGGAGGCAGCACCATTGATCACCGATGTATTGGCATTTACGGCATAGGCATTCCTGTCCGGTGGGCGGGTAATCACGTTAACGGTACCCCCTATGGCACCGGCACCGTACAGGGCAGAGGCACCACCCCGGACCACTTCAATACGCTCTATCATATTAGCCGGTATCTGTTCCAGGCCATATAATCCCGTAAGCGGGCTGAACACCGGACGGCTGTTGATAAGTATCTGCGAATACCCACCGCCGAGCCCGTTCATGCGCAGCTGGGTATAATTGCAGGTCTGACAATCCGTTTCCATACGTATGCCCGGCTGAAAAACCAAGCCTTCGGACAGCGTATTGGCTTGTATCATTTCCAGCATTTTACCTTCCATCACATTTACTATAACCGGCGAATCTGTTTGACGTTTAAAGGTTTTGGTGCCGGTAACTACAATGTCGTCAATGGCCATGATTTGTTCTTCGAGCACAAAGTTTATTTCTATGGTTTTTCCGGCTTCAACCACGATTTCCTTTTCTACGGGTTTGTAGCCTACGCTATTAGCCACCAAAATATGTTTTCCGGCGGGCAAGTTAGTCAACATATAATGGCCACTTAAGTCAGTTGCCGTACCTTTGTTTGAACCTTTAATATAAATACTCACAAAGGGAAGGTGTTCACCATCGCACTGTACATGGCCAAAAATATTGGCATCGGTATGTTGCGCATAACTTAAGCTAACTGTTATGCACAGCATAAATAAGGATATTATTCTTCTCATCATTATTAAATATACTTTTATCATTATTATTACATTGTTGCGCTATTTATAAATATTCGGTATTGGAAATAAAACACGGAGCTTGCACCACAGTAACGGAATAGTGCGTATTTGTTTTTAAATTGCTAAGTGCTGCACGTCTGTCCATCTACTACGCTATCTTACAAAAACATCAATAAGCTAAAAGCCATTACCAACATACCTACAAACAATCCATAAATTGAAAGGTGATGTTCGCCGTATTTTTGGGCAGCGGGTAAAAGTTCGTCCAAACTGATAAATACCATGATGCCCGCCACTGCGGCAAATATAATCCCAAACAAGGTTGGCGTTAAAAATGGCATCAGTATCAGATAACCCACTAGTGCACCTACCGGTTCTGCCAGCCCCGAGAGAAAGCTGAGCTTAAAGGCTTTTCGTTTGCTTCCGGTGGCATAATAAATGGGTACCGAAACGGCTATCCCCTCGGGTATGTTATGGATAGCGATGGCTACGGCTATGGCAATACCCAGATTGGGATCCGTTAGTGCGGCCGTAAAGGTAGCCAAACCTTCCGGAAAATTATGGATGGCTATGGCCAGCGCGGTAAAAAGACCCATTCGCATCAGGTGGGGGCTGTTGCGCCGTTTTTCTTCCGTCATATCCTCAATGCTTTCCATCTCGTGTGGGTTTTCGGCCGAAGGAATCAGTTTATCGATGATAGCAATAAGCAGCATGCCGCCAAAAAAGGAAACTACCGTTACCCACGTGCCGCTCACCTCGCCGTACACCTCTGTAAGACTGTCTTTCGCCTTAAAAAAAATCTCTACAAAGGATACATAAATCATTACTCCCGCCGAAAAACCCAATGCGAGTGATAAGAATTTAGTGTTGGTTCGTTTGGCAAAAAAAGCCATGGCACTCCCAATACCGGTGGCCAAACCTGCAAGGAGAGTTAAGCCAAATGCCATTAATACTTGCGAAAATGCTATGTTTTCCATTTAGTTGTACATTTTGTTTAGTTTTTTACCCCAATAGGTGTAACACCGAATATTGATTGATCAAATACCGGTATGCTGTTTTTATCATCTCAATTACAGATCGGTGCATACTTATTTTAAAACAGTACAGAAAATCCGTTTTTGTAAAGTAGGGGATATCAATATTTTTTGATCATCCATCTGTATCTCCATCGATTGGTCCAGTGCAAAAATTTTTTTCACACTAAACTGTTTGTTGGTTCGTATTTCATAATGATCATATAGCCGTTCAATTTCTTCATCCGCATATATTAATCGCACAATCTTAGCACTGTCTCCTTCCTGCAACTGATCCATTTTAACAGAATTTTTGTGTCGTTGTATAGTTCCGTCTGCATGGGGTATAGGGTCGCCATGCGGATCAAACTTTGGATTGCCTAAAAAGTCATCAAGTCGGGCCAATAAACGATCCGATGTTTGATGCTCCAAGCATTCAGCCTCCGTATGTACCTCACTTAAATCCATATTGAGTACCTGATGTAAAAACATTTCCCACAATCGATGTCTGCGGATAACCGTGATGGCAATTTCTTTCCCTTTCTCAGTGAGCTCTATTTCTTTGTAGGGTTGATAGTTTATCAGGCTTTTAGAGGATAGCTTTTTTGCCATATCGGTTATGGCAGGCCCTGAAATACCCAACCTAAGGGATAGCTTAGAGGCGGACGCTTTTTCACCCTCGTCATACTGTAGGGTGAACACATTTTTTAAAAAATTTTCTACCGATGTTGAATTCATATTTTAGCTTACTTAGCTGCAAAGTTAAGCATGCTTAATTAAATGTGAAAATTATTTTAAACTATTATTTGTTAAAATTTAAATAATAATTTTCCCCAGCAGGATAAATGGTGTTCGGTAAACTTTTTTACATTGACTCCAAATGCAATGCTTTGTTGATGCAAAAAGGTTTTAATTTGATTAGTTGAAGTGTAGCACGTTTCCGGAGTTTAATCAACCCATCTTACTTTAAGTCCTGAAAAAAGTTTTTGTTGCTATATTTCAAAAAAAACTTATCAAACTATAATTGGCAGGTAGTGCCGGCTTTTTTGTGCACTTATTGGGGCTGAAGCCATTTATTACGAAACGTGAAGTAAGAACTCAGCTCACTTAAATATGTTGAACGAAGCTATAACCTTAAATATAAGGAATTAAGATCCCGTTTAGCTTAAGCACTAAAGTTAAGATACAAATGTTTCACCCGACAATAGGGTGTTTTGATAAACAAATGATTTACTTTATGCTGAGTTAATAATTATTTTTAACTTCGGTAGTTACCTTAATTCGATTGTCAACCTAAAAAATCATTTTTATTACATGAAGGTTTTAGTGTTTTATGTAAATAGTTTCGGGTACGAGCCTCGCACAAAGAATTTAGATAATGCTCCTGCGCCAGGAGTGGGAATAGAGATAAAAGATGCGGTTTTGGCATTTATACAGGTAGAAGAATTGGATGAAGAGAAAGATGTGATAAGCCGGGAGAAAAAGTTGGTAAACCATTTAAAATGGGTGGCCCGAAAAAATAAAACCCAACGTGTAATTTTACATTCATTTGCACATCTGTCGGAGTCAAAAGCATCCGTTTTATTTTCGCAGCAAGTATTCGATGCAGCCCAAAAGAGATTAGAAAATGCTGAGTACGAAGTTTGGCAAACCCCTTTCGGATATTTTTTAGATTTAAAAATTGATGCACCCGGAAAATCGCTTGCCCGCATATGGGCCAGTTTATAATCACCGTTAAACCGGCTTCCGGTCTCCGGTAAAATAAACCATGGTTATAATTTTCACTTTGCCCATTTTGTGTAAGTTTTTCCTCCTATGGGCAGATCAAACCCCGATTAGTCTTTTTAAAAGTACCCTCTGCCGTAATTGGCACAATAAAAAAGAATCCGGTATGAGCCTTCATCAATCCGGTACGCTTGGTTTGTTTCGCCTATTTACTGTGCCCCACCCATTGCAATATGATGTAAATAAAAGGAGTAGACAGTACACCATGTATTATAGACGAAAATCTATGGGCTAAAACAACGCCACCACCAACCTATACTAACATTATCCTCGCGCTAATAAATGCCAAAAGGCAATGTATTTGCAATAGGATTTAGAGCGCAGTTTATTAAATATAAGCTAAAGTATCCGTCATAAATATCTAATAGTCAAAATCAAAAACACTATGATTAAACAATTGATGAACAATGAAATGTTTAAAAGGTAAAAAATATGAGCATATGGAACGTCATAACTTTTTTGCTAATTATCCTTAGTCTTTTTACGGATAGATTTGCCGCAGCACAAAACCCAGTAATAAAAAAAGATTCATCAAGGGTTTATGAAAAATTAGATTCTATAGCTCAGCAAAACAAAACGGTAAAAATACTCCACGATTTATTGATTAAAACAGAGGAGGAGAAAAAAAAAGCCAGGAAAAAAAACACAATAAAATCGTATTTGAGTTATAGTTCCTATGAGGGGAAAATCATCCGACACATTATCATCGAAACCCTCGACCCCTTCGGCTACTCGCTTGAAGATACTACCGCTGATGGACATAGTCTGTTGCAAAAAACAGGAAATACGCTGCATATTAAATCGAAAAAACGCACCATAAAAAACCTTTTACTTTTACAAGAAGATCAACCTTTTGACGCCTTTCGTGCTAAAGAGTCGGAAAGGTTAATCAGAGAAAAAACGCATGTGCGTGATCTTAGTTTTAGCGTACGACCATGCGAAGGCGATAATGAATGTGTGGATATTTATATACGTGTTTTGGATATGTGGAGCATCCTACCCGAAACATCGGGGAAGGCACGTATTTTAAGCGATAAAAATTTTCTCGGTCGGGGTCACGAGTTGAAACACATCTACAACCATACAATAAAATACTACGGTATGGGGTATGTAGTTTCAAACATTGGTGCAAGCTATATTAGTGGTGGAATACACTTGGGGCTTGATAGGCATGGTCATGTTAACAGACGCTTAAGTTTTGAACGTAACTTTTTTTCACCACTTACTAAATGGGCTGGTGGAATAAGCCTTGCACATCACTCGCACAGCGACACCGTAGGTATTGATCCCACCCCCACAGGCGAGCGACAGTTTGTAGTTAAGATACAGGATTTATGGGGAGGTAGTTCAATGCAATTGATCAAAGGCAAAAGCGAATACGCACGATCTACAAACTTGATTTCGGCAGCCCGTTTTTTGCGTGTGCGCTATCCTAAAAAACCAAATAATACGGATACGCATTTAATTTTTGAAAGTGAAGATTTCTATTTGGGAAGCATGGGTGTGTCTACCCAGCGGTTTTTAAAAGAAAAATATATATTTAAATTTGGAACAACCGAGGACTTACCCATTGGAAAGGTAATTAATTTAACTGTAGGCTATCAGATTAAAGGGGAGAAGGAACGAAAATATCTGGGGGCCCGTTTTGCTTTTGCTAAATATCCTCCTTGGGGTTACCTTAGTGGGCAACTTGAATATGGCTCATTTTTTACGGCATCCAACTCCGAGCAGGGCGCAGTTTCAATGGGTCTAAATTATTTTACACATTTAAAACAGATAGGCCAATGGAGGTTCCGACAGTTAATTAAATCGCATATTACCATTGGCATTAACCCATTTACCACCGATAGCCTCACCATTAACAACGATGTAGGGATAATAGGATTTAATAGTAGTAGCTTGATGGGTACCCGCCGTGCGGTAATCACGCTGCAGACACAATCCTACGCTCCTTTCAACATTTTAGGGTTTCGTTTTGGACCTTACCTTACCTGGTCGGGAGCCTTGTTGGGGAGCGATCAAAATGGTTTTAAAAACAGGAAACTCTACCAACAGTTTGGTTTGGGCGTTCTAATCCGAAACGAAAACCTGGTTTTAAACACCTTTCAGCTATCGCTGGCATTTTACCCTTCCATGCCCGGAAATGGAAATAATATTTTTAGGCTTAACTCGCTACGCACCACCGATTTTGGACTTAATTATTTTAATATTGGGAAACCAGCCACCGTACTGTATAAATAATTTTTACATAGATGTCAGCCAAATTCAACATTATAAAATTAGTTTTGGATCGTACCCGCAGTTTAGGTTTCGTACTGGTTATCGGATTTTTGTTTCCGGGTCTGTAATTTGGCAAGGCCGATCCGGGCTCAACTTACGGTGCTGCCGGTTCGTGGTACTTACCCGGCTTGTGGGTATCTTATTCCTGTCTCATATTATTTTTTGGTGCCGAGTTTACCTATATTTACACCATGCGTTATGGCTTAGCAAATGAACCCAACTCCCATACGGTGCGGGTAGAACAATAAGAAATTATCGCAGAAAAGAATTAATGCGCAGAATAAACAAAACAGCTGTAATTCATACAATTACAAACTAAAAACAACACAATAAGATGATAAAAGTTTGTGCCCTGGCATCGGGCAGCAACGGCAATTGCTACTACATTGGTAATAACCACGAAGGCATTTTAATTGATGCCGGCATAAGCCGAAGGAAAATTGTGGAACGAATGAAGGCCAGAGGTATCAATCCCGCCATTATAAAAGCCGGATTTATAACCCACGAACACCAGGATCATTATCGGGGAGCACGGGTATTCGGACAAAAGCACGGTATCCCTTTTTATATTTCGGAGCAAACCTTGCACCGCAGTTATTATACCCTGCGCCCACCTCACATCAAAACATTTACACCAGGCGACGAAATACAGATAGGCCAATTTAAGGTACATTCCTTTTTAAAAAAGCACGATGCCGCTGAACCATGCAGCTTTAGGGTGCAAACAGGTAATTATAACATTGGCGTGTTCACCGATATTGGCGAACCCTGCGAAAACGTAAAATCACATTTAAGCCTATGCGATTTCCTGTTTCTTGAATCCAATTATGATGATGCATTGCTTGCCTCCGGACGATATCCTGCTTTTTTAAAACAACGCGTAGCCGGCGAGTATGGTCACCTCTCCAATAAGCAAGCAGTTGAACTGATAGAAAATCATGCCTCGGAAAAATTAAAGACCATATTTTTATCGCATATATCAGAAGATAACAACAGGGGCGATATTGCCCTTTTTGCTTTTGAGCATTTGAATGATAAATATGATATACGCTTAACCTCGAGATACGATGCCACCGAACTAATGCACCTCGAAGACGACACCATTTCATTATCTTTATAAAAACAAAAAAAATAATAAAATGAGAATCACAAAAGAAAACACCGTTGCCCTTGTGGTAGATATTCAGGAAAGATTATTTCCGCACATCCACGACCACCAACAGCTCAAAAAAAATATCGGAATATTGGTGGACGGACTTCAAGCACTGGGAGTGCCTATGATGGTGACCGAACAGTATAAAAAAGGACTGGGCCCCACTATCAAAGGATTAGCTGAGAAAGTGGCCACTTGCCCTACTTTTGAAAAAATTGCTTTTAGCTGTATGGATGACGAAGCATTTATCGAAAAATTTGAAACCGAAGGCTACAAAACGGCTATCCTATTTGGCATTGAGGCACACATTTGTTTGATGCAGACAGCGCTGGACTTGCAAGCCAAAGGTTATAAGCCGGTTGTGGTAGAAGATTGCGTAGGCTCGCGAAACCCCGAAAACCATAGGATAGCCATCAATCGCATGTTGCAACAGGGCATCCTGGTTACCAGCTACGAATCTCTTTTATTTGAACTATGCCGTTTTGCCGGAACTGACACCTTTAAAACTATCTCAAAATTGGTAAAATAAAAAACAGGGAGCGGAAAACAATGAGCAGAAGGCGGGGAGCGGAATATCCGCCCCCAGACCTGTCTGCCTTTTTGGATCCCACTACGCCGATGAAAAGCAAAAATAACGAAGAGTGGAAATCAAGCGGAGAAGCTATAGCGTATTGCTTAGAACGTAGAGCGGAAATTAAATAAAATAGATATTGGGAAATTGAATATTAGCGTTGTTCCGGTCAATCCTATTTTTTTATTACCTTAATAAGCCTGTGTTTGTACAAGAGCTTACTCCTTATCAGCTAACAAGCTACTGATTTAACAAGCAATCCGTGTAACAACCTATTAGTTAACAACAAACATTATGCGCAGAGTTTTTGGATTAGGCGAAACAGTGCTGGACATTGTTTTTAAAAACGGCCAGCCTATTGCTGCAAAAGCGGGTGGTTCTGTTTTAAATGCCTTAATTTCACTGGCTCGGATGGGGCATCAATGCCATTTTATCAGTGAGCTGGGGCACGACAAGGCAGGTGATTTGATTCTCGATTTTATCAAAGAGAATAAAGTTGATACACAATATGTTCAGCGTTATAAGCAAGGACAAACTGCCTTGGCCCTGGCATTTTTAAATGAACACAACGATGCCGGATACGAATTCTACAAAAATTATCCTTCCAAAAGATTAACGGGTCCCCTCCCCGATTTTAATTCAGACGACATCCTGCTCTTTGGCTCGTCGTATGCCATAGCCCCGGCTATACGCCAGCAAATCTATCCGATTATTAAGCATGCGCAGCAAATGGCTTGCCTCATCCTTTACGATCCCAATTACCGAAAAAAACATGATGAAAACCAGGTGCAATATCTCAACTATTTAAAAGAAAACATTGCGGCAGCAGACATTATAAGGGGCAGCAACGAAGATTTTGACAACATCTATGCGGCTACTTCATCCGATCAGGTGTTTGAGACAATAAAAAACAAGTGTAATAACTTAATTTACACCGCAAGTGCACAGGGTGCTTATTTACATAGCAAAGAATTTAAAAAGCATTATCCGGTGCCACGCATCAAGCCGGTGAGTACCATCGGAGCGGGCGACAACTTTAATGCAGGTATTATTCATGCCCTGCTGGCTAATAATATTACCAAAAAGGCATTACAAAATCTTAGCGAAAACAAGTGGGACATCCTAATGAATAGCGGAATAAAATGTGCTACCGAAGTATGCTTGAGCCTCGACAACTATGTGCCGGAAGAATTTAGGGTCTAGCTCCTGACTACTGGCGGACGGTGTGGTAGGTATTGGACATATAGCATGAGGATAGCATACACTTACCAAAACTTTAAAAAACGCGGCGATAAGATCATTCTATTTCTACTGATTTTTCTCAGCACAATCCAAGGCGCATATTACTATATTAGCACTCGGCCTTGTTTAATCCCCAAAAAAATAAAATAGGTATGAACAATACAAAAATGACCCCGCAACATTATATAGACAGAGAAGATAAATATGGCGCCCATAACTATCATCCACTGCCCGTTGTTTTAAAGCGCGGACAAGGTGTTTATGTTTGGGATGTTGAAGATAAAAAATACTACGATTTCCTGTCGGCCTACTCTGCTGTAAACCAGGGGCACTGTCATCCTAAAATCATTGAAGCTCTTACCGCACAGGCTGCACAACTCACCCTAACATCCAGGGCATTTTACAACAACGTATTGGGTGAATTTGAGGAATACATCACCCGATTTTTTGGATACGATAAAGTATTGCCCATGAACACCGGTGCCGAGGCAGACGAAACGGCCATCAAACTTTGCCGAAAGTGGGCTTACAACAAAAAAGGCATCCCCGATAATCAGGCCAAAATAATTGTTTGCGAGGGTAACTTCCATGGCAGAACCATCACCATCATATCCATGTCTACCGATCCGGATTCCTATAAAGGTTTTGGGCCCTACACCCCCGGATTTGAGGTAGTGCCGTACAATGATTTGACAGCTTTAGAAGAAGCCTTGCGCGATCCCAATGTAGCTGGTTTTTTGGTGGAACCTATCCAGGGCGAGGCCGGAGTATATGTGCCCGACGAAGGGTATTTGAAAAAGGCCTACAATTTATGTAAAGCCAATAATGTATTGTTTATTGCGGATGAAGTACAAACCGGTATTGCACGTACAGGTAAAATGCTGGCTTGCGACCATGAAGAGGTGCGGCCCGATATCCTGATTTTAGGGAAAGCCGTTTCCGGCGGGGTATTCCCCGTATCTGCCGTATTGGCCAACGACGACATTATGCTGTGCATACAACCTGGTGAACATGGCTCTACTTTTGGGGGTAACCCCTTAGCATGTAAAGTGGCTATGGCAGCACTGCAAGTAATCAAAGACGAAAAACTAGAAGAGAATGCCGCCCGCCTTGGTACCATATTTCGCAACGAACTACGAAAAATACAATCGGATAGGATAGAACAGGTGCGTGGTAAAGGACTTTTAAACGCTGTTGTTATTCAACCAAAAAACGGAAAAACGGCTTGGGACGTGTGCCTGGCTCTAAAGCAAAACGGCCTCCTTGCTAAACCTACACATGGACATATCATCCGCTTTGCTCCCCCCTTAATTATTACCGAAGATCAGTTGCAAGAGGCTCTGTATATCATAAAAAAGACAATGGCTGGGCTGGAGTAAAATAAATTGTTTATATTTAGTCGGCTCTACAAAAGGGCATTATAAATTTGTAGCATGGAAAAAGAATTAGAACTCCTTTACAGCCGGCTTCGTAAGGTGGAAGAACGGAATTTTGACCTGCACAGTTGGAAACAGGGCACCATTGCGGTGTTAGATTCTATATTGGGTCCCGGCAATATGAAAACAAAACTTATCGAAGAGGTAGACTTTCATAACAGCAGCTGGTCCTTACGCGATACCACGGGCGATGTGGATTCGATAAAAAAAACCTGTGCCGATGTGCTCCAAACGATCATCATGGAGATAGAAACATTTGGCTTGGCCGAAAAAGATATTAGTGAGAAAAAGAAAGAAAGAAATAAGGAGCATTCAATAATAGAAGAGGCCATACGAAAAGAACTGAGCCAATCGCAACTGGACGAGCTGATTGAATTGATAAAAAATAAAGAGGTAACTTTTGTAGATGTGGTAGATAAGTTGAAACGCTACGGTTACGAAGTGGCTCCCCGGATTTTAGCTAGTCTGCTTTTATTGCCCGAATTTAAAAATAGCGTAGGAAAATAAGAAAGGGGCGCTGGAGTTCTACCAGGTAGAGGTTTAAAAGTGCTTTCCCAAAAAGTATTATAACGGCATTAGAGCTTATGATACGCAATTATACGCATCTTACATTTTGATTATAAAAGCAATATGATCAGACAATTATAATAAGCCACGTAAAAGATATTTAAAGCTACTTATCAGTAATATATCCATTGTGTTTGTTGGAAGGCTGCATATATACTTACCTAATAAAATACGCCAAACACCTCCTTGTGTGGCAATATAGTCCGATGAAATAAAATAAGCCGATTAACAATTTCTTTTAATAATCATCGCCCTGCATTGGTGCGTATTCGTCTAAAACCTGGTTAATAATTACAGGGTATTGATGATAATATTTTTCGCAAACCCATTTTTTAAATTGAGTTTGTTCATAATCCTGTAACCAGCGTAAGGATTTAACCAGTTCTTTTTTAAATAAATCGGGGTTGTGATCTACTTGTTGCAGAATCTGCTTTTGGTGCGTTATCATTGCTGTATTTTTATGGTTGCGAAATACATATCAGATACCGTGTTCTATGCGTAATCGGAGCATAATGGTAGTTTTTTTATTTTGTGTTGCTTCAATTTGCTATTTAGGCAAACTATCCGGTTCGTGAAAATCACAATTAAAATACAAAGGAAACCAGTGTACCTGGGGTCGTTTCTTTTTATTGCCTGTATCTACTTCTCAACTGTTTTTAGCCATTGTTAATTAATACTTTAAGTTACAAATATTAGGATGATAAATCAAAGATATAGCTAAAAATCATTACTTTTCAGTAGCACTTTTAAAAACCTAAACTATGACCGGATAGAGAGATCGAAAATGAGCTTAACTTTTTATTGAATGCCGTAAAAGATAGCTGCGAAAGAAAAGAGCATGTTGCAAAAAAGACCCGTAGAAGTGTTGCGATATGGCATTGATAGATTTTAAAAATGAATTTAAAATTCACCCTATCCCACTTGCCAATTAAACACTAAACATCAATCACTCAGGCTATGATAATTTCAGGATGCCAATAGTCCTAACCGGACGACAACTAACCACCATCCGGAACGAAGCGACATTCCGCCATCTAAAATTTACACAGCTGGCTTTTTTCTTACAAACAGGAAACCACCGCAGCAATAAGCCAATCAGTATCCGCCACCTTACATCTTATCCGGCACATCAATTCCCAATAGCCACATGGCATTTTTCAATGTTTTACCTACCGTTTTACACAATAACAAACGCATCATGCGCTTGTCTTGATCCTCCTCGAACAAGATCGGACAATCGTGATAAAACTGGTTATACTCTTTGGCAAGGTCGTAAGCAAAGTTAGCGATAATAGCAGGCGAAAACACTTTACCTGCTTCGGCTACCACGTTGGGAAAGTTGGCAATAGTACGAATCAGATTGTTCTCCTTCTCTCCTATTTCTGCATTGGTTGGCGCTACAGTGGCCACTTCAATCCCTTTTTCGGCAGCTTTACGAAAGATGGATTGGATACGTGCATGGGTATATTGAATAAAAGGTCCTGTGTTACCATTAAAATCGATAGACTCTTCGGGATTAAAAACCATATTCTTTTTGGGATCCACCTTTAGGATAAAATATTTTAGGGCACCCAGCGCTATCATATGATATACTTTTTCGGCCTCTTCCGGAGTATAACCGTCCAGTTTACCTAACTCCTGCGACATGGCCCGGGCGGTGCTCACCATCTCGTCAACCAAATCATCGGCATCAACCACGGTACCTTCGCGCGATTTCATTTTGCCTTGAGGCAGTTCTACCATACCGTACGAAAAATGCACAAGGCCTCTGCCCCATTTAAATCCTATTTTATCTAATAGCAGCGATAACACCTGAAAATGATAATCCTGCTCGTTGCCCACTACATAAACCATTTTATCAATATCAAAATCGTCGAAGCGCAGCTTGGCCGTACCGATGTCCTGTGTCATGTACACCGAGGTACCATCTTTGCGCAGCAGCAGTTTTTCGTCTAAGCCTTTATCCGACAAATCGCACCAAACACTACCATCCTCTTTACGGTAAAACACGCCTTTTTCAATACCATCGAGCACCATATCGCGGCCAACGGTATACGTATCCGATTCGTAATAAATCTTGTCAAAATCAACACCCAGTTTTTTATAACTTACGTCAAAACCATCATACACCCATTGGTTCATCATCTTCCAAACACGATACACCTCTTCGTCCCGGGCTTCCCATTTTAGGAGCATGTCGCGGGCTTCAAGAATTAACGGGGCATTATTTTCGGCATATTTATTGAGCTCTTCGCACGCATTAAATTGTGCTATTTCCTGCTCGTTGAGGCCTTGCTTGGTTTTCTTTTTGTTTTTCAAGGCCCTAAAAGTGGCCTTAAAATCATCGACACCCTCCAGAGCCGGATACTCCGAAATTTTTTGTTGGATGATTTTATTCATCTCGGCCTTATATTCCTGGTCGAATTTAACGTAGAAATCGCCCACTAAATGATCGCCTTTTTTACCTGCCTTTTCAGGGGTAATTCCCCTACCCCATTTTTTCCAGGCCAGCATCGATTTACAGATATGAATACCCCTATCGTTCACAATATTGGTTTTAACCACTCGCTGACCGTTAGCTTCGGCAATACGCGATAGCGAATAACCCAATAGGTTATTACGAATATGTCCTAAATGAAGGGGTTTGTTGGTATTGGGCGAGGAATACTCAATCATCATCAAGGGAGCATCGGCATTAGCACGCACGTAACCATGCTTATCCTGCCCGGCGATAGAATTGATTAATGCAAGCCAAAAATCGGCTGCCAGCTCAATATTTAAAAAGCCTTTTACCACATTAAAATTAACCACGTTAGGATGGCTGTGCAAAATGTGTTTGCCAATATCGTTGGCGGTATCCTCCGGCGATTTTTTTGATATTTTAAGTAGGGGAAAAACCACAATGGTAAAATCTCCCGTTAAATCTTTACGGGTGATTTGAACCTGTGCCTGTCCTTCGTTTATATCTTGTCCGTACAATTCTTTTACGGCGGCAATCAACTTGCCTTTGAGCTGCATTTCTATATCCATAGCTGCTGTACTGCGTTAAAATTCGAATGAAAGTGCAAAGATAAAAAAGTTATGCTATTACTATTGAGCTTGGGTGAGTGGGATTACGTTTTAACAGGGGTGATAATCGAATATTTAATATTCAAAAGCATGTATTCTTTTTAATTCAAGATTTAAACTGTATTTTTTTTAACCACAACATAAATTTCAACCATTCAAAATACAAATACCGTATCAGGTAAATCCTAAATGCTTTGTCCGTAAGTTCGCTCAGCGCAATCGCCCTTCAGTTAGTTCAAACTCAATGTCTATCAGGTATTCACCACTAATGTTTTGCCCGTGATATGTAGCCGGTATCCATTGCCAATGTGCAGGCATTGTTTTGGCCACTTTCATCACTTCTTTATCGAGCAAGGGGTGTAGTTTTTCTTTGAGATACAAACTGGTTACTTCTCCCTTTTTATTAATATTGATGGCTAACACCACCTTTCCGCTAATGTTTTTATTTTTTGCCTCGGTGGGATAATAAATATTACGCACCATATATAAATACGGAATGATGGGGCTACCATGGAACAAAATTGGCGTTTCCATATATTCCTCAGGCGTTTGCCGGGTACTAATCTTTATTACCTTATGGGTGTTATAATCGTACTCGAACTCAAATACGCCATCGAGCGAAAAATAAGCCCACCTACCGTATTTCTGATTATTTTTAAAGGCACCTTGCTCAATAACGTAATCTCTGTATCGTTTCAAGTATCTACCCTCTTTGATGGAGGTGTCTGAAGCAAGCGCAAGATATTCCTCGTAAAAAGCACCATTGGATTTCCGGATGGTTTTAAGCTGCTGACCATGGACACCTATTGCGATGCTTAGCAATACGATAAAAAACAATCTCTCTTTCAAATTATTTATTATTAGTGGTTTAAACAACTCCTAAATACCGGCTAAGCATATTCTCGCGTACAAACTAAACATCATTTACTACAATTGGATGCGGTCAGTCGGGCTTAAGGCCTTGCTAAGTTTTTTGCCTTTTATTTTAAACCAACGTAATTTTTTGCTCTACAAATTTCTTTTTAAATAATCGCTCATCATCTGGTACAAATGCATTCTGGTGTTTCCTCCAAAAATACTGTGATTACGGTTGGGATAAACGAACATATCAAACTGCTTACCCGACTGCACCAATTGATCCACGTATTCCAAGGTGTTTTGGAAATGCACGTTATCATCGGCAGTACCATGTATCAATAACAGTCTTCCTGAAAGATTATCCGTCATGTTTATGGGCGAGTTTTCGTCGTAACCTTTGGCATTTTCCTGTGGTCTGCGCATGTATCTTTCGGTATAAACCGTATCGTAATAGCGCCAATTGGTTACCGGGGCTACGGCAATACCTACTTTAAATATCCCCTTGCCCTTGCTCAAACAGCTCGAACTCATAAAACCACCATAGCTCCATCCCCAAATGGCTATCCGTTCTTTGTCGCAATAGTTAAGCGAACCTAAATATTTGGCAGCTTCAATCTGGTCGTCCGATTCGAGTTTACCAAGTTGCATATAAGTGCATTTCCTGAATTCCTCGCCGCGCGCACCTGTTCCTCGTGGATCCACGCAGGCTACCAGATAGCCTTGAGCAGCCAAATACTGCTCCCAACCGATTCCCCATTTGTCCAATACCTGCTGCGAGTTTGGACCACTATACTGTGTCATCAGAACCGGATATTTTTTGTTGGGGTCAAAATCCAGGGGTTTTATCATCCAACCGTTCAGCTCAATACCTTCGGATGTTTTAAAGGTGAAAAATTCTTTGGGTGATAAGCGGTATTCTTTTAAGGTAGCTTTAAGTTGAGCGTTATTCTCAAGTGTACGGATGAGTTTACCACTTTGGTTGTGCAAGGTTACTTGTTTGGGTGTTGTGCTGTTTTGATAATAATTGATAAAGTATTTAAAGTTACTACTGAACTCAGCTTCGTTAAAACCTACTTTTTCCGACAGCTTATAGCTTTTTTTTCCATTCAGATTTACCGCATAAACTTCCCTTTGCATGGGCGCGTGTTTCGCGGCCTGGTAGTAAAGCATTTTTTTTTGGGTGTCATAACCATAAAACTCCAACACATCCCATTTGCCACTGGTAATCTGGCGCACTTGCAAGCCCGCCATAGTATATAAATAAATGTGGCTGTATCCGTCCATTTCGCCCACATAAATAAAATGTTTGCCATCATTTAAAAAGGTAAGGTTGTCCAATACTGTTTCCTCCACAAAATATTCGTTTCGGTCGGTAAAAATATTTTTTGTAAGGGTACTGGCTGTATTGGCAATAAGTAAATCAAACTGATTTTGCAAGCGGTTCATTCTCAATATACCCAGCATGCCTTCGTCGTGCGTCCAGCGGATGCGTGGAATATAATACCCCTCCTCACCCTTTATGTTCATGGTTTTGGTGGTGCGATTTTTAATATTGAAAACACGCACGCTCACCTTCGAGTTGGCTTCGCCCGCCTTGGGATATTTGAACTTATATTCTCCGGGATACAAAGCATACTCCTTGTTCGTGGGGTAACTGGCCTGGTATAAGGGAAACGAAAACTCTTTGACCTCAGATTCATCAAAACGTACATAGGCCAGCTCCTTGCTATTAGGCGACCATTCCATCGCCTGGTTGTAGCTAAACTCCTCTTCGTAAACCCAGTCGGGAATACCATTTAATATTTTATTTTTCTCACCATCGCTGGTGATAGGTGCTACGGTACCAAATTTTAGGTTGCTGATATAAATGTTGTTATCTTTTACAAAGGCAACCATCTCCCCATTAGGCGAAAAAGTAGCCACCTGTTGTTTGCCACCCTCAAACAGGGGGTTTATTTCTTTATTTTTTAAGTCGTATACATAGTAATCGGCTTTGAACGAACGACGGTAAACACTAACCCTGTTGTTATATAGCAATATTTTACTTTCATCGTTGTTTAGCGCATAGCCCTGGATATTTTTAACAGGACAATCTTCAATCTTATTCAAATCTATTAATACACCCACCTGCTTTCCAGTAGCATAAGCATACTTGACAATTTGAGAAGCATTATTTTCGATGGTAGTATAGTGAATGCCATCGTTCATAGACTCCAAACCACTGACCGATTTGGCACGGAGAGCTAGGGACTTTCTCGTATTGAGCTCCTCGAGTGTAATCGTTTTATTTTGAGCCGATAGTGTTAAAGGCAGCAATAGGCCAACAAGTAATAATATCCTGTTCATAATAGCTGTGTTTGTTGATATATCGTTTTATTCTATAGGCAAAACTATAAAAAAACGCCATAGATGTTTTATCTATGGCGTTTTTTATTTTTTAAAAAATCCCTGGCTAATACTCATCTTCATTAAAGAAAAAATCATCTTTACTAGGATAATCGGGCCATATATCTTCGATGCTTTCGTAAACATCTCCCTCGTCCTCAATTTCCTGTAGATTTTCTATAACCTCCAACGGTGCACCCGAACGAATGGCAAAATCAATTAATTCGTCCTTGGAGGCCGGCCAGGGCGCATCCTCTAATTTTGATGCCAGTTCTAAAGTCCAATACATACCCTGATTTTTTATAAATAAGTTGTTAAATAGATTCTGTTAATTTTGTGCGAATATAAAGAAAAAGTAATAACCTACAAATCCGGAATCCAAGGAATTTCATTTATATTAAAATGTTTTGCCAGATAACGGGATAAAACAAATAAATAGTCCGACAGTCTATTTAGATATCTTATTACCCAGGGGTTCACTTCGCTTTGGTCGGCCATAGCCAGCACACGCCTTTCGGCTCGTCGGCAAATTGTACGCGAAATATGGCAATAACTAACCCCCGGATGTCCGCCGGGCAGCACAAAATGTTTTATGGGTGGCAACTCGCTATCCATCCGATCCATTTCCTGCTCAAGGCCTTCGATAACACTTTCGTCGTAGTTGAGTTTATCCCGTAAGTCGGTGGCATTTGAATCGGTAGCCAAATAAGCCCCAACAACAAAAAGCTTGTCCTGTATGTCGATAAGTTGCTTTTCACTTTTTTCATCCACCTTGTAGGAACGAATCATACCGATAAAAGTGTTTAACTCATCCACGGTTCCATAGGCCTCCAGCCGATAATGGTTTTTTGCAACCCGGGTACCCCCAATCAAACTGGTTTTACCCTTATCTCCTGTTTTAGTATATACTAAACTTTTATTCATCTTAATTTTTTGTATTGCGCAGGAAAATTTAAGCATTTACATTCTGTCAATATTTAAATTGACCGACACAACTTAACAAGATCCCACCATATTTTTTTTGAAGGAACAACTATCCTTTTATAATGTTCTATTTAAAATTGCTCACTCATGGTTACTTTTTCATTAATTGTATCCGATTCTATCAATCCGTCGCGCAGGCGGATAATTCTATGGGCGTATTGGGCAATATCCTCTTCATGTGTAACCAGTATAATGGTGTTGCCCATGGCGTGTATATCCCCAAACAAACGCATAATATCTACTGAAGTTTTTGAGTCGAGGTTTCCTGTTGGCTCATCGGCCAGTATGATGGACGGATTATTGACCAGCGCTCGGGCCACGGCTACTCTTTGGCGCTGCCCCCCGGATAGTTCATTGGGTTTGTGTGAGGATCGATCTTGTAATCCTACTTTACGAATCACATCGTTACCTTTTTTTAATCTTCCCTGTTTTGACACTCCGGCATAAATAAGCGGCAGCATCACATTTTCCAGGGCTGTATAGCGAGGCAGCAGATTAAAGGTCTGAAAAACAAAACCAATTTCTTTGTTCCGTATTTCGGCCAGTTCATCGTCGCTCATGCGGCTCACATCGGTTCCGTTTAACACATAGGTACCACCAGTGGGCGTATCAAGGGCTCCTATAACATTCATAAGTGTTGATTTTCCGGAGCCGGAAGGCCCCATGATGGCAACATACTCACCTTTTTTTATAGCAACATTCACTCCCTGCAATGCTTTTACCACCTGCACACCCACTTGGTAATGCTTGGTAATACCCCTAATTTCAATGATGTTTTCATTCATTACATCGCGTTTTATTTACTAGTAACAAAGATAATTTTTTTAGTGTAGGGATAAAGCAGAAGTAGTAATATTTTAGTGGATGAGGCCTTATTCATTATTCTGTATTTCTATTATCAATGCAGCCCGGTGGGTTTTGAGAACTCAAACAAAATACTTTTTCCTTTAACGCTTAAATAAACCAAATAAGTTAATATTAAAATTTAGCGAATACCCGCTACCCATTCATGTAAATCAAGTGATAAAAAAAACCCGGCTTAATTTGCCGGGCTTTTAAATTTGCGCTTATTACTAATGCGCTTTAATCCATTCTTTTAATTTTAATACTGCGGAACCAAACGTCGTCGCCATGATCCTGAAGACCAATGTAACCTTGCCTGTTTTCGCCACCGGCATTAATCATCTCCTGCCAGCCCTTAAATTTACTATTTTCAATCATTTGCTCCCATTCCGGTGTCCAGAGATGGTACTCCAGCACCACTTCATCATTTTGCATATGAACCACGGTACCTTTATAAACAATGATGGCTCCCGTATTCCACTCACCATATGGTTTCGAATTTTGTGGCGTGGCAGGTATCATATCGTACAGTGAAGCCGACATGCGGTTATTGTCCTTTCCCAAACGTGCATCAACGTGATTCTCATTGTCGAGTATCTGGTACTCAGGCGAAGAACGCCAAATAGGCTGATTTTCTACTTCCTGTCCCAAATAAAAAACGCCGCTATTGCCTCCTTTGGATACCTTCCATTCAAAATGCAGCTCAAAATTTTTAAACTGCTGGTCGTAAATAATGTCGCCACCATCTTTGGCACCTGCCTCACCCTCGCCTGAACCATTAATCTTAATGGCATCATCTTCGATACTCCAGGCAGCGGGAACATCCTTGCGCCCATAACCTCTCCAACCGTCAAAATTTTTACCGTTAAATAATAGTATCCAACCTTCGTCCACTTCTTCGGAGCTGAGCATATTGGGTTTCGTTTCTGATTTAAGCATAGCTTCTGAATTGCTGGTGTTTTTTTTGTTGCTTCCGGTTCCACAGGCTCCCAAAGCCAACAGGCCGGCAAACAACAACGATAATAATAAATTCTGTTTCATTGAAAAAAAATTAATGTTATACTTAATTTAAATTAAAAACCTATAAAGGCATATCCGGTAAATCAAAACCATTATGATAAGTGTGCTTAATCAGCTCATCGGCAAAAGCCCTGGCATTTACCGGGTCGGTCCACTTTTTAGCAAAGCTGGGGTGACCGTCTGTTATTTTAAAACCATCCTCTATAACTGTGCGGATAGTTTCGTTGTCGCCGATATTGGTAAATTTCATATTCTGACCATCCCACTTGAGCTCTTTGTTGAGGCTTTGCAAGCGTACCCCCAACACGCCCATCACAACAATCTCGTTAAAAGGACCTGCTTCGTTAAAGGCCGAAGTGGGTTCTATACGATTTTCGGGACTTTCCTTACAGGCACGTACCCAGTCCATTTCGTGACTTACCGGTACCCTACGCAGTTTTTTGGGAGCTAAAGGTTTACGCCCACTCAACAACCAAGGATCCTTACCATAGCATCCGGTCACCAGCACATCTTTACTGCCATAAAAAATAACACCTCCCCCTGCATCGTTCATGTCTTTACCTGCGGGCCATCCCTCCGGCATTAAAGGTTTTATTCCGCCATCGTACCAGTTCACCTCTACTTCGGGCATTTTCATTTTATCTTTTTTATTTCGCGCCGGGAAAGTGAGCTTTACACGTTCCGAAACAGGAGCACAATCGGTGAGCAATAAGGTAGAGCTACCTTGCACAGCCGTTGGGTAACCCAAATCCAGACCTTTAAATACGGGATGCAGAATATGGCAGGCCATATCACCCAGGGCACCTGTACCAAAGTCCCACCATCCACGCCAGTTCCATGGGGTATAAATTTCGTTGAAAGGACGCATAGGAGCCGGACCTACAAATAAGTCCCAATCCAGCGTATCGGGTACCCAATGCCCTTGCGATGGCCTGTTGAGTCCCTGTGGCCAGATAGGTCGGTCAGTAAAAGTATCTACCCGGGTCACTTCTCCAATTTCGTTGTTCCAAAGCCATTCACAGGCTTGAGCCACGCCTTCACCCGACGCACCCTGGTTACCCATTTGAGTAGCTACCTTATATTTTTTGGCCAGGTTAGTGAGCAGGCGCGATTCATAAACCGAGTGGGTGAGTGGTTTTTGAACATACACATGCTTGCCCAAGGTAATGGCATGCGCCGTTATAGCAGCATGCGTATGGTCGGCAGTGGCCACAACTACAGCATCAATGGAATCACCCATCTCATCGTACATCTTGCGCCAGTCCCAATATTTTTTTGCCTTGGGATAATGATCAAATACACGCTGCGAATATTTCCAGTCTACATCGCAAAGGGCAACAATATTTTCTGTTTCCAGCGCTTTTAGATTGGCAAAACCCATACCGCCTATACCCACACAAGCAATATTGAGCTTATCGCTGGGGGCTTTTCGATTAAGTCGCCCCCCCATAGCTACATTAGGGATAACAGAGATACCGGCAGCAACAGCAGCGACATTTTTAATAAATCGGCGACGGCTTTTCCCGTCAAAATCATGGTTGTTTGTCATAATGAAGATAGTTATAAATAAACAATCGGTGTTTTTAGGATTCTTCTACCCGCTGCAAGGCGCTTAACCTTGCACTAAATCGCCAACAATATAAGAAAAAAAAGAGTGTTCCGAATTGAAAAAAAGACAAGATCCTAGGCATTACCTTTCCATAGATTCTGTTCCACCCAAGCTCTCATTTCCTGCCAGACGATTTTTAAATGGCTTGTAATTGTTAAAACGATACGTTATAACAAAGGTGAGTACAGGGGTATGTATCTTCTGAAAATAATGGTCGCTAAAGCCGTCTCCTCTGTTGCTGTTTTCGCGATTATTGGTCGAAAAAACATCGCGCAACTCCATTACGGCGGTCACCTTTCTTTTATGAAAGTCTCTGCGCAGCGCCATATCAAAAGTATAAACCGGTTGGTATATCCCCTGTGAGGTTATCCTTTTGCTGTAATAACGCCAGTTGCCTTGCACTTGTGTTAATAGGTTTATCTTTAGCGTTTGGTTTACCCTATAATTCCATGTAATCCTTTGCTCATAAAAACTATAATCGCCCCATTGTCCTTTTACCTTATAATTATAAAAGCTGCCCATCAAATCTACCCGCCACCATTTTAACAAATCAAAACTGTAGGTGGCATCCATTCCCAAATAATAATCCTTGCCTACATTCTCGGGCGAACGCTGTATGATATTATCCTGGTAAACTCTTCTCACCCACTCTATTTTATTATGTGTTATGCTGTAGTAGGTTTCGAGCGATAAATAGGACGACTCCATTTTATTCAAGTAATTCAACTCGTACGAGTCTACATATTCGGGTAGCAAAGCACTGTTTCCGCGTCTTATATTAAACGCATCTTCCCAGGTATAAAATGGCTCAAAATGATACCCCTGTGGGCGTTCTATCCTTTTGGAGTAGCTGGCCATCACCTCCTGACTGGATGCTATATTGTACGAAACATGTGCCGAAGGAAATAAATCGTAATTATCCAAACTCTCATGACCCGCATCCACCGGCCTATCCGTTCCGCTACTCACGAGCTTCACCTGTCGCTTGCTATATTCGCCCCGAAGCCCAACCTGATACCTAAAATCAGATAACTGATTACCCAACAAGAGGTAAAGCGCATGAACATCCCGTTTATACTTTACCTTATTATTATACGGCAAATTCTCCATAAAAACACCTGTTCCATCCTGGTCTTCCAATAATCTGGTAACATCTTCGTTACTATCGACTGTACTCTGATAGCCCGCTTCAAATGTAGCCTTACTGCCCATGGGTTTTGTGTAGTCCAACTTTGTTTGCCAACGATACATGGGGCCTTCTTCGGTATTTTCGCGTGCTTCGAAAATCGCCCCACTGTCAAGTTTAAGTAGATTTTTGTTGTATGCCTCCTTTTCCCAGTTTTTATACGAAACGTTTGCGCTCAACTGATGCGCATTGACAGCAAACTTATGTAGATAATAAACATTGACCGATAAGCCATCATTACCCACAAAGGCATCTTCGTGGCTTAAATATTTATATTCATCTATATTTTTATTGTTATACCTGGCATAATTCAGATCGGAAAAGTTATGTCTGTTGCGACCTCCGTAATTAAAGTCCACCGCGATCGTATTCAGGGTATCGATTTTAAGCTCGGCACCTCCCTTCAGGTTATAATTATGCCATCGTGTTCGGATTCCACCCTCATGTTCCACCGTAAAAGTACTGTCTTGGTTAAAGGTCTTTCGGTAACCATTTTTGTCCCCCTTATAATCGGCATAGTTGTAATCGGCTCCAAAAAATCCTTTCCACTTTTTCCCCTGTAAATTTAACCTAAAATCGGCACCTAAATTATTGGTACCGATCTTTCCATTTGCCACACCACTCAATCCATTCGTGCTATTTTTTTTACTTATCACATTAATAATACCGGCGGTTCCTTCGGCACTATATTTTGCCGAAGGGTTGGTAATTATCTCAATAGTTTGGATGGTTGATGCTGGTATTTGCCGCAAGGCTTCGGATGGTTCCAACAGCGATGGCACACCATCTAACAATACGGTAAATTGTGTGCTGCCCCGTAACGACACATTGCCCTCTATATCAACGGTAAGTGATGGTACATTTTCAAGTACATTGACTGCTGAACCCGAAACGGCCGTGTAATGCTCACTCACGTTCACCACTTTTTTATCTAACTGAAACTCCAGGGCGGCTCTTTCGGCCAGCACTTCTACCTCACCTAAGTATTTTGTACTTTCGCCAATAACTATAGTCCCCACATCTACTCGCTGCTTTTTTTTGTCGATTACCACACCCTCAATTCGTTTATTTTGATAACCCACAAAGCTTAGCTCCAAATAATACTCCCCCGGCAACAAGCCATCAATTTTAAAATGTCCGTTGGAATTACTGATAACACCCCCCACTAAGGCGTTATCCTTGTTTTGATACAGCGCCACACTTACATACTGTAGCGCAACATTACCCTTTGCCGATACTACGTAGCCGTGTATAGTAGCCTTAGGAACCGATGGTTCTGCCCCACCATCTATAGCGAACAAGAAAAACAACAGCCCTATAAAACAGACATGCCTGTTGATGCAAAAAAGCTTTTTTTTAGTGAGCACACATAGCCTATCCATTCATCAACTTGTATTAATCCTTTTTAAATAATTTCACCAAAAATAAGAGAAACTATTTAATAGTACGAAGAAGAAGAAAAATAATACTTAAAATGATTTACACTGCACCACTTTCCTTGTCCTAACCTTTATGGGTGATTGTGCAAAACTTAAATTACCGTATTACACATCTCATTTACTTTAGTAATGGGATTGGAATTACAGATTAAAGATAGCGTTTTACAGGTCGGTAGTTATGTATTTTTTCCAGTTCTATCTTTTTTTCATTCGTGGCCAACACGTATTCCGCACATCTATCCGAACAAGTCATATGGTATTTCTGGCCACAACTTTCACACTGTAAAAACAACAAGTTGCAACGTACATTGGCACAATTCACGTGCGTATCGCAGGACGCTCCGCACTGATGACAATGGCTAATCACCTCGTCGCTGATGCGCTCGCCGAGCCTATTGTCAAAAACAAAGTTTTTCCCTCTGAATTTATTTTCCCGGCCTTTTTGCGTCACCTGACGTTTATAATCGATAATACCACCCAACAATTGGTTCACGTCTTTAAAACCATGGTGCTTAAGGAAGGCACTTGTTTTTTCGCATCGTACGCCGCCGGTACAATAGAGGAGTACTTTCTCCTCTTCTTTTCCTTTCAGCAAATTCAACACTTCGGGTAATTCTTCGGCAAAAGTTTCCACCTGTGGAGTTAAGGCACCTTGGAACTTTCCTATTTCGCTTTCGTACCGATTACGCATGTCCACCACAATAGCTCCCCTATCCATCGCCCTATTCCACTGGTCTGCATCCAGGTGATTTCCTACATTGCTCGTATCAAAAGCATCGTCGGGCAAACCGTCGGCCACAATTTTGTTCCGCACTTTTATTTGAAGTTTTAAAAAGGATTTACCATCGTCTTCAATCGCCCTTTTAAACGGGATATCTTTTAGGTATTTATTGTTATTGATATTATCGACAAATAAATCCCAGTAATGTTCGGGCACATTCATTTGCGCATTAATACCCTCCTTGGCCACATATATCCTGCCCAAACAATCCAATTGTTTCCATTGGGTAAAAAGCTCGTTTCTAAACCCATAGGGATCATCAATACCTATGTACCTGTAAAACGAAATAGTGATACGCCTGAAAGTTTCCTTGTTTAATTTGTTGCGCAACTGTTCCGGCCCCCATCTGTTTATCAAATCTGTTCTACCTTTATTTGGATCCATATGTATTTTTTTTTGCAAAGATAATAAAGATATTAAGATGTTAATATACATATATGACTTAGAATATGAGCCGAAGCAGAGGGAATGTGCTGTAATGGAGTCAGCATTTCTAAAAAAAAGTATGGTATTTTTATGTTGCGCAAGATAATGCCAGATAGCTCCCTGCAGGCCATAAGTAAAATCTATTATAACAAAATCTATTATCTATTCTCTTTTTATTACCTTTGTGCTCATTACAATTATGGCATAATAATGAAGAGAGATTTTTCGACGTTTAAGGTATTAGGTATCACGCTATTGGTGACAATGTCGTCGTGCGTGGTTGGATCTATTCAATTGAATGCCGAAACCCTGCGCACGTATGGAATGGAGCTTGGTATTAGCACCGGTGAAGAAACACAATATACGTCAAAACAGAAAAAATCAAAAACCACTTCCCCTTCAAAACTCAGGATAAATCATATCATCGAATCGGGCAGAACCCATATCCCATTTCCTGTTGTTTCTATCAACCATGCGCCCCTTGTTTTTCATGTATCCTTGGTTTATTACCCCGCCTACCTGATTAACAAAGCTATTCATACGCGAGCCATTGGCTATTCATCATTGTATCAAGGCATGAACTTCCAAAACAGGGCCGGACCAGGGACCATTTAATGCAGACAGGCATCATATAATGGCCTATGTGCCCATCTTATTATTATCATTCACTTTAAATTTAACCACAGCGGGATAATCCATACTTTATGTATTTATCCTCATTGAAAATATTATTATGGCATTTATAAATCAAATGGTTACCAAATTGTTTGGTAGCAAATACGAGAGAGACTTAAAGGAGTTGAACCCTATTGTAGATTTAGTGAAGGCACTTACTCCTGAAATTGAAAAACTGAGCAACGACGAGCTGCGCAACAGGAGTAGTAAGCTGAAAGAACGGATTTTGAACCATATTAAACCCGAGCAGGATAAAGTGCTTGCATTGAAAGCTAAAACTGAAGATAACTCCGTTAACATTGCAGAAAGAGAAAATATATATAGTGAGATAGATAAAATTGAAAAAGAGATTGACGACAAGCTCGAGAAATTTTTAGGCGAAGTACTTCCAGAAGCTTTTGCCATATTAAAAGATACGGCCCGCAGGTTTACCCAAAACGAAACAGTAGAAGTTACGGCCACACAATTCGATAGGGACTTGGCTGCCACCCACGATTTTGTTGAGATTGAAGATGACAAAGCCATATGGTTTAACTCGTGGGAAGCCGGTGGGAGCACCATCACATGGGAAATGATACATTACGATGTACAATTGTTTGGTGGTGTGGCCCTCCATCAAGGCAAAATTGCCGAAATGGCAACAGGTGAAGGTAAAACGTTGGTTGCTACCCTTCCGGTATTCTTAAACGCCCTTACCGGACGTGGCGTTCATCTGGTAACCGTAAACGATTATCTGGCTAAGCGTGACTCCGAATGGATGGGACCCCTCTACCAATTCCACGGTCTTTCAGTAGATTGTATCGATAAGCATCGCCCTAACTCCAATGAGCGACGTGCAGCATATATGAGCGACATCACCTTTGGCACCAACAATGAGTTCGGTTTTGATTACCTGCGCGATAACATGGCCATATCGCCCGAAGACCTGGTGCAACGCAAGCACAATTATGCTATTGTAGATGAGGTGGACTCGGTATTGATTGACGATGCCCGTACGCCCCTGATAATATCCGGCCCCATTCCCAAAGGCGACGATCAGTTGTTTGATGAGCTTAAACCCAAAGTGGAAAAACTGGTAGAAACACAGCGCCAGCTGGTAGCAAAGATACTAGTAGATGCCAAAAAGAAACTCAAATCGGACGATAAAAAAGTAGCTGAAGAAGGGTCTTTGGAATTACTCCGTGCCTACAAAGGTCTTCCGCGCAATAAGCCCTTAATTAAGTTTTTAAGTGAGCCCGGTATAAAAGCCCACATGCTTAAAACAGAAAACTTTTACATGCAGGAGAACAGCAAAAATATGCACATCGTAACCGATACGCTATTTTTTGTGATAGATGAAAAGCACAACTCCATTGAGCTTACGGAAAAAGGTATTGACCTGATTACCGGCGCTTCGGACGATCCGCAGTTTTTTGTTTTACCTGATATAGGTTCGGAGATAGCTGAGCTGGAGAAATCGAACCTGAGCGACGAAGGCAAATTGGAGAAAAAAGATGCACTTTTACAAAGCTATAGCGTAAAATCGGAACGTGTACACACTATTAACCAACTTTTAAAAGCCTATACGCTTTTCGAGAAAGACACCGAATATGTGGTAATGGATAACAAGGTAAAGATAGTGGATGAGCAAACAGGCCGTATAATGGAGGGACGTCGTTACTCCGACGGGCTCCACCAGGCCATAGAGGCTAAGGAACGCGTTAAGATAGAGGCTGCTACACAAACCTACGCCACCATCACCCTTCAGAATTATTTTAGGATGTACAGCAAGCTATCCGGTATGACGGGCACGGCCCAAACCGAAGCTGGTGAGTTGTGGGACATCTACAAGTTAGATGTGGTGGTAATCCCCACCAATAAACCAATTATACGTAACGACTGGAACGACAAAGTATATAAAACAAACCGCGAAAAATATAATGCTGCTATCGAAGAAATCGTTGGTCTGGTAAAAGCCGGACGTCCGGTGCTGGTAGGTACTACTTCGGTAGAAATATCGGAGCTATTGAGCCGAATGTTAAAAATAAGAGGCATAAAGCATAACGTACTCAACGCCAAACTACACCAGCGTGAGGCCGACATTGTGGCCGAAGCCGGTGCTAAAGGCGTGGTTACTATCGCCACCAACATGGCCGGACGTGGTACCGACATTAAGCTGAGCGACGAAGTAAAAGCAGCTGGTGGCCTCGCTATCGTAGGCACCGAGCGACACGAATCACGACGAGTGGACAGGCAGTTACGCGGTCGTGCCGGTCGCCAGGGCGATCCGGGTAGCTCCCAGTTTTTTGTGTCGTTGGAAGACAACCTGATGCGTCTGTTCGGATCGGACCGCATTGTAAAATACATGGATCGTCTGGGCGTAGAGGATGGTGAAGTGATTCAGCACTCTATGATTACCAAATCTATTGAGCGTGCCCAGAAAAAAGTAGAGGAAAACAACTTTGGCATCCGTAAACGATTGCTGGAATACGATGATGTGATGAACTCGCAGCGCGAAGTGATTTATAAAAAACGCCGTCATGCATTGTATGGCGAACGTATTCAAGTGGATTTATCGAACATGATTTATGATATATGCGACAATATCGTGAACGATTATCATTCCAATGCGGATTACGAAGGTTTTAAGATGGAACTCATACGTGTTTTTTCCGTTTCTTCGCCATTTAGCAGTCAGGAATTTCTGAAAGGAAGCCCCAACGAAATGGCGGATAAGCTTTACGACAATGTATGGAATGCCTACCAACGAAAAACAGAAGCCATTGCAGCTCAGGCTATGCCCGTTATAAAGGATGTGTATGAAAACAAAGGGCATCAGTATCAAAATATTGTGGTGCCCTTTACCGATGGGCAAAAAATGATGCAAATTACCACCAACCTCAAAAAGGCCTATGAATCCAACGCTGCCGAGTTGGTTAAGTCTTTTGAAAAGTCGATTATTCTTATGACCATCGACAATGCCTGGAAAGAGCATTTGCGCGAATTGGACGATTTACGAACATCGGTACAGAATGCCTCCTACGAGCAAAAAGATCCTTTGCTCATTTATAAATTCGAGTCGTTTGAACTGTTTAAAACCATGCTGAACAAAGCCAATAAAGATGTGGTTTCTACCTTGGTAAAGGCCAGCATTCCGGTACAGGATCCGCAGGAAATAAAACAAGAAGAAACACGTAAGCGCCAGGATTTAAGTGGGTTGATTTCGAGCAGAGAAGGATACGACGGCAATGGCGACAACAACAAACGTGCAAAGAAAAAAGCCCAGCCGGTGCGAGTAGAGAAACGTGTAGGACGAAACGAACCCTGCCCCTGCGGAAGTGGTAAAAAATACAAGCAATGTCATGGGAAAAATGTAAATGTGTAGGGGCTTAAAAGTTAAAAAGTTTATAATTCTGAGTTGAAAGTGTAGAGCTTAAAAGCTTTGGCAACGAGCATGGAGCAAAGGCACTCTTACGGTGGATGGAGAACAGGCATTTGACTTTTTCTTTTCAACCATTCAAATGTAATTAGGCTCGCAGTAAATCCTATAACCTGAAAAATGTGTGCATTTTTCAGGTTAATAGTAAATAATTACAATAATTGAGAAAGATGGAGGGATGGAAATTTATCTCTTATCTCCGTATCTCAAAATCTAAACAATATGGTATTTGACTTTATTACCTGGACGGTAAAACCGGAAATTTTTAGTCTGGGGCCTATCTCCGTTCGTTACTACGGATTGTTTTTCGCCATCGGCTTTATGCTGAGCTACAACCTGATGGAAAAGATGTTTAAATGGGAAAAAATCCCCCTGCCCTGGTTGGAGAAACTGTTTATTTATGTGGTGGTAGCCACCGTATTGGGTGCCCGGTTGGGGCATGTATTCTTTTACGGATGGGATTACTACTCGCAGCACCTGGGCGAAATATTAATGGTATGGAAAGGCGGACTGGCCAGCCATGGTGGCGCCATAGGAATCGTTATCGCCATTATGATATACTCCAAAAAAGTGTCTAAAAAATCACCTATCTGGGCATTGGATCGCGTGGTAGTACCTACTGCCATGACGGCTTTTTTTATACGAATGGGCAACCTGATGAACTCCGAGATATACGGCCATGCAACAGATTTACCCTGGGGATTCCGATTTGTAGATAACTTTTACGAGTGGCTGAACGGGGCCGAGCCCATTTTAACCCAGCCCTCGCACCCAACACAAATATATGAAGCCCTCGCCTATCTGGCCTTGTTTGGGCTATTGCTATGGATGTACTGGAAAACCAACGCGAAGGATCGCACCGGATTAATTTTTGGGGTGTTCCTTATTGGCACTTTCCTGTCGCGCTTCTTCATCGAATTTGTAAAACACGACCAGGAAAGCTTTGAAGCCGATATGGCCTTAAACATGGGGCAATGGCTCAGCATCCCCTTTGTTTTGGCGGGCATCTATTTTATATGGAAAGCACCAAAAGCAATACCGGTTAAGAAATAACGACCTCTAATGTAACGATTAAAGCGAATAAAAAGGGCTTTGCTACCCACCTGTTTCAAAGAAAAACACTTCGACACATTCGTTTTATTCGTGGTTGACATTGGCGAATAGCGCAGCTGTTTTTTTGGACGTTAAAGTTGGATTAACGAAAAGTATCTAATCTGACTGATACAAAAAGAAAACCCCGTTGGAGATTTATCCAACGGGGTTTTATATTAAAAAGTATTATTTATCAATTCCCATCTTCTTCGCCGGGCAGTTTTTTTAACTTCAGCCTGTCGCCTGTTTCGTCGGCTATTCTTTTGTAATAATCATTGCTGTAGCCCGGGAACTCTGCAGGAAGCGGGTTGCCGTGCGCATTGCGTAAAAACTCACCATCCACTTCGCGGTGCAGGTTACCGTCGAGGTATTTCACCATCAAAAACTCGTCGAGCGCTTTCCATTCGTTCAGGGTCAAGGTACTCTGGGTGAGCGCATACTCCGTTAAAAACGCTTTAGCTTTTTGCGGATCCTCTTTGTGCAGGGCAAGTGCGGCCTCATCAATAACCGGCATAAAGTCGTTAAACTTGTCCTCCAGCCTCTTTTGTACCTTTTTTATGTCCTCTATCATATAACTATATCGGGCATAAGCCTGGTTAGATACGCGGTTAAATATCCAGAACGCTGAGGTGGATGAATACTCCAACAGGCTACCATTACCCACAGCAAACTCATGCGGAATAGCTTGAATGCCGCAATAAATAGGCACGTAAACCGAAGTGGCCGCATCATCCACACCAAACCAAAGAATACCTCCGATAGCATCAGGCATCCAACTGCGCAGCTGCGCCACAAACGAAAATCCGGTTTGCTGGGTGGCGATGGCACGCTCATTAATGTATTTCTCACCTTCAACTTCCCAGGTGAGGGGGCGGAAGCGGTAGGGCTTGCCAAAGGGGCCTGCGCCGGGATCTTTGGTCATATCGAGCGAAGTACCTTCAAAGTGGTTACGCATGATATTTTGCACATCGCGGTACGATATTTTTTTCGAAGGTTTCATCCACAAGGGCATCCTTTCGCTGTCCTCGCCTTTTACGTAACCCTCGTATTTATCCATCTCGGGGTTCATCAACCTAAAACCGGCCCACACGCGGGCTTCGCAAAAACGCAATGCACCATAATCCAAGGGTGCATAGGCATCACAAAAGCTAAAGTCTTTCTTTTTTCCATCAAAATAACCTTTGTCTTTGGCAAAGCTGAATACATCTTCTGAGTAAAGGCAGTTCTCCTCATCGTTAAGCGGGAAATTGGTGATACGTGCCTGGTTGGCATGACCGGACACCATGCCGTCGGGAATTTTAAGTGCCACCCATACAGCGCCTTTATTGCCAACGCCCTTCCCTATCATCTCCATAATCCACACTTCGTTTTTGTCGGCTATCGAAAACGACTCGCCGGAGCTATAATAGCCATACTCGGCCACCAGATCCGTCATTACCTTGATGGCCTCACGGGCAGTTTTACTACGTTGCAAGGCAATATAAATCAGGCTGCCATAATCCATTATACCCGTGGTGTCGCGCAATTCGGAGCGACCACCAAAAGTTGTTTCGGCAATAGCCACCTGGTGTTCGTTGATATTGCCAATAACGGTATAGGTTTGCTTGGCTTGCTTTATTTTGCCCAGATACTTGCCCGTGTCCCATTCATATACCTCCAGCATGGCATTATCGGGCCAGGTTTGTCCGGGCCAGTAATATAGCTCCCCATAAAGATCGTGCGAATCGGCCGAATACGATATCATAGTGGAGTTATCGGCCGAGGCGCCCCTGGTAATTAAAAAGTTGGTGCAGGCACTACCTAACTGCGGAAATAGTAAGCCAATGCCCATCATAAGCGAGAGTAAAAACTTTGCTTTGCTCATAAGTGATATATTTATATGTTAAAAATCTTAGTGTTCTTCACAAAAATAACACTTTTTGGCAGATGCGAACCGTAATCGAATAATTTGACGTTTTATGTTTTTATATTGTTAAAAGCAGGGGATCAAATTATAGTATGATGTACCATTTAACATATATTCAATTTTTTTTATATTTGTTTGGCAGGATATAAAGACTATTAACTAACAAATTTTTTGTTTCATGAAAATATCCAAAGCTTTATTGATTGTATTTTTACTTTTTGTTCTACAATTACTGATAACGTTATCGTTGAGTTGGTTGGCCGATTTAATTGCATTAGATACTAAATACTTTGAGCATTACTTTGGGATGGTTTACTTACTAGCTATCTTAATTTCGGGCATGTTAGTTTTGCATTTATTTTTTCCTTTCAAGATAAAGTCGTGGGTAATTGGCCCACATGTCGCACAGCTAAACGGCAGGTTGCTTTCATTAATTGTAATGTCGGCAATAGGATTGGTATTCATTACCCGGCCATTTTCAGACATAACCCGGATATGGGACATCTATGTTAACGGTGTGTCCGAACCGTATTTTCACGAGTTTAATTCACATCACTATTACCGTTTAATTACTGCTCTGATTTTAGCCCCAGTTATTGAGGAGTTGATTTTCAGAAAATATATTTTCACTTCCCTACTCCAGAGGTATTCATTAAGAGTAGCTTTTCTGGTTTCTTGCATTTTATTTTCATTGATGCACATGCCACAATTAACAAATCTTATTCCTACGTTTATGTTAGGGGCTGCATGTTGTTTGGTCTATATAAAAACAAAGCGTATTATTTATCCTATACTTTTACATTTTACATACAACCTGGTTATAAACCTTTTTGTGTGGATAGGTGCACCCGCCTTAAACTGGATTTATACGCTATCTCCATTCGATTACAGGTATTGGGCAATAGTAATAATGGGCGGCCTTTTAGGCTTTTTGGCGTTAAAACGAATACCTATTTCCAAACCATAAATAAAAATTTGTTTAACAATGAAAAATCCCCTTTTACTTATACTTTTATTTTCAAGTATTTGTGCCAAGTCGCAAAATATACCCAACCATAAAATCTATCGACTGAATCAACTTGGGATAAGCACACAAAATATTAACTTACACAAGCCTTCTATCCAAAACGATTTAAACAAGATCCTGAGCTTCGAGAGAAAAAGAAAAACTAATAAAACCTGGGCAGTCGTTTTATCCTCGGTATCGGCAGTTGGCATTATTACAGGCAGTGCTATTTTGCTCTCGAACAGACCTAACGCCAAGCCTGATAACACTTTTAATAGTACAATGGGAGGCATTGTGGTGGCAGGCGGTGCTATTTATGCAGGTGTATCTCTTCCTTTTTGGGTATCATCGCGCAAATGGAAAAAAAAGAGAAACAAACTTAAACGTATATATCAATGAAAAGCTACAACTTACTCTTCGTATTATTGTTTTTTTCCTTCCTCGGATGTAAACAGGAAGCTTCGGTAATTATCGACTCCTACATCTACTTACAAAAAGAAGGAAGAGAAAAAAAGGATTGGGAAATAATTTGGGAAGACCATTTTGAGGGAACCGAGATAGACACAACCAAGTGGACGCGCATACCGCCCAACAATGCCGACTGGGGCAGGCACATGACCACCGACGATATGTGTTACGAAATAAAAGAAGGGAACCTTTATTTAAAGGGTATCAACAACCCGGATACGGTGAGCGATCCACGGCCTTTTTTAACGGGAGGCATCTATACTAAAAACAAATTTGCTTTTCAGTATGGTAAAGTTGAAATACACGCCAGATTAGAGAGTGCTCAAGGCGCATGGCCGGCCATGTGGATGCTGTCTGAACATAACAAATACGGCGGATGGCCCCATAGTGGCGAGATTGATATCATGGAACATCTGAACTACGACAGTATTATTTATCAGACCACCCACTCGAACTACACCAATAATCTGGGGCAAAAGCACAATCCTCCGCATGGTGGAACGGCAAAAATAGATGCCGGGCAATTTAACACCTTTGGGCTGGAATGGTATCCGGATAGTTTGGTATTTACACTAAACGGTGATAGAACATTTGCCTATCCACGCGTTAAGGATGCTGATAAATCGCAATGGCCCTACGACCAGCCTTTTTATATTTTAATCGATCAGCAATTAGGCGGATCGTGGGTTGGTAAGGTAAACCCGGAGGATCTGCCGGTGAATATGATTGTGGATTATGTGAAGGTTTATCAGTAAAATTAAAATCCTGTTTAGCATCTGCACGGAGGTAAACAGGATTTTAACCTATAGTTTTTTGCTCGTTGGGCGTTTGCGTTTTTTCTTTTCTACAGTGTAACCAAACTTACCAATGACTTTACCCAACTCAAAATAATGGCCATGCGAATAACATATGGGTTTTGAGGCAATTAAGGAAAAGGCTCCCGTTTTAGGATTTATGTATTTTTCATCGGCTTTAACGTTAACCACTTCGGCCATAAACATATCATGGGTGCCCAATTCAATAACCTGCGTTACCTTGCATTCAATATTGATAGGCGACTCCTCAATTATAGGTGCCTTGACTACACTTGACTTGCCTGGTGTAAGCTTCATGCGCATAAACTTATCGAACTTTCGCCCCGACCGTACGCCACACCAGTCGGTTGCATAAGCTAAATCTTTGGTGGTAAGATTAATCACAAACTCTCCGGTATTTTTTAATATCGAATAGGAATGCCGTCCTTTACGCACCGATATGTAGCACATGGGTGGGTCGGAGCATATGGTTCCTGTCCAGGCAATGGTAATAATATTAAAATTGTCGGGGCTGTCGCCCACGGTAACCATCAAGGCCGGCAGAGGATATATCATGTTGCCGGGTTTCCAATCAACTTTTGACATTAAACTACAATATTTTAAGATGTTCCTCGGTGGTAATTTTTTCGCAGTAATGGCACCTGAGGGCCAGTTCGTCAGAATCCACCAGTTTAAACTTGGTGGTGACCGCCTCGTTGTTGGTGATGCATTTAGGATTAAAACATTTGGCAATACCTACAATCTCGTCCGAAACGGTTACTAATTGTTTTTCCACCACCTCATAGTCGCGGATAATATTTAAACGGGCATCGGGTGCCACCAGGGCAATACGGTTGACATCTTCGTTCTCGAAAAACTTATCGGCAACTTTGATAATGGCCTTTTTTCCGTAACGTTCGCTGCCCAGGTTAGTACCAAAAGTTATTAAGTTTTCACAATGATCCAAACCTAAAATACCGATTACCTTAAACAGGCTTTTGGCGGGTATGTGATCTATAACAGTGCCTTCTTTAATGGCATTTACGCTTAATTCTTTCTTCTTACTCATGGCTGTTTTTTTTAGGTTAGTATCGTTTCGGCGCGTCTCTTATAAAAAAAGCAGACTATTTTATTGTTGATAAAAAATTGTTGCTATCCCGAAACTTATTACTGTTGATACTTTTGAATTAGGCTAATCCTAAAATTGAACATATAATGGCCATACGGGCATAAACGCCATTTTCGGCCTGCTGAAAATAATATGCCTTAGGGTTGGCATCCACATCACAATCTATCTCGTTTACCCGGGGTAAGGGATGGAGGATGCGCAGGTTGTCCTTGGTGTTATCGAGCATGGCATTTTTAAGTATATACACGTCTTTCACCTTTGCAAATTCTATAGGATCCACAAAGCGTTCGCGCTGTACCCGGGTCATATATACAATGTCGGCTCGCGATATAATGTCGGTAAATTCATCGTGCTCGTAAAACTTAATCCCTTTTGACCTGAGCCATAATCGATATTCCTCAGGTATACGGAGTTCTTCCGGGGCAATAAAGTTAAAAACCGGATTAAAGTGGCTCATGGCCTGTACCAGCGAATGTACCGTGCGACCATATTTAAGATCGCCAACCAAAAACACATTCAGATTTTCCAACGTTCCCTGTGTTTTTTTGATGGAATATAAATCGAGCAAGGTTTGGGTGGGATGCTGGTTGGAACCGTCGCCCGCATTAATAATCGGCACCTGTGACTGTTCGGCTGCATAGCGGGCACTCCCCTCCATGGGATGACGCAACACAATCAGATCGGTGTAGTTGCTTACCATGCGGATGGTGTCTTTGAGTGTTTCGCCTTTGGTGGTAGACGACGATGACGAATTGGAAAAACCCACTACCCTGCCCCCCAGCCTGCTAATGGCCGTCTCAAAGCTCAAGCGTGTGCGTGTAGAAGGTTCAAAAAACAAGCTGCCTATCACTTTGTGTTTTAGCAAATCCCGGTTGGGGTTGGCCTCAAAATCTGCGGCCAGTCGTACGATTTTAAGGATTTCGTCCTTAGTAAAATCGTTAATAGACACTAAACTACTGTTTCTCATGATTTGGTATTTAAGGTTATCAGTTCCCTAATTCTCACAACAGGGCACAGCATATACATACCCGATACTGTTCCTTTTGCAGGTATAGGGGTCAAATTCCGGAATAGACAAATAAATACATGCAATACTTTAAGGATAAGGGACAATTTAACACACCGAATTATGGGCCAGCGATGCTGCTGTTTTTGGGCTAAATTGTTTTTAATAAGGCAAAAAAAAGACCGACACAAATAGGTCAGCCATCGAAGCATAGATAATAAGTAATTACAAAAAAGCCTGTTGTAATCATCTGATTGATGCGATGATAAAAAGATAGACTTTGCCCTGGATATTGTTTTTACGCTGTTCATTCCAAAGTTCAAAGTTAATATAAAAATAACAATGTGCTGAATTTACGCCTCAGAATTTTTGTAAGATTATTTATAAGCTTAAACAATGATTACAGGAGGAGAGACAAAGAGAATAGATATTTAAATACTTTTATATAATTTTGAGCATCAAAACAAAGAAACATGGAATGTAGAATTGGATGTGCGGCCTGTTGCATTGCTCCGTCGATATCATCGGCGATGCCAAAAATGCCCTATGGTAAACCTGCCGGTGTTCCCTGCGCCCATTTGACGGCGGAATTTAAGTGTGAGCTTTTTGGGAAAGAAGAACGTCCGGCTGTGTGTGCCGGATTTAAAGCAGAACCGGACTTTTGCGGTAACAACCGTGCAGAAGCCATCCATATTTTAACCCAATTAGAATAACCTATTTAAACTATGGGAAAGTTATTTTACCAAATTTACAAGTGGATTGTTGTTATCCCTGTTTTTGCCATTGCCAGCATTGTTTTTTCACTTGGTGCAGCACTATTGGCTGTTTTAATATCGCCTCGAGCCGGCAGCATGAGTGGGGTAATGTGGGCCAAAACCGTTGCTTTTATTACACCCATGAGGGTAAAAGTATATGGTAAAGAAAACATCAAAAAAGGACAGTCGTACGTTATCGTGGCAAACCACCAAAGTGCCTACGACATTTTTGCCTTGTATGGCTTTTTGGGTATTGACTTTAGGTGGATGATGAAAAAAGAACTTCGTAACGCTTTTGGCATAGGCCCCGCCAGCGCTTTGGTAGGCCATATATTCATTGACCGCTCATCGCCCAAAGCAGCCTATGAATCCATTAAGGAAGCCAAAGAAAAGCTGATCAAAGGTACTTCGGTTGTTATTTTCCCGGAAGGTACCCGAAGTGGATCCAACACCTTACGTAAATTCAAAACAGGTGCCTTTAAGTTAGCCGAGGAACTTGAATTGCCCTTATTGCCGGTTACCATTAAAGACACACATAAAATTTATTGGGGCGGCGCCTTTAACGTTAAGCCGGGAACGGTGAACCTTACTATTAACCCCGGTATCGATACTGCAAAATACAAGGGCGATACGCGTAAACTGATGGAAATAACCCGTGAGGTTTTGATTCAACCCATAAAGGAATATAATTAAAGCACCTGTAACAATTCCTCTGCTTTTTTAGTGCAGCACGATGCCAAAACACCAAACTAAAAATAGCCGACCGCTTGTATTTACTTTTTTCGTAGCAAACTAAATGAGTTAAAAATTTGCTCACACACCTATTCTGCTGGTAAAAAAACCTCCGTAATTGTTAGGAGCAGCTCCGTGGAACCGATACTGCCCAAGCATGTTAAATATTCAATTAACTCCAGCTTTCCTCCCTTTTCTTTCAGCAGAGAATCTTTATTTTTGATTCCAGCACATCGGGAGCTGCCCGAAAAACATCATCTATCTCTTTACGCCACTTAGCTGCGGCAGGGTAACCTACTAACCAATTCGGAACTTCCCGCAACTAACAAGGTGGCGATTCGGGCCAAATAATATTTTTCAGACGGTCGGATGCATACGCATCAAAAACCTGTTGGGGAATTAAAGCAATAACAACCAATTATCGTCAACAAAACCTGGTCTGCCTAAGCGAGACTCCCGCGGTGCTGCGGGACAAGGTGTGCTATTTTTTGTGGCAATGGCATTAATTGGTTTAAGAGCCTAAGAATTGCTGTTCGTTGACAACAAAAAAAACCGGTAAGGCCAAAAATTTTAGCCCATCTCCCATTCATAAAAAATCCCTACAAATAGTGATTACCTATTTCTATTTTATCCGGTATATTTGATGTCAAATAAGCTAGCCTTTATATATACAATACAATTAGCTTAAAACCATACACTTGAATTATTAAGAGCATTAAAAGGTGAAGACATGAACAAAAACTTACCGTTTACCTCGCAAACCAAAATGGCGGATGTAATACATATGGATTACAGACTTATCCCTATTATCGGGAGGTTTGGCATCGATTATGGTTTCAGCAATAAAACCGTTTTTGAAGTTTGTAAACAACACGACATCAATGTTTGGTTTTTTTTGGCCATTATCAACTCCTATCATAATCACAAGTACTTCCCCGAAAAACAACTTCAGAATTTTAATGTGCAACTCATCATCCATTATTTATCGCGGACACATGCATATTATTTAAATAGTAAGGTGCCCGATATAGAGGGCTGTATTGAGGAAATGAAAAAGCAATCAACAGACGCTAATTTTCAAAACGTAAACCTGTTGAGTAATTTTTTCGAACAATACAAAGTGGAGCTCAAAAAGCACTTAGACAAAGAGGATTACGTGGTATTCCCTTATGTTATTTCACTGGAACAGGCTTTGGAATCGAAACAAATAGACGCAGAATTGATACAGCGGGTTAAAGAACAACCGATTGAAGAGTACGAGCGAAGCCACGAGAATATGGAAGTGAAATTGAGCGATCTTAAAAATTTAATTATCCGCCACCTCCCTCCTGTATTATGCAAGGATTCGTGCCAAAAACTCCTTACCGAATTATTTAGACTGGAAGCCGATTTGGAAAACCACTCACGAATAGAAGACAACGTTTTGATACCAAAAGTAAAACTGTTAGAACAAAAAATACTTGATGCAAGTGGAACCAAATGAAGCCAAAAAAATAAAAATAGCCATTGCAGCGAAACAATTTTTATATCGGCTGGGCATAAAAACCATTATTAGCGTAATCGGTGTTGAACCTGAGCTATACGAAACAAACGATTACGATAATATCACACAATGCTTAAAACATCATCCCGATATTGAATACCTAATTATAAATCAAGATATTTTACCACTCGCCAAAGAGAAATCTCTGCAATCACTTAAAGAATTATGTCCTTGCGGAAAATTAATGGTGATAGGGGATGCGTCGATGAAACACTGTTCGTGCGCCAGCTTTATGCATAATATCGACAACCAAAAAGATGTACTCGAAAAATTTCAGGAATTCTTTTTTGAACCGGACAAAAACCCAATTGAACATGAAAACACCACACTCTTAAGCGACCGGGAGATAGAAGTATTAACAGCAGTAGCTATGGGGTACTCAAACAAAGAAATTGCCGAAAAATTGTTTATAAGCTCCAATACTGTTATCACCCACCGAAAAAATATAACAGAAAAATTAGGGATTAAAACCATTGCCGGCCTAACCGTGTATGCCATTATAAATAATCTTATTGATCCGGAGACTGTTAAAAGCAAATAGTGTTTGCTATATTTGCGTTGATGAAAAAAATTGACCTCAACGAATACTGCCCCTGCTGCGGATACAACTCTTTTGATCCGAAAAAAAGACTTGAATTGGAAATATGTCCCATTTGCTTTTGGGAGGACGATCCCCTGCAATTTAACGATCCCCATCTCGAATTCAGTGGCAATCTGGTATCGCTTAGCCAGGCACAACAAAATTATACTCACTCTGGTGCTAGCCACGAAGATATGAAGCGTTACTGCCAAAAACCGGGCGAAAATGCAAAACGAAATCCGGAGTGGTCCTAAACACCCCCGTACTGATCATCCTACCCTTATATTATTTCTTGCTTCAAAAAAACTAATTATCTGCTCGGTCCAATAAAATAAATTACAATAGAGCTAAAGCTCAATACACTCTGGGCACTGTATTCAATAATTCTTATAAGTACAATAACTTAAAATCTCAATCCGTATTTTATTTTACTACGCATACGCATAGTACTAACACGCGATACCTGCGCTGCTCACTCCCCCACCCTGTACAATTCTCCAGAAAAATCATCAAAAAATCAGGTGAAACCAATATTTATAGTTGCACGCGATCATATTTTTAACTAATTTGGCAGAATAGCTAAACGAGAATGATTCTTATATAAGAATTAGAAGCATGAGTTATAAACAAAGCGAAATAAGAAATTTGTTATCGGAGGCCGGATTAAAGGTAACCCCCCAAAGGGTGGAAATTTTAAATGCCATATACACTTTAAAAAACCATCCTACCGCCGAAAAAATTATAGAACATATCCGTAAATCGAATCCCAATATTGCCACAGGTACGGTTTATAAAGTGCTGGATACGCTGGTACAAAAAAACCTTGTTAAAAGAGTTAAGACCGATCGCGACATCATGCGCTATGATGGAATAACTGAAAACCATCACCATTTATATTGCAGCAAATGCGATACAATAGAAGATTATAACGATCCTGAACTGGATCAGTTGCTAAGCGAATATTTTAACAAAAAAAATTTGAAGCACTTTGCAATAGAAGATGTTGTACTTCAGATACGAGGTACATTTCATAAATGCTAATATAAATTCAAACAATAAATTTTTACAACTAACTATTTAACACTATTTGAAATGGAAGAACAAAAATTAGAACAAGAAGTAATAAGTATGCCACGCATTGGCGACCCGGCACCGGAATTTACTGCAGTAACTACGCAGGGCGATATTAATTTTCCAAAAGATTATGCAGGCGAATGGGTAATCCTATTTAGCCATCCGGCCGACTTTACACCGGTATGCACCTCAGAGTTTATGACCTTTGCCACCATGGAAGAAAAATTTGCAAAAGCCAACTGCAAATTGGTGGGGCTTTCTATTGACGGACTTTACAGCCACATTGCCTGGTTGCGTACCATTAAAGAGAAAATTGAATACAAGGGCATGAAAAATGTTGAAGTGAAATTCCCCTTGATTGAAGATATTTCGATGAACGTAGCCAAAAAGTACGGTATGATTCAACCTAATGAGGATAGCACAAAAGCCGTTAGAGCGGTATTTTTTATCGATCCCAAAGGAATTATCCGTACCATTATTTATTACCCGCTAAGCTTAGGCCGTAACTTTGAGGAATTGTATCGCGTTGTAATAGCACTACAGGCCGCCGATGAATTTGGTGTGGCCACACCAGCCGACTGGCAGCCTGGCGACGATGTAATCGTTAGTCCGGCCGGATCGTGCGGATCGGCTCAGGAACGCATGGAAGACAGTGCAATTGATTGTAAGGATTGGTTTTTCTGCACCAAAAAACTGGACAAAAATCTTGTGTTAGACAAGATACTTAAGAAGTAAGACCTACGTACCATCTGTACAATTATAAAAAAACTGCGTCTCCGTTATTACTTTCGGAGACACAGTTTTTTTTATACATAAAACAATGTTCTACATTATTATCTCACCCCACTGTGGCTAATTAAAATTTCTTTAACAGCCAATCCTACACAAGGCAACTAATTCATATGTTTAATCAACTCTTGTTCCACTAATGATTTTTTCAGCGGCTTCTGGAAATAGCCATCAATAAGTTGGTCGTTTAAAGCTTTTTCTATTTCGGGGGTCATACCGTATCCCGACAAAAGAAAGAATGGTATCTCCCCTCTTTGAATACGCGCAGTTTCAATAAACTCCAAACCATTCATTCCGGGCATTTTCATATCGCTTACCACAACATTAACCTCCGGGTTGCTTTGCAACAACTCAAGCGCTTCGCTCCCGGATTGGGCCGTGATAATTTTAAAAATATTCCGAAACATGATATTAAATAATTTTAAGTTGATTGGTTCGTCATCAACATAAAGAACAACACCTGCATTCTTCATTTAAACTAACATTTTAAAACGGATAACATAAAAATAGATTCATTTAATAAAAAATCCACTTAAACACTTCATCCTAATTCATTTATCTGGTTGCACATTGCTTGTAATCCTATCGCTTTTGCAATGTCTACTATATTAAACACTTACATTACTAATACGAAACAATCTCAGTTTTATTACATGAAACTTTGGTAAATTTAACCGTCAAATATATCAATAAAACCCAATACTAAATAATAATACCGCTAAATAAATTAATCGTCTTGCACATTATTACCCATTGTACTTTTAACTTTTAAAAAAACAGCAACATACTTAATGTTAGCACATTAAAAACATAGCCTGGTTAAAGTTTATATTTTTTCGGATTTTATTTTTGCAGTTCAAAAAAATGCTATACATTTGCAGCCGTTATCAAAAGAGATACACGTTCAAACAACTACTACAGCATGGTTTTTGGACACGATATAAAAACTTTGGAGAGATGGCAGAGTGGTCGAATGCGGCGGTCTTGAAAACCGTTGTACCGCGAGGTACCGGGGGTTCGAATCCCTCTCTCTCCGCAATTTAGCTTGATAATCAGGCGGATACGAAATTTACACGTATTTTTACACGCATCACTTGAAAAAGTGATGCGTTTTTTGTTTCTATACAAGGTTGCTTTTTACGACATGTATTGTAACTTTTAATTAATAATCTCCTTTCTTTTGTCGGTAACGGACTCGTTGGCTGCGGATGCAGAAAGAAAATTGTTATTACATGCTCTGTTTTATTTCTCTCTGCATGGAGATTGGCTCCATGGTTAGAAATTAAATGGAGCGTTTGGTTAAAATAAACTTCTTCTAGCCAAAACACCCATAAATAAGATATCTATATCTCAGGCTGGGTTAATCCTTAAAGCAAAAAATATTGTAGATTAAAGAACCTATTTCTGCGCAAAAAATTAGACGGGCAAAAAAAGTAATAAAAATTAAGGAATATAATAAGCGATGATATTGCTGAATTTGTGTCTTAAGAAAATAACCGTGTAAAAGACTGGAGGGGGATTAAGCTTCAAAAAGTAAGTGTTTCGCTCAAAAACTTTGCAGAAGGCCTTAAAAATGGTGTTGTTTCAATTTGTCATGATGGGATTACTCCCAACAGGACAGAGTTCAATTTACACTCCCCACCTATAAGCTTCATTACTTTTAATTCAAACTAAAAATTAATCGGCAAGGTATAACTTACGCTAACCGCTCTTCCTCGGTGATTAATTATTTGCTATTTCCAATCTAAAATATGAAAATCTGATACATTATTACTTTTATTGTAATGCTTAAACTGAACAAAAAAACAGCGATACACTCACCTTTACGGAGATAAATTCCAAAAAAGGCTTGCTTATTATATGCTCACCCATAAAAAGTGCTCCTATACTTTTTTTAACCACTTCATTTTAATAACTTAAATAACTCATTGGTTACTGCTTTTACATTGCTTCAAAACAAAATAAATTGAGTTATGGTACTAACAGTTACTTTAAACCCGGCCATCGATAAAATACTTATTGTTGATTCTTTTGAGGTGCATAAGTTACATCGGCTTTCGAAAGGAGAAATGAGTATGGTTTCTGCTGGTGGCAAAGGGGTAAACATTGCCAATACACTTGCTAAAATGGGTGATGAGGTAATCGCTTCCGGCTTTGCCGGGGGACATGCCGGCCATATGTTATGCGATGCCATCAGAAAAGAAGGCATCACTACCAATTTTATCTTCACTCAGGGTTCTACACGCACTAACATCTCTATTTTGGATAGAGAAAATGAAACATTAACGGAGATTAATGATTTTGGTCAAGAAATACCGCAAGAGGATATAACGTTTTTTATGGAGAATTACGAGCGACTATTAGCCAGAGTAAAATTAATTGCCATTGCCGGATCCTTACCACTGGGTGTATTGCCCGAGATATATATTCAGATGGTTGATTTGGCGCGCAAACAGGGCAAAAAAGTAATGGTGCATACCTCTCCAAAATATTTACCCGTTTTAATGGAGGCACAGCCTTTTTTAATAAATCCGGATATGAGATCAGATCATTTTATACTGGGAAAAAATGTGGACGGAGTAGATCAATTTATTAGCACAGGACGAGAGATATTAAAAAAATGTCCGAACACCGAATATATCATTTTTACACATCGACTGGAGAATGTAGTTGTGGTGTCTCAATCAAAGGCTTTTGTATTACGACCTCGAAATATGAGCATAGTTAATATGTTGGGATATGCCGACGCCTATTTGGCAGGTTTTATTCATGCTTATATAAATAGAGAAAAAGAGGAGGAAGTACTGCGCTATGCTTCAGCAGCCGGATTAACTGACGTGGAGGATATTTATAAGGAAATATCAGCTATTGATAAAATTGGAGCTAATTTATCCAGAATTGATATAGAAGTAGTTAATTTTTAGTGAAACCATGAAAAAAGTTCAAGAGTATATTCATAAAGATATTACCTGTGTGAATGAAAATTCCACTTTGCACAGGGTAATCAATACGATGAAACTACATCGCTTAAGTGCACTGCCCGTGGTTAATAAATTGGGCGAATATATGGGATGCATCAGCGAACAGGATATTTTAAACGGAGCTATACCAGCCTATATGAAAACCATGTACGACACTTCGTTTATGGCGGCATTGGATCACATAACTATCCATTTAAAAAACAAACTGGATCATAAAATTATTGATTTTATCGACGAAAAATATCCTTGTGTATCACCGGATGAATCGATGTCGTATGCGGCAGATCTATTATACCGCCAAAAAGGAACCATTTTACCCGTTGTTGAAGGCAAAACGCTCATCGGCATGTTAACTCGAATTGATATTCTGTCTGTTTCACTGGATATAAATTAATCGATATGTTGTTACTCGTTTCAAGTCAAATAAGCACTTTCCATATAATTATTGCCTTAGTTGTGTTTACACTGACTTTTACATTGATTACGACGGAAAAACTGCCCAATGCCATTGCTGCCATGTTAGGTGGTTTCCTGTTTGTTGCATTCCATATTATTAGCCAGAATGAGGCCGTGGAATATATTGATTTTGATACAATTGGCTTACTTTGCGGTATGATGATGACGGTTGCCATCATGCGAAAAACAGGCTTGTTTGAATATATTGCTATCAAAGGCATAAAAATTACAGGTGGAAACCCATGGCGAATATTGGTGGTTTTATCCATCGTAACCGCCGTATTATCGGCATTTCTTGATAATGTAACAACAGTTCTAATTATCGTTCCTTTAACCTTTGCGGTTGCCGATACCATTAAAATAAGTCCATTGCCCTTACTGATTTCTGAAATTCTTTTTTCCAATATTGGCGGAGCCGCCACCTTAATTGGCGATCCACCCAATATAATGATCGGGGGTGCTACCCATCTCGATTTTATGGACTTTATCATTAACAACTTGCCTATTGTTATAATCGTTTCAATTGTTACATTCGGCTTGCTAAGCATAATCTATAAAAAAAAGCTTAATGCAATAGAAGTTGACACGAGCAAAGTGGATGCCTTTGATGAGAAACGAGCCATTAAGGATAAAAAATTTTTGATTAAAAACTTAATTGTTTTTGCGCTGATTATTGGAGCTTTTATGACGCACCATATACATCATGTTAGTCTTGCTTCGGTTGCACTGGGGGGAGGTTTTTTACTGATGATGATCACCAAAGAAGATCCTGAAGAGATTTTAAAGGAAGTAGAGTGGCCTACCTTATTCTTTTTTATTGGTTTATTTGTTATCGTTGGAGGCCTCGAAAAAACAGGTGTAATAACCTATCTGGCCGATCAAATGATTGTTGCTACCGGAGGAGAAGCCGTGAAAGCATCCCAGCTTATTTTATGGATGTCGGCTATATGTACTACCTTTATCAATAGCATTCCATATACGGCTACCATGATTTCCGTAATAGAAAATATGGGGGAAGCAGCAGGAGGAAATATCGATTCGCTTTGGTGGGCATTATCCTTAGGCGCCTGCTTTGGCGGCAATGGGACTTTGATAGGTGCAGCCGCCAATATTATTGTGGCCGGATTTACGCAAAAAACGGATCATCCTTTGCGCTTTAAAGAGTATTTAAAAATAGGCATTCCGCTTATGTTAGTATCTATTGCACTTGCTTCGTTGTATATCCATTTTAGGTACTTTTTATTATAGGCCGAAGAATGTACTGTCAGAACAGAAATAAATACCTGGTTATTTAGGCTAAATCAAACTCAAAAATAAATGCTTGTTTTTCTATTTTTTACATTGCATAGTAAACAATGCTCCTTCAATCCTACTTCGAATTGTATATGATTTTATTAGGCTGTGTAGTAGTCATATCCCCCAAAAAGAGATAAATATTTATGTAATATCGATATATATAAGCTCAGGCTATAAGCATTACCTATAAATGCTTCCAGCATGAGATTAAGCAGGCTACATAAAGGAGCAAGCATCAATTACACAAATAAGTTATTAAAACAATATTTTTTTGGTAACGAATCATGTTATTTTTACGCGAAAAAAACTAAGAGCTAACAAATCTTAAAGTCCTGTTAGGAGTTTTAAAAACCAATACTATAATGATAACAGTAACAGCGGCCATCATACAAAAAGCATCTAAAATCCTGATTACACGCAGGGGACCCGGTAAGCATATGGCCGGGCATTGGGAGTTTCCCGGCGGTAAATTAGATGCCAACGAAACCGAGCAAGAATGTTTGGCCAGGGAAATTAAAGAAGAATTAAATATTACGATAAAGATAAATGACTTTTACATGGAGAACACGCACCAATATGAAGCGAAGCAAATCCTTTTAAGGGCTTATAAATGCGTACACCTTTCGGGCAACATTGTATTACACGATCATGATAAAATGGCCTGGATAACAAAGGAGGAGTTGAATAATTACAAGTTTGCTCCTGCGGACATCCCTATTGTAGTAGCTTTAGCCAAAGTTTAAGGATGGACGGGTAATATTTGTTCCGAATGATAAAAAATGGATCCAACTTATGTAGCATTGGTTAATTTTGGATACCAAACCTTATAAGCTATAGCCAATAATTTTGCCGACTAACTTGAGCGAGCCAAACTTTTGTGGTTTTGGCTCGTCCAGGTTAAATGTCCCAATACTTACAACTTGTTATCTATTATACTTACTTTATCCATAAACCTTGCTATTTTTACGGAGATGAATTGAAAGCTATTTTTTAAGACCTGTTACCAATAAAATAACAATGATGAAACAAACCATACTTCTCACCATTTGCGTACTATTTTCACTTACCGCAAACGGACAGCGTACGGTAATCACCCTCCATAAAAACTGGAAGTTTACCCGGATCGATAACAACGAGGCCATTAAAATGGATTATGACGATACCGCTTGGGAGCATGTTAGCGTGCCACACGATTGGGCCATCACCGGACCCTTCGATAAGGAGTTAGACAAACAGGTGGTAGCCATTGTACAAAACAACGAAAAGGTGGCCACCGAAAAAACAGGACGTACAGGTGCCTTGCCGTATATTGGCGTGGGCTGGTATCGTAAACAATTTCGGGTGCCACAGTTTACCGAGGGTAAAAAAGTACTGCTTACTTTTGATGGCGCCATGAGTGAGGCGCAGGTTTATTTGAATGGTAAAAAAGTAGGCTATAGACCTTATGGTTACAGCTACTTTTATTTCGACATATCCGAACACCTGCTAAAAGGCCAGGATAACACGCTGGCTGTTCGTTTAGAGAACCACAAAAAATCATCCCGCTGGTATCCCGGCGCCGGACTGTATCGTAAGGTACAACTCATCTTAAAAGATGAAGTTAGCTTTAGACATTGGGGAACCTTTGTCACTACCCCATTTATTTCGGGTGAGCAGGCCAAAGTAAATATAAAAGCTGAGGTGGACGGAAGCGATTTAACGCTGGTAAGCGAAATTATGGATGCCAATGGAAAGCGGGTGAGTCAACACAGCAGCCAACAAATATTTGGCCACACCATGGAGCAAAATCTGGAAGTTCTTAATCCAACATTATGGAGCCCCGAAACGCCCTATTTATATACGGCAAAATTAAAACTATACCAAGGCAATCAATTAAAAGATGAGCAGCTAATCCGCTTTGGCATCCGCCAGATTGCCTACGAGCCGGATAAAGGATTTGTGCTAAACAGCGAGGTAACTAAGTTCAAAGGCGTGTGCTTACATCACGATTTAGGCCCCATAGGCGCCGCTATCAATACGGCAGCATTGCGTCGCCAGTTGGTCATTCTCAAAGATATGGGCTGCAATGCCGTTCGCTCTTCACACAACATGCCCTCGTTGGAGCAATTGGAATTATGCGACGAAATGGGCTTTCTGTTCCTGGCCGAGAGTTTTGACGAGTGGGCCAAGGCCAAAGTAGAAAATGGCTACCATCGCTTTTTTAACGAGTGGGCCGAAAAAGATGTGGTAAACCTGGTACGTGCCACACGTAATCATCCCAGCATCGTAATGTGGAGTTCCGGTAACGAGGTACCCGACCAATATGGGAGTCTCGGCGTAAAAAGAGCCAAATGGTTGCAGGATATTTTTCATCGCGAAGATCCCACGCGACCTGTCACGGTGGGTATGGATCAGGTAAAAGCGGTGATGAAAAGTGGCTTTGGTGCCGTGCTTGACATACCCGGCCTCAATTACCGCACACATCTGTACAAAGAAGCCTACGATAAATTTCCACAGGGTTTTATTTTGGGCTCAGAAACGGCTTCAACGGTAAGTTCAAGGGGCGTGTATAAGTTCCCCGTTGAGCCCGGCAAAATGGTGCAATACCCCGATGGGCAATCTTCATCGTACGATTTGGAAGCCTGCAGCTGGAGCAATGTGCCCGACGAGGATTTTGTTTTGCAGGATGACCATGATTGGGTGATAGGCGAATTTGTTTGGACAGGCTTCGACTACCTGGGCGAGCCAACACCCTATGATAATTACTGGCCATCGCGAAGTTCCTATTTTGGCATATGCGATTTGGCCGGATTACCCAAGGATCGTTATTATTTATATCGCAGTCGCTGGAATACGAAAGATGAAACACTCCACATCCTTCCGCACTGGAATTGGAAAGGCCGTGAGGGCGAAACTACGCCTGTTTTTGTATATACCAACCATCCCAGTGCCGAGCTTTTTGTAAACGGAAAGAGCCAGGGCGTGCAAACAAAGAATGACTCCAGCCCGCAAAATCGTTACCGGCTTATGTGGATGGACGTAAAATACGAGCCAGGCACTATTAAGGTAATTGCTTTTGATGAACAGGGTAACCAAATGGCCCAAAAGGAAATGCACACCGCAGGTGTTCCGCACCACCTTGTGCTCTCAGCCGACCGCAAAGTGATCAGTGCCGATGGAAAGGACCTTAGCTATGTTACCGTTTCGGTGGTGGATAAGGACGGCAACCTGTGCCCTAATGCCAGCAATCACTTATCCTTTAAAGTAAAGGGAGCAGGCACCTACCGTGCAGCATGTAACGGCGATGCCACCTCGCTGCAAATGTTTCACCTTCCCACCATGAAAGCCTTCAGCGGAAAACTGGTGGTATTGGTACAAGCTACCGATAAGCCCGGCAACATAAAGCTCGAGGTCAGTGGCAAAGGATTAAAAAAAGGGGCGATATCAATAGTCTCGGAATCTGCCACTGGTGCTGTAACAATGGAGCTATAAAAGAATGCTAAAGCCAAAGGATTGGGAAAATAAACAGGATTAAAAAAGGCCGATCATATTGGATCGGCCTTTCAAAAGAATTATAAATAAATTCACTTTAACTCTGGAAAAATCTTTAGCATAAGCCGCAATTTGCTTGCGTCAGCTAAAAGTGATAAAGGTACGCGTTTTTCGGGTTAATCTAAATCTAATTCTCCCCCAAAAATCTTTCTGCGTCCATTGCTGCCCGACAACCGGAACCGGCCGCTGTTACAGCTTGACGGTAGTGACTATCCATCACATCGCCACAAGCAAAAACACCTTCCACATTTGTTTTTGAAGTTCCCGAAACAGTATCAATATAACCTACCTCGTCGGTGGTCAGGTAATCTTTAAATATTTCAGAGTTGGGGGTATGACCAATAGCAAGGAAAAAACCGTCAATGGCCAAATTCACCTCTTCTTCGTTATCTTCGCCCTTATTTTTAACCAGGCGCACTCCTTCAACTACACCATCGCCTGTTAAGCCCAGCGTTTGATGCTTCCAGAGCACTTCTATTTTTGGATTCGCAAATACCCGATCCTGCATTACCTGTGAAGCCCTGAACACATCGCGACGTACAATCATATACACTTTTTCGGCTAATCCGGCCAGATACAAGGCTTCTTCGCAAGCCGTATCGCCACCGCCTACAACGGCCACTTTTTTGCCCCGGTAAAAGAAACCATCACAGGTGGCACAGGCCGACACACCCGATCCTGCATATTTTGTTTCGTCCTCTATACCCAGATATTTTGCCGTTGCCCCGGTAGAAATAATCACCGTTTCGGCTTCAATTACCTTATCTCCGTCAATGGTAATTTTAAACGGACGCTGGCTAAGGTCGGCTGCAGTGGCATGTCCCATACGTACATCTGTACCAAATCGCTCGGCCTGTTTTTTAAAATCTTCCATCATAGCGGGTCCCGTGGTTCCATCGGGATATCCGGGGTAGTTCTCCACCTCCGTGGTAGTCGTAAGCTGACCTCCCGGCTGCATACCTTCATATAGTACAGGTGCCAGATTAGCACGCGATGCATAAATAGCCGCCGTATATCCGGCAGGCCCCGAACCAATTATCAATACTTTAACACGCTCGGTGCTGCTAATTTCGTCCGAGGACTTTTTTTCGGATGTTAATCCCTCCATTTTTTTAAATAATGCCATAATAGTATCTCTATGTTTTTTATCGTATTTATATATTTACATTTTTACATGTCAAAAGTAGTGCCTTTTTTATATTATTCAAAAAAACACCATTTTGTCAGTCAAAACACTGACAAAAGTAATACATTATAACAAATGACAGAATACCCCTTTGTCATTAATTAATAAATTTATGGTTCAGAACACGTTACAAATAACCATCTTAGTATAAAAAAACAGGGAAATGGAAAGAATTATCTATTACATGCACAAACTTAGCCTCTAATTACTATTTTTGACGCGATAGCCTGGATAATAAATCTTACCCTTACAAGTTGTGAAATATTTTTTGTGTGTCGTATTGTGTGTGTCCGCTTTTACCCTAAACGGACAAATTAATGATAGGATAAAGTTAACGGTCGATTCCATTGGCTCTAACGTAGCCAGCATAGGCACATTGGCAGCTACTTTTAATCATAAGTTTAAAAGCGACAGCGATAAGGTGGGAGCAGCCTACTATTGGATAGCCAAAAACATTGTTTACGACACCCAAACTTACTTTTCGAAAAAACGAAAACCTACCTACAACTTTAAATACAAAACACAGGAAGAGAAACGCAGAAAGATGCACAAGGTAGACATGCGTATAGCCGATGAAGCCTTTAAGGAACGTAAAGCTGTAGCAAGGGGGTTTTCAATTATGTTTAAACGCTTATGTAACAATTGCGGGGTAGAATGCGAAATTGTGGCGGGCAGTGTAAAAATTAAACCGAAAGACATTGGTCGTAAAGCCGGACGCACTAATTACTTTTGGAATACCGTAAAAATAAATAACAAGTGGTTTTTAGTAGATGTGGCTATGGGAGCCGGATCGCTCAACGAAAAAAGCAAAACTTTTATTCCGAATTATAACGAAACCTTTTATTTAACTCCTCCGGACTACTTTTTTTTGAATCATTATCCTAAAAAGGAAGAATGGCTTTACTGTGATAGAAACAACGAAGAGTTTAGTGCACTACCCCTGTTTTACCAATCGTATGTAGATGCTGATATCGATTTATATTTACCAACAGAGGGAACCATTACATCTGTTTCGGAAGATACCCTAAGCATCGCCTTTGTTCATCGGAATAAAAATAGTACAAATGCACTTCCCAATGATTTCTCATATGCTTTTGAAGCCGACAGGAAAGCCAAAGTTATTCCGGCTGATGTAAAGGAGGATAAAGTAAAGCTACAAATACCCATGACCAAAAGAAGATATGATTATCTCACTATCTTTTTAAATTCAGAAGCGCTGGTAACCTTTAAAGTAAAAACAAATACGCTGTAGCGCGTAACAAACAGTAGTGTACAAAACGTAGGCTGCCACACAGCAACAGAATCAAACCATTGTATGTATGTGCGCTCATAGCATGCTGTTACACGGAATTAATTCAACTCAAAATGATAGGTGATAGTTCCTTTTTGAAATGCAGTTGCATTGGGGTCGGAATTGAATCTGGCTTTTTTGGCAGCTTCGATAGCCGCCTTTTTTAAAGTTGAATTTTGCGTTGTAGATCCTTTTAATTGGTATTCCGCCGCAACCACTTTCCCGTATTTATCTACGGTTACCTGAACCACAATAATACCTTCCTCCTGTATGCTATATCCGGGTTGTGGAAGCGAACCCACGAGCGAGCGACCGGTAAGTGAAAAGCCTGATCCAGAATTACCCAGACCACTGCCCGTTCGATTTTTACTGTTGGCATCACCCGTTACATAACCCTGATTTCCCTGTCCGCCTGCCTCACCTTCCGAGGTGCTGTTGCTGTTGGATTTACCAAAGGCACTGCCCACTTTACTACGCGCTTCATCTGCTATCCGTTGCTGCTCTTCCTGTTTTTTCCTTTCCGCCTCAATCTTCTGTTGACGCTCCAGCTCGGCCTGTCTTTTGGCTTGGGCTTCTGCCTTGGCTTTACGGTCGGCCTTTTCTTTTATTCTTCGTTCCTCCTCTTCCCGTTTTTTTCGGGCTTCGTCTTCGCGTTGTTTTTTGAGTTTCTCTTCTTTCTCTTTTTTCTTTTGCTCGGCACTTTTAACTTCTGGTGCTTCGTCAAAATCCTGTGTTTTTACAGTCTCCTCGGCTTTAGGTGCAGGTTCTTCTTTTACAAGCGGTGGCGGAGGACTAACCTTGGGTTCCGAGGGAGTTGGCTTGGCGGCCGCTTTGGGGGGTTCTGTTTCACCCAGCCCCGTTTGTACGTTACCCAGGTTAACCAACACTCCCTCTTCCTCCTGGGGGATCGTTTTTAATCCAAAAAAAATCAAAAGCAACAGAATCAGCACATGAAATAGTACCGATCCAATTACACCTCGTCTGCTATAGTGTTCCATTTGTTTACTTTTTGGGGAGCGATTAAGTTCCGTAAGTTATTATCCCGCCATTTTTTATCGTGACTGGGTGGCTAATATTAACCTATATTTATTTCGCACGGCAATGTCCCTTATTTTACCAACAACCGAAAAAGGAACCGATTCGTCAACATGCAATGCAATATAGGTTTCCGGCTCAGCGGTCATTATTTCCTTCAAACGGCGTTCTATTTGCCAAAACGAAATTTCCTCCCCCTCTACAAAATATTTTAAATCTTTGGTAACCGATATGGTGGTATTGGGTTTTGCAGATACCTGGTGGTCGCTTTTGGGAAGCACCAAATCTTTGCTTGCCGGTGGAGTGACCATAGTAGAGGTTATCATAAAAAATATAAGCAGCAAAAACACAATATCCGTCATGCTCGACATGCTAAATCCAGACTCTACCTTACTTCGTTTCTTTAATCCCATTTTTTATTGATAATTACACTATCGACAAAAGAAAATTACAAATACTTATCAGCGCATTTTAAAAACCAAAGCCTATAACAGCGCTTATTCCTCCGCATTACGATTTTAGCACTCTTTTACCCTAAACCGTAACTTAAGCCTTTTTATTTTAAACCTAAAAGGAATATCTTAAAATTGTTTGCGGTTAAATTACCTAATATCCAGCACCACTTTTATTTGATGTGTTTCGGCAATATCCAGTATTTTAGCCACGGCACCTGTAGGTGCATTTTTATTGGTCCGTAATTTTATAAAGGTCTTATCGCTCGAATTATATTTTTTCAACAGTGCATTTTCCAACTGCGCATCGCTCACTCTTTGGTTGTCGATGGTAAAATTACCCGCACTTGAAACCCTTGCATTGATAAACTTATCAATCACCACTTTTTTGGTGGCCTGTTTAGGTATCAGTAATTTAATGGCGTTGGGATGCACCATCGTAGATGTTATCATAAAAAATATGAGCAGCAGAAATACAATGTCGGTCATACTCGACATGCTAAAACTGGCACTTATTTTTGTTCTTCTTTTTAAAGCCATATTACTTGTTATTAGTGGCCAATAGTCTTCCGCCCCACTACCTGCGAAATTGCTTTAAGCCAATTGCCAACAACTATTTATCCGACCAAACGGCCAGCTCGTTTCCCGAGGGATCCATAAAATGAAATCGTTGTCCGCCCGGAAAAGGAAAAATATCTTTGGAGATAGCTCCACCCATTTGAATTATTTTATTTTTAACGCTGTTTAGATTTTTGTGGTAAAGCACTATTAATGCGCCATTCACAATATCTCCTTCGGTTTGTTCAAATCCTCCATACAGCCCACTATCCGAAAAAGCCGCATAGCTTGGTCCATAATCTGTGAACGACCATGCAAAGCACTTTGTATAAAACCTTTTTATTTCTTCAAGGTTTTTGGCTTTAAGCTCAAGGTAACTAATATGATTGTCTCTCATGTTTATGTCGATAATATCCAACACGCTCGTTTGTTAAGGACAGGTCTATTGCTAAAATACCGGTATCGTATCAGCATACAGTTATCAGTACATATTTCATTTTAAACTTTAACCCCAGGTCTTTAAACTTGTAACCCAAAACTATCAGCTTGCAACTTAAAATGGATGCCTGTAGCCACACTTATGAGGCCGGTTCGTTCAATAAATCCATAAACTCCATTGTGCGGGCTTCTAATTTAAATACCACTTTTTCTACCCTTGCCACCAGAAAATTATAAGCAAAGTAGGCAATAATACCTACTACCAAACCGGTTACTGTGGTAACCATTGCCGTATAAATTCCCGACGATAACAAGCTTACGTTGATATTATTCCCTGCATTGGCCATATCAAAAAATGCTTTTATCATACCAATTACAGTGCCCAGGAAACCTATCATAGGAGCGCCACCGGCCACCGTTGCCAAGGTAGGCAGACCTTTTTCCAATCGACTAATTTCCAGGTTACCAACGTTTTCTATGGCTGTATTTACATCTTGCAATGGACGCCCGATGCGGCTAATCCCTTTTTCAATCATCCGGCTAACGGGATTATCTACATGCTGACATAGCGAGTAAGCCGAATCTATTTTACCCTCGTGGATGTACTCTTTGATTTTGTTCATAAAACTCAAATCTTCTGAGGAAGCCTTTTTAATGGCAAAGTAACGTTCAATAAAGATGTAAACGGCTACCACCGACAGTACCACAAGCGGTATCATAATTAAGCCGCCTGCTTTGGCCATCTCAAAATAATTCATTTCGTTTTGTGCAACTTCGGCTATTACTTCCGTTTCGTCAGCTACAGTTTGTATCAGTAATAAAGGATTCATGAATATGAGGTGTTTTATTTTTCGTAAAAATATAAATTGTTTGCAAATGTAAAACGAATATCTTGTATTAAAAGTATGACAGGATTGTTTTTAAATTAATCGTTATTGCCTTTAAATGGCAATAAATGCATCTGTGTTAAAAATTTTATGGTTGATTTAACCTATTATTTGAGAAGTCCGATAAGGAATCTTACTTTTATAGTTTAATTAAAAAACATAGTAAAATGAAAAATCAACATCTCAGCTATCTGTTTATTGGCTTAATTAGCGCTATAGTTAGCTGTGGCTTGCAAGCCCAGGCAATAAAAGATTGGGAAAACCCTAAGGTATTTGAAATAAATAAAGAAGCACCCTATGCTTATTTTATCCCCTATGAAAACCAACGGGATGCCTGGGATGGAATAAGCGAAAAGTCTGAGTTTTTGCTTAGCCTCAACGGCACCTGGAAGTTTAAGCTGACCAAAGATCCGGATAAGCGCCCACAAGATTTTTATCGCGATGAGTACGATGTAAGCCAATGGAAGGATATAAAAGTACCCGCCAACTGGGAAATTGAAGGTTTTGATACCGCCATTTATGTAAACACCACCTATCCGTTTTGGCAGATAGCAAAGAAATCGCCTCAGCCACCACTTATTCCCAAAGGGTATAACCCGGTAGGTTCGTATAAGCGAACTTTTGAGATACCACAAACCTGGAACGGGCGGCAGATTTTTGTGACCTTCGGTGCGGTTAAATCAGCTTTTTACCTTTGGGTGAATGGTAAAAAAGTAGGCTATAGCCAAGGGTCTAAGTTGCCTGCCGAATTCGATTTAAGCCCCTACGTAAAACAAGGCCAAAACACCATTGCTTTGGAGGTGTATCGCTGGTCAGATGGCAGCTATTTGGAGTGTCAGGATTTCTGGCGCCTCAGCGGAATACAACGTGATGTAACCTTATCTGCACGTCCTAAGGTGCGGGTGCGTGATTTTTTTATCAGGGCTGGGCTTGATGACAATTATAAAAACGGTTTATTTAATATTAGTTTAGAGCTATATAACCATAGCAATAAAACAAGCAAACAAACAGCCGAAGTAAAACTGGTGAGCTTTGATGGGAAAACAGAATTGCTTGCGCTGCGTAAAACAATAAAAACCCAACCCGGAGCTACTGAAATAAAATTTGACCAGCAAAGTATTAGCAAGCCCGATAAATGGAGTGCCGAGCAGCCCAACCTTTATAAAGCTCTTATTACGCTATACGATGCAAAAGGCGAAACGCTGCAAAGCTTTATTCAACACGTAGGTTTTCGTACAGCTGAAGTTAAAGATGGCCAGTTTTTGGTTAATGGTGAGCCCGTATTAATTAAAGGGGTAAACCGTCACGAGCACCATCCCGACCACGGCCATGTTATCGACGAGGCCAGTATGCTATTGGACATTCAGTTGATGAAGGAAAACAATATTAATACGGTACGAACAGCACACTATCCTAATTGCGAACGTTTTTACGAACTGTGCAACATATATGGTTTGTATGTAATCGACGAAGCCAATATCGAATCGCACGGCATGGGTTATGGCAAAGAATCGCTGGCAAAAGATCCGGAATGGAAGGATGCACATATGGCACGCACGGTGCGCATGTTCGAGCGTGATAAAAACCAACCCAGCATCATAACCTGGTCTCTGGGTAATGAGGCTGGCAACGGGGTGAATTTTGAAGCTACCTACGACTGGTTGAAAAAAAATGATACTACCAGACCGGTACAATACGAGCGGGCCGAACTTAACTACAACACAGATATTTTTTGCCCTATGTATATGAGCATTGCTGCTACGGTGGAGTATGCCCAATCCAAGCCCAACCGCCCGCTTATTCAGTGCGAATATGCACATGCCATGGGTAACAGCTGTGGCAGCCTGAAGGATTACTGGACGGCCATTGAAAAATATCCCGCACTACAAGGTGGATGTATATGGGATTGGGTAGATCAGGGCCTACGCGAATACGACGAGCGTGGGCGTATGTACTTTGCCTATGGTGGCGAGTACGGAACCAACATGCCCAGCGATAACAGCTTCTGCCTTAATGGGCTGGTAAACCCTGATCGCAAACCAAACCCTCAATTGCATGAAACAAAAAAAGTGTACCAAAACATTTCGGTAGAAGCCAAAGATTTAGACAAATTGCAATTCATCATCAAAAACAAAAACTTTTTCGTCAATCTGAACGCTTTTGATGCTAAATGGACCATAAGCAATGCCGAAGGTGTTGTAGCCGAGCAAACATTAGATATTTCTGCAGCACCGCAACAAGCAGTAGTTGTACAGATAGACAAGCCTGTTTTACCGGCACTCAAAGCCGGTCAAAAATACATCCTTACTTTTTCCTTTGCCACCAAAAAGCGAAGCGGATTAGTAGCCAAGGGGCACGAAGTGGCCTGGGATCAGTTTGAGTTACCTGTAAAACAAAAGGAAAGCAAGCCGGATTCGTATTTTGGTAACACAACTGTAAATGAAACCTGGAGCGAGGTAAGCATCCGCGGAAGTAACTTCGACCTGGTTATTTCAAAGCAAAGTGGAATGATTAATCGTTATGATTTTGCCGGACGATCTATCATTCAGCAGGGGCCAAAGCTTAACCTCTACCGCCCGCTAACCGAAAACGATATACGTGATGCTAATGGAAGCAGAGAATGGACAAAAGCGGGTCTCAGCGATTTAACACAGAAAGCTTCAGGTAAAGTAGAGGTAGTAAACGAAGGCAATGGAACCATCCGGGTTACTGTACCCTTGACCCTGGAAAACAAAACTGCAGGAACCTATATTCCCGCCATTCAGCAATACCATATTTATGCTGATGGAACGGTAAAATTGGCCGTAAAACTGCAGCTACCACAGCAAATTAAAGCTGTAGCCAAAATGGGCTACCAAATGCTACTCAACAAGGCTTTTGACAGAACAACATGGTATGGTTTGGGCCCGGTGCCCACCTATAGCGATCGCGATGCAGCCGGCAAAATGGGATATTATCAGGCAAGCGCCAAAGAACTTTTTGACCACAACCTGGTGATTCCGCAGGACAATGCTAACCGCAGCAAGGTACTGTGGGGTTCGATTACCAACATTGAAGGTATTGGCTTATTCTTTGCCGGAACAGATGAGTTAAATTTTAGCGCTTATCCATATGCCGACAAAGCGATCGACATAGCACGCCATACCAATGAACTGGACGAAGCTGATTTTATAACGCTGAACCTGGATGATAAACAAGCCGGGTTGGGAACCGCCACCTGTGGGCCGGCCGTATTGCCGGAATACGTACTGAGTGAAAGGGATTACGGATTCCAGATTACACTAAAACCTATCGATTTAAAACAACATACGGTTTTTGAATATGCAGCGTACAAAAGCAATACAGAACCCATTTCGCTTGCAGTTGCGCCAAGTGTAAGCGTATTTAGAAACAGCGATGGCATGGTTAGCTTAACAACTCAAACACAAGCCCAAATTATTTATTCTATCAATGGCGCTAAAGAACTGGTGTATGATGGTCCGGTGAGCATGAAAAAAGGAGGAAGCATAAAGGCTTATTCGGTAAAAGAAGGCATGCGCAAGGGCTTTGTTACGGATGTAGATTACGACATACTTAAAACAAAATGGAAAGTGGTAGATGTGAGCAATGCACACCAAAGTTTTGGTCCCGAGAAATTAATAGATAATGATAAAAACAGCCATTGGCACACCCAATGGGACGACCCCAAACATGGCATGCCACATTTTGTAAGTGTAGATATGGGCCAAGTGGACAAATATGCCGGCATTAAATATACACCCCGCCAGGATATGCAAAACGGAAGGGTAACAGCGTTTAATTTTGAAGTGAGCACCGATGGCAAAAACTGGGAGAAAGTAATTGACAAGGGCTCTTTTCAAAACTCCAGTGCCGTACAAACCATAAAGTTTACTGATAAGGTAAAAGCAAGGTATTTTAAAATAACCGTAACCAAAGCGGTAAACGATGTTTTTTACGCCAGCATAGGCGAGTTATCTATGTTGCCGGTGCTGGATTAATTAGTTGATTTATTTTATCCCTTTACATTGCGCTATTGGCACTATTGAATCAATCAGTATCAGATAATAGACACAAAACCATGTGGTCTGCCATTTGCTAAATCATCCCCGCCTTTTTAAAGGCGGGGAACTATTACCCATACCATTTCGCTGAAAACAAATGAGCCATGCCATAATTTATCTTAAACAAAACCATGTGGCAGATTAGCAGTTATCTTTCATTAATGATTCGTTTTCAGCCACAATTAACCGCCAATCGCTATTTGCAAACGTTTTTCACCCGTCCAACAACACCCGACTGCAACTGTACTTTTATGCCGTGTGGATGACTGGCAGATTTGGTTAGAATTCGTTTTACCAATCCGCGCGTCAGTTCGCCGGTGCGTTGATGAATTTTTTGCACCACCTCTACCTCGGCGCCAACCTGTATGTTTGTTCTATGGTTTCCCTGGCTCATCGTATTAAATTTGTTTTCATTAATAATCTATTTTTTTCTTACGTTTTCGTTTCCGGGTTTTTAATTTTACGTTATACAGCAGAACGCCCCTTTTTTTCCCTCTTAGTTTAATATTACCCACCTCTTTCGTATTCAATTCTTTTTTATCGCTGAGGGCTTCAAACAGCACCCCCGATATAAGCAAATTTTGCCTAAACTCGCTACAGGCCGACTCAATACGCGCCGCTGTGTTAATAGTATCTCCATTGTACGAAATATCTCGTCGTATACTGCCCACTTGCAATACCATAACCTTACCCATATGCAGACCGGCCTTAAACTGAGGCACTTCGCCATATTTTCGCCGGTAATAGCGTGCCCGTCGTTCTATTACTCTTAAAAAAGCATAAAAAGCCTTTATACAATTGTTGTCTTTCAGTCCTTTTTTTTGCTTCCAGGTAACAATGGCACCGTCGCCCATATATTGGTATATTTCGCCATAGTAATTGTACATCACTTGCATATCGTTAAAAACATCCTGCACCAGACGGCTAAATTTTTTATGCCCCAGCACCTCTGCTTTTGTTGTTGACGATTTCATATCGATGAACATGAATATTTTATTCTCTTCGGTAGGTTTGTTCAATCGCCCAAAAAACCAATTAACAAAGTTGCCCACACCAATTTTTCTGTACATTTCCCTAAATGTGCTGTTGGCTATACAAGCCAGATAAAAATAGGCGGTAAAGCGGAAATGCTTTAACTCAAAATCAGGGACGTATTTTAAAAATGTTTGGTAATCGATTAAAGTGTATAGGTCCAAGGATTTATTGGCGGCTAAAAACAGGATGGCAAAAGCCAGTGCAAAATACAAAAACGACCTTAAAAAAACCATGTTGCGTATGGGCGATAAACGCATCAAACGTTCAGAGAAAAACACATCTAAAAAGGTAAAAAGCAGTGTTACCAACAATGCGGCAAGTAAGGTATTGGTATAAACCGAATCCGTAGGTAATAAACCAAAGTAATTAATAAATAAGGTCTCGTCTCCTGTTAAAAACAAATAGAAAAACAGGCTTATATTCCAGAATATCAAGTGATACCTGAAGGATTTAAGGGACTGGGCAAACCATATTTTTATTTTTTCTTTCAGAAACATACTTATCTGTTGTATTCTACCCTTATTGTGGGTAAGGAGTAAGCACTGACTTACTCATAAGCGTGTACCCATTACAGGTATAATTTGTTTCGTAAAAGAACGAAGAGTTTTAAACAAAAAAAGCCGCTCGATAAAAATCGAACGGCTTTTGCAATATTTCTATTTGTTTGGCTTATATCAGATCGATGCTTCGCTTCACAAACTTTGTTAAGGCTTCACCTTTTAACATATTATTTGATAAAAGTGCAAGGTCAATCAGCTGCGACACCAATTTATTATCCATGCTAAAGGCGCTCAATATCTTGGTTTTTTTGTCATTCAGTTCACTTATCTTTTTATCCAGGTCACTCAGCTCATCTTTTTGAGCCTGAGGTATCTCTTCCTCTTTTTTCCCTTCCTTGGCTTTTTCAATCTCTGAACGTTTTTTGTTCAAACTCTCTATTTTGCTACGTAAAGAGTCTGTCTGCTCGCCCACTTTTTCTTTTTTCTCAGCTAAAATACGCTCAACCAAAGGATGGTTTTCGTTAACTACCAATTGATAACTATCGGGCATTTCGCCATAAAAATTCATCCCTCCACCTTGCATGGCACTCATTTCCTTCATACGACGCATAAACTCTTGCTGGGTAATCATGGCCGGATTGGCACTGGCTCCCATTGCCTCAAAGGCCACAATAAAGTTCATTTTATCGCTGTTAGGCACCTTGGCCGAAAAAACCTGAGTTAAATCATCCTTATCCCCGGCAGTGAGTTTCGACTCTATTGTATCTTCTTTTGGTATAAGCTTTTCAACCACATCGGCATCAACCCTTACAAAGCGGGTTTTTTCGAGTTTTTGCTCCAAATGATTGATAAAGTGGGTATCCAATTGCCCGTCCATCTCTAACACATCATAGCCCTTGTCTTTGGCTCCTTGAATAAAACTATGCTGCTCCGTAGCATTGGTGGTATACAGATACACCAATTGCTTGTCCTTATCCGTTTGGTTTTCCTTGATGATTTCCTTGTACTCATCCAGCGTAAAATACTTACCATCGGTATTTTTAAGCAAAGCAAATTTTTGTGCCTTGTCATAAAACTTCTCCTCGGTTAACTTGCCGTATTCAATAAAGAGCTTAAGAGAATCCCATTTTTCCTCAAAACCTTTTCTGTCTTCTTTAAAGATTTCGGCCAAACGATCGGCCACCTTTTTGGTGATATGGTTCGAGATCTTTTTTACGTTACCATCGGATTGCAGATAGGAACGTGACACGTTAAGTGGTATGTCGGGTGAGTCCAGCACGCCATGCAACAAAGTAAGAAATTCCGGTACAATGTTTTCTACAGAATCGGTAATAAACACCTGATTGCTGTACAATTGTATCTTATTTTTTTGAACCTCCACATTATTTTTAATCTTAGGGAAATAAAGAACGCCCGTAAGATTAAAGGGATAATCTACATTCAGATGGATATTAAAGATGGGATCTTCACTCATGGGGTACAAATCCCTATAAAACTTCTTGTAATCCTCATCCTTTAAATCCGCCGGCTTACGCGTCCATAGAGGATTGGTATCGTTAACCACATTATCCTCCTCCAACTCTACCTCTTTACCGTCTTTCCATTCTGTTTTTTTGCCAAACGTAACCTCAATAGGCAAAAAGCGACAGTATTTATTCAGCAGGCGAGTTATCTCTGCTTTTTCGAGGAACTGCTTGTTTTCGTCGTCGATGTACAACACAATGTCGGTACCTCTGTCCTCTTTTTTTATCTCATCTATGGTGTATTCAGGACTACCATCGCACGACCATTTTACTGCCTGTGCACCTTCCTTATGCGATAAAGTATGTATTTCTACTTTTTTTGCAACCATAAAAGACGAGTAGAATCCTAATCCAAAATGCCCGATAATGGCATGAGCATCTGTTTTATATTTATCCAGAAACTCCTCGGCACCTGAAAAAGCAATCTGATTGATGTATTTCTCAATTTCTTCGGCTGTCATTCCAACGCCCCGGTCTGATATGGTCAGTGTTTTTTCTTTTGGGTCGATGGCTATTTTCACTTTTAAGTCACCTATTTCGCCCTTAAACTCACCCACGCTCGATAGCGTCTTTAACTTTTGTGAGGCATCTACAGCGTTGGAAACAAGCTCCCTCAAGAAAATTTCATGATCCGAATAAAGGAATTTTTTAATGATGGGGAAAATATTTTCTGACGAAACCCCAATATTACCTTTTGACATAGTATTGTTCGTTTTTTATTGATGAAACATATTTTAAAGCAGCCTGTACGCAAACCCTGTGCCAGCCAAACAGCAATGACAGATAGTCAGAAAATGTGACAAAAGCTTATTTAAAAAGACAAAATATGGTATAGTTTGTCAGAATGAAGGCGGATATAACAATGGGATGATGGGAAGATGTGGCGGTATGTCATTTTGTAACTTTTAAACTTGCGTAACTCGTCACTTTAAACCTGTAAGCTCCATGTTTATAAATTGCTTGTCGTTATATATTCATTAACACACTGACCGATTGGGCTTTTACCAGGTAATTACGAGGATACTCTTGCGGTATTTTAATTATTTCTTATATTCGCCATCTGAAAAAAACAGTTTAAATATACAATTATGGTAGATGTGAAGAAGAAGCAAGGTTTTTTTACAAAAATGCTCAACTGGACCGAAAAAGCCGGGAATGCATTGCCTCATCCGGCCACCCTATTCGCCCTTTTTGCATTGGCGGCCTTGATTTTTTCTGCTGTAGGCAGCCTATTGGGCTGGGAAGTTATTCATCCGGGCACCAAGGAGTTGGTTAAACCGGTAAACTTGCTTTCGCACGACGGGATACATCGTATCATTTTAGAGATGGTGGAGAACTTTACAAGCTTTGCACCTTTGGGTATAGTGCTTGTGGCCATGTTAGGTATTGGCATAGCTGAACAAAGCGGACTGATAGGCGCTATTATCCGCCTTTTGGTTCTCAATACCAAACAACACTTACTTACCTTTATTGTTGTTTTCACCGGAATATTGTCGAATCTGGCCTCCGATGTAGGTTACGTTCTGTTAATACCTTTGGCCGGGGTAATTTTTATAGCGGTGGGCCGACATCCCATTGCGGGAATGGCAGCCGCTTTTGCCGGAGTATCGGGTGGTTTTAGCGCCAACCTGGTTTTGGGTACGGTAGACCCCCTGCTTGCCGGCCTATCGCAGGAGGCAGCTCACATTTTGGATCCCAGCTATCAAGTAAACGCCACGGCAAATTACTACTTTATGGTTGCCTCTACATTTGTTATTGCTTTTGCCGGCACTTTTGTTACCGAAAAACTGGTAGAACCCCGTTTAGGTACTTACATAAAAAACGAGCGGGATAAGGCAGAAAATTTCGATGGACTGTCACCTATTGAAAAACGTGGTCTCATTTACTCGTCCTTGGTGTTTTTATTGGTATTTATTGTTATACTTATAGGCATTATTCCGGAGGACGGTTTTTTTAGAGGTGTTAACGGAAGCATTCTAAACTCCCCCTTGATAAAAGGCGTTGTAGCCATGTTATTCGTAGTAGCCGGTCTTATGGGACTTGTTTATGGATTTACCACAAAAGTATTTAAAAACGATGCCGATGTAATGGACGGTATGGCCAAATCGATGAAAACGCTGGCCTCCTATTTGGTTTTGGTATTTTTTGCAGCGCAGTTTGTAGCCTATTTTAAATGGAGCAACCTGGGTATTATACTCGCCGTTAAGGGAGCCGGAGTACTTATGGCGGCCGAAATTGGCTTGATACCCCTGATGATACTTTTTATATTGTTATCGGCTGCTATTAACATGTTAATGGGTAGTGCTTCGGCCAAGTGGGCCATTCTGGCTCCTATATTTATTCCCATGTTTATGATCATGGGCTACTCCCCGGAGTTATCGCAAATAGTTTACCGCATAGGCGACAGCGTTACCAATGTAATTTCGCCAATGATGAGTTTTTATGCGCTCATTATTGCCTTTTTTCAAAAGTACGATCCCAAAGCCGGCATAGGCACTATTATAGCCACCATGCTTCCTTATACCTTAATATTTTTAGTGGCATGGATATTATTACTGGTGGTTTGGCTTTTGGTAGGTATACCTCTGGGGCCGGGTGCCAAGGTATTTTATACGCTTCCGTAAAGCTTGTATCATAATCTTATACGAATATTTTATCCAGCACTTTGCTTCTATGGTCGAATATCTGATTAAGCTTTTTTCGTATAAAAAGCGTATTGGCTAATTTTCCGAATAGGCCGATAGGCGGTTTATAGCTCACAATATCTTTCATTAAAACGCCATCTTCACCTGGCTCAATAATATGTTGATGATGCCATAATGCGTAAGGTCCCACTCTTTGTTCATCTACAAAATACTTTTTATTTTTTAGGTGAGTTATTTCTGTTACCCAGTGGGTGGCTATGCCCAACATTGGCTTCACCGTGTAGCTTATTATCATGCCCTCATAAATCTTATCAGGCAGGTCGGAACTGCGTATATCGAAACCCATATGTTCAGGCGTTATTTTTTTTAAATTCTGAGGTGAGCTGATAAAATCCCAAACCTCGTCGACAGATGCCTTTATTACTTGTTCCCGCTTAAATTGATAAAATCCCATGACGTTAATTTAACTATTTACTACTGTTCAATTATATCTTAAAAAAGCTAAACAGTTGAGCTGTTGTTTTTGTTTGAGGCCACAAAAAAAACCGTTGACATGTATAAACACACCAACGGTTTTTATTTCATCCAATAAAATAAGCTTTATTACTTATAAAACGCGTGTCGACTTTTCCGGGCGGGGTGCTTTGGTCACCAGAATCCTGGCCTGCATACTACCCTGGTTGCTGAGGTAATGCACAATGTTAGCCGGACTTTCGATAAGAGCATCCTTTTCAAAAGTTGCCGATTCATCGCCAATATGCACAGTGGGGCTCCCCTCTAAAACATAAAACACTACATCCACCGGTGTTTTATGAGGCTTTAAGGCCTCGCCGGGTTTTAATGTTATATGCATCATTTGGGCTGATGCCGCACTGTACAATTGTTTCACCTCTACTTTGTGCGGATTTTCCTTAGTTGGTTCCGTACTAAAATGTCGCGAAATCATACGAGTTTTTATTCATACTTAATAACCTCCACCGGACAGCTTTCGGCAGCATCTATTATGCACTCTTCGTTTGCCTCAAAATCGGCTCCCGCAATAACTTCTGCCTCATCGGGCATTTCAAATACATCGGGACAAATACTTTCACATACTCCGCAGGAAGTACATCCCTCTTCTATCCAAACTTTTTTAATTGCCATAGTGATTCAATTTTAAAAGATTTAAAAATAAAAAGCTATTGTATGGTTTACTCGATACCACAGAAATAGTAGGAGCTTCGATTATACCACACCTTGAGTTATCATTGCATTGGCCACCTTTATAAAACCGCATATATTAGCTCCTTTTACATAATTGATGGACCCATCGGGTTCGCGACCATGTTTTACACAGGAGCTATGTATATTTTGCATAATAGTTTTAAGTTTATCATCCACCTTTTCGCGTGTCCAGGATATCCGCATTGAGTTTTGCGTCATCTCCAGCCCGGATGTGGCAACACCACCGGCATTTGCCGCTTTACCCGGTGCAAATAAAACTTTGTGCTCATGGAATAAATTAACTGCTTCGGGGGTACATGGCATATTGGCTCCTTCGGCTACACATTTACATCCGTTATCTATAAGTAATTTAGCGCTATCTCCGTTCAGTTCGTTTTGGGTGGCGCAAGGTAATGCGATATCACATTTTACGCCCCATGGTTTTTCCTGCGGATGATAAGTGGCATTCGGATACTCATCAACATACTGGGATATCCTTCCACGGTAGCCATTCTTAATCAATTTAATATGCTCCAGTTTTGCCGTATCAATTCCTTCGCTATCGTAAATATAACCGCTGGAATCGGACAAGGTTACCACCTTTCCGCCTAACTCAATCACCTTTTCGGTGGCAAATTGAGCCACATTGCCAGAACCACTTATTGCAACTGTTTTTCCTTTTATCGAATCGTCTTGTGTATTCAACATTTCCTGGGTAAAATATACTGCACCATAACCGGTAGCTTCCGGACGTAGCAGACTCCCCCCAAACTCGGCTCCTTTACCTGTAAAAACACCAACAAACCTGTTTGTTAAACGCTTATACTGACCAAACATATAGCCAATTTCCCGACCTCCGACACCTATGTCGCCGGCGGGTACATCGGTAAACGAACCTACATGTCGCTGCAATTCGGTAACAAACGACTGGCAAAACTTCATCACCTCAAAATCTGTTTTACCTTTTGGATTGAAATCAGAACCACCCTTTGCCCCTCCCATGGGTAGCGAGGTAAGTCCATTCTTTAATACTTGTTCAAAAGCCAAAAATTTAAATACACTTTGGGTAACACTGGGATGAAAGCGCAAGCCTCCTTTGTAGGGGCCTATGGAGCTATTCATCTGTACTCTGTATCCTTTATTAATTTGTATTTCGCCCTGGTCGTCTAACCAAGGTATTCTAAAACTGACCACCCTTTCCGGTTCGGTCATGCGCTCCAAAATTTTATGTTTTATATAAATAGGATTTTCCAATATATATGGAGCTACACTTTCTACCACCTCTTGCACTGCTTGATGGAATTCAGGTTCGTGCGGATTTTTTCTGATCACTTCCGACATAAAGTTGTCGATGTACTTTTGTACTTTTTCTGATTGCATATAGGCCAATGTTATTAATAAATAAATTAAAGTTGCGTAAAGATAAAATCTTTGACCTACAAACTATACTACGTTCGCAAAAAAAACATTCACAACCTGCAAAAAATCATTTTTTTATCCGATTCTTAAACATTCGTTAACATTTTTATCCGTACAAATTTTAGAGTGAACGTAAAAAAGAGATAGCTCACCTGTTTTGACTCTGCTAACAGGATGAGATATTCAGCACAGCCCAATTTTCCGATATCCCTATTTCTTAATAAGAATCGAAGCTAGCATCGGGTTGTAAGCCGGCCAATTTAGCTGTTCCTTATTTCCCGGTTTTACCGAACCATAGGCCTATGACATATTTTAAAAGAAACAAGCAATAACAAGCTCACCTTTGTTAATTCAAATAATCCAAACCATACATGCAGCAAGGAGCTGGGCATTTCAGTTCCATCTATGATGAGCTGGGCATTATGGCTGAGTTGGGGTAAAAGCCAAAAAGATTGCAAAGCTATTATGGCGGATATTATCCATAACCAAGCATTTTTCATTTGCAATATGGCTCTAAACTCTAATTTCTGTGACAAACGTAAAATCCAAACGCTTATCAGCAGAATTATTTCTACCCTATTTAAGGCAGTAAATATTAGCTTGCCAATGCTTAATCCAATTTCACGTGTTACCCCATCAGCCCTGAACTTTAACCAAGCTTCCATAAAGCTGATGGAACTGACAAAACCTGCCCAAAAGAGCATTATTATAATCATAACACGCTCGGATGCTCTCATTTTATAGATAATAATGGTTTATACAAACTTTAGACTCTCTACGTTTCTCAAGTTATTAAAAGCATTGTCCGCTTTCTCGTATAACCTATTCACCTGTTCTTTCTGCTCCTCGCTCAAAGCCTGCTCGGCCATTGGATAAAGCACATTATCCTCCTTATAAATATGCTGCTGCAACAGGTATCCATATGCCCGGGTGTTTTCGATAAGGCTGGTGTTATTTTTATTTGCAAGGCCCGCCTCCATACCTTGCAGGTACTCTCTTCCTTCCTGATGCTCGTGTAACATTACAGGTATCGGATTACAATGCAAACCATCCACATTCTCTAACATGGCTTTAAAGAGTATGTCCTCCTCTTTGGCATGATGAAATTTGTCGGCATAATTTTTAATAAAGTCGATGGTTTTTTCAAAAAATACGGTATCCACTTCCTTGCCGTTTTCAATTAGTTCGCACTCGTTCAAGGCTGCCGAAATGACTTTTAGAATATATTGGTGTTCGTCGGATAAAATTTGAGTAATGTTATTCATTGAAGTAAAATATAGTTTATTTTTTTACACTGTTCATTGATGGATTAAACCCTTAGGTCTGAAGCGAAATGATTATTTAGCCCGGTATGAGCATAAGGGCTAATAATGGAATCACTTACACAATTCTGTTTAAAACCGCATCGCCCCGCCGGATAGAATCCGACAGAGCGCTTATAGTTTCTGTTTTTGCTATCTCAAAAAAGCCGTCCCTCACCACAATATATTTATCGTGAAGTGGACAAGGGTTATCATTGTGGCAGCTTTTTAAGCCAAAACCGCATTTATGAAAGCAGTTATCCCCTTCCATCACATGGATAACTTGATACAATGTTAAATGCGATTGATTTTCGTCAAAGAAGAAACCACCACCCCTACCTTTTGCCGAATTCAGCAATTGGTGCTTGGTAAGATTTTGTAGTATTTTTGCCGTATATGCTTCTGGAGCTTCAATTTCGCCGGCAATTTCACCAACACCCGGTCTTTTGTTTTCCCAGTTTCGCAACTGAATAAAAACCAATGCTCTAATGGCATACTCTGTACTTTTTGATAGCATAGAAGTTTATTTTTTACTGACTCACCTTTTTGTTATTTAATTGCAACGCTTTAACAAAAAGAATATTGTTTTCTAAGTGTATATGTCGGTGCAAATCTTTTTCGAAATCACTTAACGTTTGATAGGTAATTCTATATGTAGTACATCCATCTGCAGGAGGAGTATAGGTTGATGTTAGCTCAGATATTTGAACCAAGCGCTCACCTTCTGCCTGATGCTCTTCGTCCAATAAAGCAATATTCTTTTTTGCATCTTCCCAAACCCGCTTAAAATCAGCACTTTCCTTATTCAATTTCACCAATTTACGTATCAGAGGAAATACAAGAATTTCTTCTTTCTGCATATGCATAGTCAGGTTTCCCGCAACAACATCAAAGAGTTCTTTTACCTCAAATAATTCGGGATGATTACCACCATGCACGTTGCACAATTTTTCAAGCTTCTGTTTTAAGAAGGGTATATTATCACTTACGTAAGTGTGGTGTCTTTTTTCGATATAATCACAAAGCTCGTCCAATTCCATCCCATCTATATACTTTGAATCAGGATCCTTAACTGTAAGCATCGCTTCTAATTCGGGTACTAAAGCATTGAGGTCTGCTCCTGATTTTTTACAGGCTTCTTCGAGGGTAATTCCCCCGCCACAACAAAAGTCAATTTTATTTTTGTCGAAAAGCTGTGCAGTTTTATAATTAGCTTTTACAATGTCGCCAACGCGGGTGTTCAATTTTATTTCCATGATGATTTAATTTTATTGTTAAAATATTACGCTACAAAGATATCAAAATTTTATAAAAGGATATAAATATCTTTTTATAATTTTATCTTATATTTGCCACTCTAATTTTAAATCCTTATTTAGTTATGAACACAAAAAAGCTTTGGATAGCGTTTACCATGGTAATGGTAATATCTTTTGGAATTCTTGGGTACTATGGGTACGAAATATACAAGGAAGCACCACCCATCCCCAAAAAAGTAGTTACTGCCGATGGAACGGTAATTTTTACTGCAAGTGATATCAAAGACGGCCAAAACGTTTGGCAATCAATTGGAGGCCAGGAAGTAGGATCGGTATGGGGGCACGGTGCCTACAAGGCCCCTGACTGGACAGCGGATTGGTTACACCGCGAAGCTGTTTTTATCTTAGATAAACTGGGTGAAGCAGAATACGCAGAACGTTATGACAAGCTTGACGATGAAAAGCAGGCCTTGTTGCAAAAAAGGCTTCAGAATGAATTACGAACCAACTCTTATGATTTTGAAACCGGAATACTGCATATTTCAGCATTAAGGCTTGAGGCATTTAAAGCCATAAGCCGCCATTATGCCAATTTGTTTATGGATGGCGAGCAAGAGGCGGACCTGCGTGAGGCCTATGCCATACCCGCCAACAGCATTAAGGATGCCGACAGGATGTTTAAGTTCAACTGCTTTTTATTTTGGGCAACCTGGTCCACTGTTACAGAGCGGCCGGGGCAAGAAATAAGCTATACCAACAACTGGCCGCCCGAAAAACTGGTGGCCAACGAGCCCAGTGGCTCCTTGCTGCTCTGGACCGGTTTTAGCGTAATCATATTAATTGCCGGTATCGGTATGCTGGCCTGGTACTATGCCTCGCACCGAGATGAAGAGGAAAACAGCGAAGTACCCGCGGTAAATCCCTTGTCGGGTGTAAAGCAAACGCCATCAATGAAGGCAACCCTAAAATACTTTTGGGTAGTTACCGCACTTATCCTGGTACAAATACTCATGGGCGTGGTCACGGCACACTATGGGGTTGAAGGGCTAGCTTTTTATGGTTTCCCCCTGGCCGATTTCCTGCCCTACTCCATTACGCGAACCTGGCATATTCAGTTAGCTATTTTTTGGATAGCCACCTCATGGTTAGCCACCGGATTGTTTATTGCGCCGGCCGTATCGGGCAAAGAGCCCAAATTTCAGAAACTGGGAGTAGATATTCTGTTTGGGGCACTGCTGGTAATTGTTCTCGGTTCGTTGGCCGGACAGTGGTTTGGCGTAATGCAAAAACTTGGCTTGGCCGAGAATTTTTGGTTTGGCCATCAAGGCTATGAATATGTAGATTTAGGGCGTTTTTGGCAAATATTCCTCTTCCTGGGATTATTTATCTGGCTATTTTTAATGGGCAGGGCTATTTGGCCAGCACTGCAAAAACGAGACGAAAACCAACATCTACTTTGGATGTTTTTAATTGCCTCTATTGCCATCGCTGCTTTTTATGGTGCCGGATTAATGTGGGGGCAGCAAACACACTTAACGATAGCCTCCTATTGGCGCTGGTGGGTGGTTCATCTTTGGGTAGAAGGTTTCTTTGAGGTGTTTGCCACGGTGGTTATTGCCTTTTTATTTGTGCGCATGCAATTGCTTCGCCCTTCCATTGCCACAGCAAGTGTATTGTTTTCAACTGTTATATTTCTTTCGGGGGGTATCCTCGGCACCTTCCACCATTTATACTTTGCTGGTACTCCAACGGCTGTTTTGGCCATTGGGGCAAGTTTTAGTGCCCTGGAGGTAGCACCCTTGGTATTTATGGGATTCGAGGCGTATCATAACATAAAAATCAGCAAGGCAACAGCATGGGTTGCTGCATATAAATGGCCTATTTACTTTTTTGTTTCCGTTGCCTTTTGGAACCTGCTGGGAGCCGGGGTATTCGGATTCTTAATCAACCCCCCTATTGCCTTATATTATATGCAGGGCTTAAACACCACTCCAGTACATGCCCATACGGCTCTGTTTGGCGTGTACGGTATGTTAGGCATTGGCCTGATGCTATTTGTACTACGCGATATGGACCTGGAGGCAGAATGGAAAGAGAAACCCATTAAATACGCCTTTTGGGGCTTAAATATAGGTTTGCTACTGATGGTGCTCTTGAGCGTTTTGCCGGTAGGACTGGCACAAACCGTAGCAAGCGTTAAGCACGGCCTGTGGTATGCCCGCTCGGCAGAATTTCTGGAAACACCCTTTTTAGAAACCATACGATGGATGCGTGTAATCGGCGACACCATTTTTGCCGTTGGTGCATTGTACCTGGTGTGGTTTGTTTTTGGACTGAAAGGAGGATGGTCTGTAAAGAAATAAGCACATTTTAAATTGTGCATTTAACAAAAAGTCCGGCTTTTGTTGGGCTTTTTGTTATTTACAATACTTTTCTAAGTTGGAATACCTGCAATAAGGACCTTACAGGGAACTCTTATCTCTGCCATAAAAACTATCCCGTTTGTATTTCAATGCCCTACCCATAAGTACAATAGCATGAATTACAAATAGATTAGTTAAATACAAATGATCATTTAAACACTTGATGTGCAGTCCGAAGAATTATTCACCAAACATACATCGCAGTGCCACTACGGTAAATTATGAATGCCGATTTATATTAATTTTAACAATTTCCGTATTGGTTATCTATGTTGGTCAATTAATATGTTATTTCCATCCGGGTCGGTTAATGATATGTGTGCCGGTCCACTTGTGCCTGAATCTACTTCTGAATTTAATGCCATGCCACTTTTTTTTAGCTGTTCCTGAATAACTCTAACGTCATCAAAATCTTCTATATTTTGCGCATTTTCGTCCCAGCCTGGATTAAATGTTATGATGTTATTTTCGAACATTCCTTCAAATAGCCCAATAATCGCATTGCCATTTTTCATAATGAGCCATTTTTGATTAATGTCGCCACCTAAGTCTGTAAACCCCAAATTTTCATAAAATTCTTTTGATTTTTGAATATCTTTCACTGCAAGACTTATTGAAAAAGCTCCTAATTTCATAATCATTCTATTTTAGTTCATTATTTCAAGTTCATTATGCTTATGCTAAAATTCTCATAAAGTTTTTCTTGATACAATTATCACTAAATTATTATTTAAACAACAATTACATCAAAACATCTCCAACTTAGTAAGTTATTTCGTCTTATTAGTGCCAACAGCTCTGGCTATCATTAATACTTTTATATGATTTTGTACTAAACAGCAATGAATAATAAGCCATATGAGATTACACCCTGCAGAAGCGGGGTAGTTTTATGCAATACAGTTAAACATAACAGTTTGCTCATAACAAACATTTACATATTACGAGCAAAATCAGCTTAAGTAATGTGAGGGATCAAGTCCAAAAATCGCTTCCCCAATATACAAAAAACAAAATATTAAATGGCTTGAGTACAACATCAAATACATATTAAGCCAAGGCCTTAAACGATGCTTAGTTGTTGTGCGTTCTAATATTTTTCATTCTGATATTTCCGCCTGCCAATATTCATAGCTTTTTATTTCTCCGTTTTCCATTTTAAACGCATAAGACATTCGCTTTACTTTAGAAATTTTAAAGTCAATTTTATTTTTAAAAAGTTCTCCGTCATACGAAAAAGTATGATATTCTCCATTTTCTCCGCACAAATCAATTTCGTCCGGTAATGATTTAGCAAAGTCGCTGTCTATATCTCTTCCTATAAATGTCTGGTCTAATTTGTCTGCTTGTGCTACAATTATTTTTGTTTTAATTCCTGAATTCAAGAAATCGCTCATTATTTCTTCGGATGTCTTTTCCCAAAGTGGTTCAACAACCTCAATGCCAAACGGTTTAAGTTTGCTTTCTCTATACGTTTTAACATCGTCTAAAAATATGTCGCCAAAAATAAAATGTGCAACTTTTTGACTTTTAAAGTGCTCCACCGCTTCGGCCATTCGTTCCTCATTGGTGCTTTTGTCCTTTGAAAGCAAAACCGTATAAAGCGGAATTCCAATACTGTCAGCTTGTTTTAATAATAGATTTAAGGGAATGGAATGCATTGAAGATGTTAATGTTTCTTCGTTGATAGTAGTCAATAACGCTATAACTTCAAATTCATCTTCTTGCAGTGTTTTTTGCAATGCTAACGCAGAATCTTTTCCTCCACTCCAATTAAATACTGCTTTTTTTCTTACTCTCATATTTTCTATCTCGGCTTGTTTTTACTGACGCACAATTTTTTGATAAGCGCACACCATATGTTATTATTGCAATTATGTATGAAGCTATTTTGTTGGTTAAATGTAGTACAATACGAAAGAATTATAGCAAAATGGAGTAGAATATTAAATAAGAAGGCAATAGTGCTGTTAAAGATACATAGAAACACGATAGCAGTTGAAGCAACCACAAAAAAATACGTTTTATAGTCGTTTATAACGACTATAAAACGTATTGAGTTATTGCAATGATTACTAATATTTTACTTTTTCGCCACTACGATCTATTAATTCTTAAATATCAAATCGTTGTTCCTGTAATCTACCATAATTTTTTTGTCCCTTTCGATGGTATCGGCCAAAATTTGTTTCGACAGCTCATTCAATACTTTCTTTTGCAGAACGCGCTTGATAGGTCGTGCACCAAAAAGAGGATCAAAACCGGCATTGGCTATAAAGCGTACCGCCTCGTCGGTAATGTCAATCTTAACCTGCTTGCTGTCCAAGGTTGATTTTATACCATTAAACTGAAGCCTTACAATTTCCTCGATCTCTTTTTTACTCAAGGGCGAGAACATGACAATGTCATCTATGCGGTTTAAAAACTCAGGACGGATAGTTTTCCTTAACAGGTCGAACACCTCCGTTTTGGTTTTTTCCATCATTTGATTCTGATTTTCCTCGGTGGCATATTCAAAGTTTTGCTGTATAATATGGCTACCGGCATTAGAGGTCATAATGATGATCGTGTTTTTAAAATCCACCACCCTGCCCTTATTATCGGTCAGGCGACCGTCGTCCAATACCTGTAACAGCACGTTAAATACATCGGGGTGTGCCTTTTCAATTTCATCTAACAATACTACCGAATAAGGCTTACGACGCACTGCTTCGGTAAGCTGGCCTCCTTCGTCGTAACCCACGTATCCCGGCGGTGCGCCTATAAGGCGCGATACAGAATGCCTTTCCTGAAACTCAGACATATCGATACGAGTCATTTTATTTTCGTCATCGAACAGGAAGGCCGCCAGTGTTTTGGCCAACTCCGTTTTACCCACACCCGACATACCAAGGAATATAAAGGAGCCCACCGGTCTTTTTTCATCCTGCAAACCTGCTCTGCTTCGCCTAATGGCATTTGCCACTGCTTCAATGGCCTCCTCCTGTCCAACTACCCTTTTGCGCAACTCTGCTTCTAAGGTCAGTAGTTTTTCTTTTTCGCTCTTTAACATCCGGGTAACCGGTATGCCTGTCCATCGGCTTACAACGCCGGCAATATCTTCCGAATCCACCTCTTCTTTTATCATGGGGTTTTCGGTTTGCCTGTCGCTGAGTTTTTGCTTTAGTTTTTCTATTTGCTCTTCGGCAGCCCGTATTTTACCATAGCGGAGCTCAGCCACCTTATCAAACTGTCCTTCGCGTTCGGCTTTTTGCGCCTCAAATTTAAAATGCTCAATGTCCGATTTATTTTTTTGTATCTCGTCAACAATTGATTTTTCCTCCTGCCACTTGGCTCTCAGGCTGCTGCGCTGGTCCTTTAATTCCGACAACTCCTTGCTGAGTCTTTGCAATTTCGCGCCATCGCCTTCTCTTTTGATGGCCTCACGCTCAATCTCTAATTGCTTCACCCTTCTTTCTAATTCATCCACCTCTTCGGGAACGGAATTCATCTCCAATCGTAATTTAGCGGCCGCCTCATCTATCAGGTCGATAGCCTTATCGGGCAAAAACCTATCGGAGATATATTTGGTAGATAAACTTACAGCGGCTATAATGGCATCGTCCATAATCCTAACCTTATGGTGAGTTTCGTACCTTTCTTTCAGTCCGCGCAATATCGAAATAGCACTGGGCATGTCAGGTTCGTTCACCATTACCAACTGGAAACGACGTTCCAGTGCCTTATCTTTCTCAAAGTATTTTTGATATTCATTCAAGGTTGTTGCCCCTACCGCACGTAAATCGCCTCGGGCCAAGGCAGGTTTAAGTATATTGGCCGCATCCATGGCACCTTCGCTCTTACCGGCACCCACTAAAGTGTGTATTTCGTCGATAAACAGGATAATACCTCCATCGCTGGCCTCCACTTCTTTTACAACCGCCTTTAAACGTTCTTCAAATTCGCCTTTATATTTAGCGCCGGCTATTAGTGCACCCATATCCAATGAAAATATAAGTTTGGTTTTTAAATTGTCGGGCACATCACCATCAACAATACGCATGGCCAGGCCTTCACCTATGGCCGTTTTTCCTACACCGGGCTCACCCACCAAAATAGGGTTATTTTTGGTACGTCGAGATAGTATTTGCAGCACACGCCTTATCTCCTCATCTCGTCCGATAACAGGATCTAACTTACCCAAACGAGCGCTTTCGTTCAGGTTGATGGCATAACGGTTCAATGCATTGTATTTATCTTCGGCTGAGGGAGAATCTACTTTAGCTCCCTTCCGCAACTCTTCAATGGCCATGATCAGTGCCTTTTCGGATATCCCGGCATCTTTTAGCAGGCTGGATACGGCATCCTTAACCGACAAAAGTCCCAGCAACAAATGCTCGATACTTACATACTGATCGCCAAACTGTTTGAGGTAATCCTTGGCTCGAAGCATAACCTGATTACTGGCACGTGACAGGTAAGGCTCACCACCTGAAACCTTGGGGTAACTTTGTATGATGGCTTCCAAAGGATTGTTGATATTTTTTACCTCTAACTTATTGAACAAATGCGATATCACATTTTCGTCGACCGCAAGTATGGCCTTTAAAATATGCCCCGGCTCAATGGCCTGATGACTAAGACTACTGGCAATACTAAGGGATTGCTGAATAGCCTCTTGCGATTTGATGGTATATTCTTGTAAATTCATGATTTATAATTTTGTTAAAATTTGGTGAACAAAACGTATCAAATGTTTTGCCATTATGCAAAATAGGTCATTTTGACCACTCACTTCTATTTTAGCTGACATTATTGCAGACTACAAGTGTACAATAAGCTATGTTTTACCTAAGAAAGCCCTTGCATAGGCTGTTGCTGAGCCATAGGAGTTTGGCGCAAAATAAAGGACAAGCATTTAAGCTGACAATTAACAAGATCTTCCCACTCCTCCTGAGCCCCAGACCCGCTTCCGCAAAATTGCCGTTAGCTCCCACCCGACTGTCGGCAGACAAGTTTTTTGGTACTGCTGCATCCGGAGCTACCCGAAAAAACATCATCCGTCGTATTAGGCTACTACAAGCTAACAACCGCCTGCCTATTTTGAGAGAATTAATTGTTCCCGTACTTTTTTTCTTTTTATATTAGTCCAATCAAAACACAACACACAAGCGCTGTAATAATTTAAATCAAAAAGGCACGCACAGCAAAACGAAGGAAATCACCAAGCCAAAAGCATGTTTTCACTAAGGAAAGTACACTGTATGTTAAACATTGAATTTACACAAAAAAGGTACCTGCTACTGCTTTGTGTATTTTTTATGCTGTGTAGCCCACCTACATGTATTTATGCCCAATCGCCTGTTACAGCTACCGACACCATCAAGCAAAAAGATAAGAGCCTCCAATATTATTTAAAGCAGCAATCGGAAAACAGCCTTGTTTACAAAAAGCTATATGAATGGTTGGTAGTTTCAAAGGATTCCAACATATTTAAAAGTGATTTACTTTCGGAATTCGACAAAGAAAATGCCAAGTACAACCACAAGGTAATTAGCAGCATAAAAATAAAACAGGTATCACCATTTGCCAAGAGCATTCTGGATACGCTGGGCATTACTACCAATCGCCTAGAAGAACGATTGAGCAAGTTGCGTTTCGAAACTAAAGAGAGCATTATAAAAAACAACCTTACCTTTAAAAACGGTGAGTTTGTAAAAGGACAAAATTTAAAGGACAGTGAGCGGCTGTTACGTTCTTTAAATTTTATAACCGATGCGTTGATTGTTGTTGAACCTGCTTCCACAGATACCTCATTGGTGAATGTTTTGGTGATAACGCAGGACAGCTACCCCTATGGCGGCCTGCTTTCACTATCGGGCACCTATCCACGCCTGGGCTTTTACAGCCGCAATGTTTTGGGTTTCGGATTAGAGATGGGGCATGAACTAAACACCAGACCCACCAAAAACAGGAGCTTTGGCATTTATGAATACTTGCGTTGGCAAAATATTTATGGTTCTTATTTTACATTAAAAGCCGAAGTAAAAGACCAGCACGATGTGCATTTTTATACTATTGGTGCGCAAAAAGATTTTTTTATCCCCGAGATAAAATATGCCGGCGGCTTTAACATCCACCGCAATTATGCCATGGATACAAACCCAATATCGTTTCCTGCAGGCTATCACAACAATTATGATTATTTAATACAGGATTACTGGGCGGGTAAATCTATAATGACCAATGCCGAGAACTTTTTTAACAGATCCAGCCTCACCTTTAACGCACAAGCTTTATTTTCGAAATATTATGCTTTAAGCGACTCCATGAGGCAACTACCACGATACCTACCCAACCAATCCTTGTTTGGATCTGTATCTTTCTCGAAACGTGATTTTTATAAAAATCAATTGATATACAACTATGGGCGAACCGAGGATGTGCCCTATGGATTTATTGGAGCTTTGAGTTTTGGCTTTAACCATAACGAAATTAAGAACCGACTTTTTGCCGGTGCCCATTTTTCTTCAGGCAAGGCGCTTATACCCAATAAAGGCTACTTATTTTTAAGCGGCGACTTACAATCTTTTTTTTACCGCAAAAAACCGGAGGATTCGAGGCTAAAACTTAAAGCGCAATATATTTCGTCGTTAAAAAAAGTTGGTTTACACCGTTGGCGTGCCTTTCTTTCTGCCGATTACGTAAAGGGATACCATAATAGCTACCCCAATTATCTTTACATCAGCGAGTCCAGGCAAGGCATAAAGGCATTCAATAGCAAAGCCCTTTGGGGTACGGAAAAGATGGTGGTCAGTGCCGAAAGCATCCTTTTTTCGAGCAGGGAGCTATTGGGGTTTAAAATGGCCTTTTTCGGATTTTATGATATGGGTTGGATATCAAATGGCAAAAGCGTATTCAGAAACAAGCCCTTTTATTCGTTGGGTGGCGGCTTTAGAATACGAAACGACAATTTGGTTATCAACACCATACAAATACAACTGGCCTATTTTCCGCGTGTACCACCGCAGGGTACTTTATTTGACTTTAGAATGAGCACGGAACAAGTAAATAGTTTTAAGCAACTTGCTCCGCGCAAACCGTATGTTGATGTTTATAAATAAATTGTTATAAAAAATCATTAAAATAATTGGTCACCTTTTGCATCAGGTGCACACGATCGGGACCCAGCACATTGTGCTCGTGTCCCGGGTAAACGAAGTAATCGACCTGCTTACGATTTTTAACACATTGCTGCAGAAAATACAAACTGTGCTGCCAAACCACTACGGGATCCATGGCTCCATGGATAAGCAACAAGCGCCCCTGTATATCATTTGTTCGCTCATTTAGGTTGGAGCCCATGTACCCTTCTTTGTTCTCGTCCGGGGTATCCATATATCTTTCGCCATACATTATCTCATAGTATTTCCAATCCGTTACCGGACCGCCCGACACACCTACCTTAAATACTCCGGGGTACTTTTGCATGAGATTGATGGTCATAAAACCACCATAACTCCATCCATGCACGCCTATCCTATCGGCATCAACGTAAGGCAACGATTTAAGGTATTTAACTCCCTCCATTTGATCGGCCACTTCGGCTTCGCCCAGCTGACGATGTATTACTTTTTCAAACTCACAACCCCGGTAAGGCGTGCCTCTGTTATCCATGGTAAAAGCAATATACCCCTGCTGAGCCATATAAACCTGCCACATACGGGCACCGCCTAGCCAGCTGTTTTTAACCAATTGGGCATGAGGCCCACCATACACGTATACCACAACAGGATATTTTTTTGTGGCATCAAAATTAGGCGGCAGTATCATTCGGCTATACAATTCTGTTTTTCCATCGGCGGAGTACAGCGTATCCATCACTATATTACCCATTTCGTAACCATCAAAAGGATTTTTGGCTCGATGCAATATTTCGGTCGAACGTTCTTTTATATCAATAACACTTATCTCCCTCGGTGTATCCACATTCGAAAAAACATCAATGGCCTTGGCTCCGGAGGAGCTCAACCTGGTAGCATGCATACCATCGCCCGAAGTGATACGCGTAATTTTTCCGTTGCGTAAGGCTACCTGATATAAGTTTCTGTTTAAGGCTCCACCATCTTTGGTACTTTCAAAGAACAAATGTTTGTTGTTCGCATCAAAACCCAACACTTTAGTTACCACCCAACTCCCTTTAGTAAGCTGCTTATGCAAACCTTTATCCAAGTCGTACAAATATAAATGGTTGAAACCGTCGCGTTCGCTTTGCCAAATAAAACGATTAGTAAAACCATTTTTACCGTCCGGAATAAACAACGGCGGATTCTCGGGTTCCACCCATGTATCACTCTTTTCCTGGAACAACTGCTTGATCCACTCACCCGACCGGCTGTCGTACACATTCAGCTTCATATTGTCCTGCCCCCTGTTAAGCTCGGCAATTAAAATATTTTTTTCGTCGCCACTCCAGGCAATATTGGTCAGGTACTTTTCCCTGGGTTCGCCAGTGCTCATAAAAACCACGTTGTCATTTTCCAAATCATATACACCCAAGCTCACCCAGTGGCTATCCATCCCTGCCATTGGATATTTAATATTTTTTACTTCGGCCACCCTGGTATTAATGTTTACCAAAGGGTAATCTGTTACCATTGTTTCGTCCATCCGATAAAAAGCTAAGAACTTACCCGAAGGTGCCCAAAATACACCTTTGTTTATACCAAACTCGTTACGATGTACCGATTGACCTACCACTATCCCTTTGTCGGAACCTTTGGCAACTAAAACCGGTTCTTGATTACGCCGGGCAACATATAAGTTGTGCTTATAATTATACACTATTGCTTGTGCCTTAGGGTTAAAATCTATATTTTTTGCCTCATCAGGAAAATGGATATGATAGTCTATCGTTTTTAATACGCTGTTAAACACTACAATGCTATTGCCATTGTTAAGCCAAAACAGCTCCATGTTTAACCACTGAATATTCCACAAGTTTTTTGTTTCCCTTAAACCCTTTTCTTGTAGTAATTTGTTTATTTCGGTAATACAAAACAATAAAGTTTTCTCTTGGTAACCCGCCATCAGATATATGCTATCCGATTCATTCAATACCAGTTCGTCTGTATTGCCCCGGAAGCTGATATTTTTATATTCCGGTATAAAATTTCGATAATTTTTTCCACCTGCTATTACCTCCTCCAAATTCAATTTTTTGAGTTCTTGTGCAGACGCAAAAACCGCTATTGAAATGAATACTAGCGCGAAGTATAATCTTTTCATAATTACTTTTTATTTGTTACAACAACAATTTCGGGATAAATATCAGCGATTTTTTTCAGAAAACGAATTATATTCGATCAGAACAATTGAATGTGTGGTGTATTTTAATAAAAATACCTACTTTAGTCCGTTGAATAATTAAAGCAGGCAAAGTATTATAATAATTATTAAATGTTTTGCGTTTGCTATATTTAAGGGTTTCATTCACTGTATATTAAAAACACAAATATCGATGAAAAAAGGACTATTACTAACCGTAGTTATAATTTTCACACTCGCTTTATTTGCACCTGCAACCATTAATTCCCAGCAGGATAAAATAGAAGATTGCTCTATTTTAATAAAAGCACCTTTTATTCCAAACGGGCAGCCGTTACGGGCTTTTTTAACCGGCGATGAAGTGGCTGAATTTCGCACTACCTTTTTAAATGGCAGTGTATATAGGTTAGCCGCGTGCTCTGCCGGCAATCAATCCATTATTTTTTCGGTTTACGACACCAACCGCAACCTATTATTTACCAATGATGAGTACAACAAAGCCAAGGTATGGGATTTTAAAATTGCCGGCTCGGTAGAGTGCATTATTGAAGCAAAACTCGATAGCAAAGAGGCCTCATCGGGCATGGCACTCATGTATATTGGATTTAAAAGATTAGAAGAAAAATAAGGAATTAAAAACTAATCAACCCAAGCATAAATTTAATTAAACCACATAGATGAGCGAAGGGATATTAAAAGCACTAATGCAATTGTTTGCGTTAATTGCCTTTCCTCAAAAGGACAATGAGTCGCGTAGGCTCATTGTTAAAAACTTTCTCGGTCAGCAGCTGAACAAGACAATGGTGGAGGAGTATCTTGCCATTTACGAATCGCATTATCAGGATCACGCATCAAAATTAAAAAAACTACAACAAACCGAAACCTCCAGGACAACGCTAAGTGCGAACTCTGTTAAGGCCTTACGCATTTCTCACGCCATCAATAAAGAGCTTACACACTACCAAAAACTGATTGTTATCATTCGCTTGATAGAGTTTTTAAAATCGGGCGTAGAGATAAGTACCTTTGAACGTGATTTTGTAAGCACAATAGCCCAAACATTTCATATTAATGATGCCGAATATACTTTGATGGAGCACTTTGTGATAAGTGATCATAAACTTACCATCGACAACAGAAACGTACTTATCATTAACAACAAACCAGAAAACGAAAGAAACAATGCCCGTCATCTGGTGTGGGACTATGTTAAAAACGAAATTAAAATATTGCGTATTAAATCGGCCGGACTGTATTTGTTAAAAACAGATGATACGATTGATATCAGTATTAACGGACAATTACTGAGCCCCAATAGAATACACGTTTTAACGCCGGGCTGCTCTATCCGCACTAAACGCAGTAACCCTATTTATTACAGCGATATCGTAGGCACATATACCCACGACAACATAACTACACCTATCCATTTTACAGCGCAAAACATATCGTACCGTTTTAACAATAAAACCATGGGTGTACAAACCATGAGTTTAAGCAGTCAATCCGGGAAACTGGTGGGCATAATGGGCACCAGTGGCGCAGGGAAGACCACCCTCACCAATATATTGAGTGGCATATACACCCCTTACACCGGAAAGGTATTGATTAATGGTGTGGACATACACAACAGCAACAAAACCGACGGACTGATAGGCTATGTATCGCAGGACGATTTGTTAATGGAAAACCTGACTGTATACCAAAACCTGTTGTACAATGCCAAGCTTTGTTTTGGCGATTACAGTGAGTTTAAAATACAACGGCGAGTACTTAATCTCCTTAACTCACTTGGCCTTGCCGAAATAAAAGACATGAAGGTAGGCTCGCCGCTCAACAAAAAAATAAGCGGTGGGCAACGAAAACGACTTAACATTGCCCTGGAGTTGATTCGCGAACCGGCTGTATTGTTTTTAGATGAACCCACATCGGGACTGTCGTCGCGAGATTCGGATAATATTATCGATTTGTTAAAAGAGCTGGCACAGAAGGGAAAACTCATTTTTATAGTAATTCATCAACCATCGAGCGATATTTTTAAAATGTTTAACCAGCTTTTGGTGCTCGATGAAGGAGGGTATCTTATATACGACGGCAACCCGGTAGAGAGCATTACTTATTTTAAAAGCAGCGTAAAACAAGCTAACCGGCAGGAGAGTGAATGCAATACCTGCGGCAACGTGAATCCCGAACAAGTGCTGAACATCATCACTTCGCAGGTGATAGATGAGTACGGATCGTTTACACACAATCGTAAAATAGCCCCTACCGAATGGCACGAAAGGTTTAAAGCCGATAAAAAACCGGTAAACCCCACCGTAGAAAAATCAGCTGTTGAACTACCTAAAATAAACTTTAAAGTACCCAACAAATTCAAGCAGTTTATGGTGTTTGTTAAACGCGATATACTGTCCAAACTATCCAATCGACAATACCTGCTCATCAATTTATTAGAAACGCCGGTATTGGCCTTGCTGCTGTCCTCCATTATAAAATATTATAATGTAAATGCGCTGAACGATCAAGGTTATGTTTTCCAAAACAACCCCAACGTCGTGATATATATTATCATGTTGGTTATAATTGCCATTTTTGTGGGTTTAACGGTAAGTGCAGAAGAAATCATAAGCGACCGAAAGATATTAAAACGAGAGGCCTTCCTTAACCTGAGCCGTTTTAGCTACCTGTTGTCCAAGGTTTTTATTCTGATCATCATATCTGCTGTACAAACATTTCTGCTCGTTATTATTGGAAACAGCATTATTGAAATTAAAGGGATGTTTTTTGAATACTGGCTAATTCTTTTTAGCGTTTCAATATTTTCTAACCTACTGGGACTTAACATATCCGACAGCTTCAAACAAGCCGTTAACATCTACATACTAATACCATTTTTAATTATACCGCAAATTATTTTATCGGGTGTATTTATCAGCTATGATAATTTAAACCCCTCCTATACAAAACCTGACTCGATACCCTGGTTTGGCGAAATAATCACCGCCCGATGGGCTTTTGAAGCCTTGGCAGTTCATCAGTTCACAGAAAACGACTTTGAAAAACAATTTTATTTATACGATAAAATAAAAAGCGTAGCGCACTTTAAAAAAGAATATTGGGTACCTGCTCTTGAAGCAAAACTTGAGTACTGCCGAAATAAAATACGATCTAACGAAAGTTTAAAAGATGCCAACAACCAGCTGATGGACGGACTGGCATTGTTGAAAAATGAAATTATTGCCGAAAACAAGAGTGCACTTATTAAACAAGACATCCCATTTGTGGAGAAGCTATCCCCCGCCAAATTTAACGAAGCAGCTTACCGTGATGTTAAAAGTTATTTAAAGGAAAAGAAAAGTACCTATAGAAGATTATTCAACAGTACGGACGAGAGCCTGGATCGGAGAAAAAAGAAGATGACCGGCAGTAATGCTAACCGCGATTCGTTAAATCAATTAAAGCGAGATTATTTTAATTTAGAGCTGGAACGCTATGTACGTAACTCTAACCATATATTTTCCGATAAAATAATAGAGTACAAAGGCCGTCTGGTGCAAAAATCAGATCCTATTTTTAAGGAGCCGGAAAGCAAATGGCTAAAAGCTCATTTCCTTAGCCCTTACAAACGCTTTGGTACACTACAAATTAACACCTTATGGGCTAACCTAATTGTTATATGGCTGTTTAACTTGTTTTTATTTTTTACGCTTCAATCGGCTTTACTTAAAAAACTAATGGGCCAAATGTCGGGATTATATCAATTGCTGAAACGAAATGGTGGGAATGAATAGACAACAAGAATAATGTAATTTAGTTGGTAAGCAGCATCCTTTTAATTTAGAATATAAAGCACCTATGATAAGATTTAACACCATAGGCACTTTATAAACAGACTCTTAAATAGTTAGCTTATCGTATAAAAAAAAGCTTTATTCTTCCATCTCTATCATTTTAAATGGAATATTAATAATTGATTGGTAATCTTCGCCAGCCTCAAACATATCTTCGTCGTCCTCTTCGTAATACCAATTTACCTCCACCTTTTGTCCTTTTTTATAAAGCCCTTCGAGTTTTTTAAATAAATCAAGTATACATTTCGAGGAGCTCGTGTTAAAATATTCAAGCTGCACATTAACTGCCGTTTGATCCTGATCCTGAGCGCTATATTCCTCTAACCAGTCAATTAGCGGTTTGTAAAACTCAATTGAATTTTCTGGGATTGAACGTCCTTTTATTTCAATAATTCCCTTTTCGCCGTCGAACCTGATCGACGGGGTTTTAGGTGTTCCCTCTCGTACAATTGTTTCCATAGTGATGACTAAAATGCAGTTCTAACTAATATAAACGTCTAATGAAAAAAATATATGATGATCGTTGTACTTATAAAAATAGTACTCCAATTTATTTCCTGTTTTTCTAACTATATCCAACATACCAAGGCCTCCACCGCCCAGGTCCGAAAACTCACCGTTACCCATAATATCCAAGTAGAGCATACGTACTTCTTTATCTGTAAGGGAGTTTACCTGATCTATTCTGTCTTTTATCAAGCTTATTTTATCTCTGTTCACAAAATTACCGGTCGAAATTCTGTAAAAAGGGCCGTCTTTGCTCAAGATAATCACACCAAAATTACGATGTTGCCCCAAATCCAGATCTACAGGCGGCACATCCACATGATGATACAAGTTTTGCAAGCATTCAACAAATACATTGTACACTTTTTTTCTCACCTTAAATTTTTCATTTTTCAGGTTGAGGCTTTTCTCAATGGTATCGAGCGCTTCTGTAATAAGTTCAGGAGTAATATTGCCATTGAAGTTGAGCAGAATCTCTCCCTCCAATTTTTCGTTATACCACTGCTTAATGTTAAATGCCATCTTAGATTTTATAATGCTTGATACAAATATATAAAAATAGGCTATTGTTTAAGCTTTTTTAAAACATAATTTATTGAAAGACCAGGATGCGATAGAATCTGTTTTACAAAAACCAAGTGTGAAAACCCACTATTTTAGTAGCTAAATGCCGCCGCCTTCGGCATAAAAAGCATCGCGTGGTTTAAACTGAATAATTTTAGAGTAGGGTGGAACATTGTTGGTAACCCAGACGTTACCACCAATAACCGACCCTTTACCAACTGTGATACGTCCCAATATGGTGGCCTGCGAATAAATCACCACATCATCTTCAACTATGGGATGACGTGCTATGCCTTTAATCGGGTTGCCGTCTTCATCGAGCGGAAAGCTTTTTGCCCCCAAAGTTACACCTTGATAAAGTTTTACATTTTTACCAATGATTGATGTTGCCCCAATAACTACCCCTGTGCCATGGTCAATGGTAAAGTACTCTCCGATCTGTGCCGAGGGGTGAATATCTATTCCCGTTTCGGAATGGGCCATTTCCGCTATCATCCTGGGTATAACCGGGACCTCTAACTTACCAAGGGCATGTGCCACGCGATAGCTGGAAATAGCACGTATGGCAGGGTAACAAAAAATAACTTCGCCCGTGCTCTTGGCTGCCGGGTCGCCCACGAAAGCAGCTTCAACATCGGTGGTAAGTACCCGCCTCAACTCAGGTAACAAAGTCACCAACTTTTTAGTGATATCATAAGCTTTTTCCTTGTGATCCACCAACCTTTGCGCACTATCGTCGTCGCACTGAAAGCATAAACCGGCCAATATTTGGTTGTTAAGCAATTCGAAAAGTCGCTCGGTGTTTACTCCCAAATAATAATGTATACTTTCTGAGCGAACCGGGGAATCTCCAAAATAACCAGGAAAAATAATTTCGCGTATCAAGTTCACTATCTTGGCCAACTTATCGCCTGAGGGCATGGGGTGCTCAAAAAAATGTCTGTGGCATACCTCTTTATACGAACTTTCGCGCGAAAGCGCTGCAATGGTTTTCTGTATTTCTTTCGGGTATTTAAAAATAGTCATATTATAATTTTTTTAAACCTTTCTTCAATAGCTTCAAACGCATTAGTGAGTCTTTTTTCACCCTTACCTTCAATAATTTTATAGGCATAACCATATCTCTCCAATTCGGTTTTGTATAAATTAAAAAGAAAAGTCCTTTTATCTTTGTTTTCCCGTACCCCGTCGGGTTGCCAGGTTATATCGTTTTTCAGCAATAAATAAAAATCAACCGGCCGTTTTGCCAGCTCCTCTTCAAACCAGCCGGGCAATTTATTAAATACCTGCATAAACCAAACTTTGGTAACAATAAGGTAGGTATCGAAAAAACAGTATCTGGCCCTATCGGTTCTATCGTCGTACTCCTTTAACTGCTGCTTCGCGATGGCAACTACATCGTTATAGCGATACGGCCGTTTTAAATTTTCAACATATTCCCGTGCAAATTCTTTTACATGGTCTCCTTTATAAATATGGGCCAATTGCCCGGACAAGGTTGATTTGCCTACACACTCCGGCCCTGTTAAAACAATTTTCATATATATTTTACTTGCAGATATTAAATTACCTGTACCGTTTTTTGTTGTGTTTTAAGATGGCTGAGCCAGGCGAAATACCCCCAAACAGCCATGACGGTATAAATAGCAAACAATATAACTGTGATATACAAACCCTTATAAATATACATTCCCATCGACACAAAATCTACTACAATCCATATCAGCCACTGCTCGATATACTTTTTTGCTAACATCCAGGTAGCTACAAAACTGGCTGCCGTAGTAAAAGCATCCCAATATGGCATATCGGAGGCCGCTATGTTTAGCATGGGCGGTACGGTTATCAACAAAAATGTGAGTAGTCCATACAGCAAGCCAAAGGCCAGTAGAAACAGGGCCGCCCTGTTTTTTGTTGTTTTAAGAATTCGTGTTGTTTCTTTATGCTCGTTCAACTGCCTGCTGCGCCATATTATCCAGCCTACAACGCTCACCACCAGATAATACACTTGTAAAATCATATCGGCGTATAAGCGGGCATCAAAAAAAACAGCCATATAAAAAGCCGAGGTCAGGATGCCCATAGGCCAAAGCCATATTTTTTGATTCACCGAAAAGTACAAATAAACCAAGGCTGCCAAAGTACCCACCCCTTCGATCCACGAGAAATCCATTTCACCACTTAATTTAATAAATTTGTATATTCCGATTCGCTCAAAAGAAGTTGCAGCGCCTTATTATATACCCGGGTACTTGGATTAATGGTTTCAAAGTATTCACTTGAGGTATAAAGGCTACGTGCTATTAAGGCTTTTATTTGAGCTTTTGCCAGTAATACCGATACTTTTTTGAATTCTTCGACATCCGATTTTAGTTTTCTTTTCTTCCCTTCGGCAATCAATTCATTCAGCATAGATTCACCCACCTCAAACTTTTTGTTGAACTGCTCAAAAGTAAGATATTCTGCTTCCAACTGCTTACGATGAATATCCAGATAATTGAGCACAAACTGGTTCAAGGCACCCGACGCCACCAGGTCACGATAATAAGGTGAAAAACCAGTGGTGTCGGCAGGCACAAATAAATCGGGCATTACCCCGCCTCCCCCATATACCAGACGCTGCTTGGTTTTGGTGTAATATTTTTTTTCTGTATCCAGGTGAATACTGTCTACGTTCAACACTTCGCCATTGCTATATCTATCGTAAATCTCTCGTTGATACGACTCCAGGCCCTTGTTGTACGGCTTCTGTATGCTTCTACCCGAGGGGGTGTAATATTTGGCAATAGTTAAACGTATCATAGAGCCGTCCGGCAGGTTCAATGGTCTCTGCACCAGTCCCTTACCATAACTGCGTCGTCCGATAACCACTCCACGATCCCAATCCTGCACTGCACCCGACACTATTTCGCTGGCCGATGCAGAGCCTTCGTCGATCAGAATCACTACCCTACCCGACTCAAACAATCCTTTTCCCCCGGCAATATAATCTTTACGGGGACTGGTGAGTCCTTCGGTATAAACAATCAATTTCTTTTCGGTCAATAATTCGTCAGAAATATCGATAGCCGCCTTAAGATATCCTCCCGGGTTTCCTCTTAAATCGAGTATGAGATCTTGCATCCCCTGGTCACTGAGTTTTTTGAGTGCCTTTTCGAACTCCGCATGTGTGGTGCCCGAAAACTGATTTATTTTTACATAACCTATTTGAGGTGTTGCCATATATGTAGCTTCAACGCTATAAATAGGTATTTTATCGCGGGTAACCGTAAAGCTAATTAAATCCTTCACATTATTTCTGAGTATCTGCAACTTTACTTTGGTACCTTTTTTTCCTTTTAACTTACTAAAAACATCGGTATTTTTTAAACCTACGCCCGCCACATTTTCGCCATCTATGGTCAATATCCTGTCGCCTGCCTGGATACCTACTTTTTCAGAGGGGCCACCCGATATAGGGGTGACTACCATAAGGGTGTCTTTAAAAATATTAAACTGAACGCCAATACCTTCAAAGCTGCCATCTAATGGTTCATTCATTTTGGCCACCTCTTCTTTTGATATATACACTGAATGGGGATCGAGCTTAGTAAGCATCCCCACAATGGCATCCTCAACCAATTTTTCGTCGTTGGTGGAATCAACATAAAAAGTTGAAATAAGTTTATACGCCAATTGTAACTTTTGCAGGTCGCGATCATTTTTTTGTGCATGCAAGGATCCACCGGCACCCATCAGTAAAAAACCTACCAGCACATATTTAAACACAATATTCTTGGAGATAATCATAAATTAATTAATTAAACCGGGCAATTATAAAAACCGGGCTATGTGGGTAAAATAACGCTAAAATATAAGCTTTGTTTACAGTTACTTTATACAAAGATAAAAACAATAGGGAAAGCAGACGGTGATAAAAGAAAAAAGGCCAGAAAAAAATCCGGCCTTTCTTTATATTATTCCCACTCAATAGTAGCTGGTGGCTTTGAACTAATATCGTACACAACCCGATTAACCCCTTTTACCTTATTGATGATATCGTTAGATACTTTGGCCAAAAATTCGTATGGCAAATGAACCCAATCGGCTGTCATACCATCGGTAGACTCTACCGCTCTAAGCGCCACTACCCTTTCGTAGGTGCGCTCATCGCCCATTACGCCCACAGATTGTACGGGCAGCAACATGGCTCCTGCCTGCCACACCCTATCGTACAGCTCGTTATCTTTTAGCCCTTGTATAAATATGTGGTCAACTTGTTGTAGAATATCTATTTTTTCCTGGGTAATGTCGCCCAAAATACGGATGGCCAGCCCGGGCCCCGGAAAAGGATGACGTCCCAGTAAAGCAGGTGATATACCCAAGGCTTTACCTACCCTGCGTACTTCGTCCTTAAACAGCAGGTTAAGCGGCTCAACCACTTTAAGGTTCATTTCTTCGGGTAAACCGCCTACATTATGATGCGATTTAATGGTGGCTGATGGCCCATTAACGGACACCGACTCGATAACATCAGGATAGATGGTTCCCTGCGCCAACCATTTTACATTTTGTATTTTGTGTGCTTCACGATCGAATACTTCGATAAAAACACGACCTATTATTTTTCGTTTCGTTTCGGGATCCGACACACCGGCCAGCGCATCGAGGAAGTGCTTGCGTGCATCTACCCCTATAACGTTAAGTCCCATATGTTTGTAGGAGTCCAACACGGTTTGAAATTCATTTTTACGCAACAATCCGTTGTCTACAAATATACACGTTAAGTTGTCGTGGATAGCCTTGTTCAGCAGTACGCCGGCCACGGTTGAATCAACCCCTCCGGATAGTCCGAGTACCACCTTATCGTTACCCAACTTGGTTTTAAGCTCCTTGACGGTGGTATCGACAAACGAACCTGGTGTCCAATCCTGCTTGCATCCGCATATCGTGGCCACAAAGTTAAATAGAATAGTTTTACCGTCGGTAGAATGGTACACCTCGGGATGGAATTGAAGCCCCCAGGTTTGTTCATCGCTTACTTCGTAGGCAGCCACTTTTACATCAGCGGTGCTTGCAATGATTCGATATTTATCGGGCAATTGGGCTATGGTATCCCCATGCGACATCCACACCTGCGACTGATCGGAAACGCCGGTCATTAATTCATTTTTCCGATCAATAAATTCCAGCTTTGCCCGGCCGTATTCGCGTGTATCCGAAGGTTTTACCTCGCCCCCAAAGCTATGCGCCAGAAATTGTGCTCCATAGCAAATACCCAACAAAGGAAAGCGGCCTTTTATTTGATTCAGATCGGGCACCGGTGCTTTTGGGTCGCGCACACTATGTGGGCTTCCGGAAAGGATAACACCCTTTACATCCGCGTTTAAATGAGGCACAGAATGGTATGGGTATATTTCGCAATACACATTTAATTCACGTACTTTACGGGCTATCAACTGGGTATATTGCGACCCAAAATCAAGAATAACTATTTTTTCTTGCATTAAACTGAAATATGGAAGATTAAAACTCAACTAAAATAATTGGCGCAAAGATAATTATTCAGACCGGATATCTCAATAGGCAGATAAATGATTTGATGATTTGATAATGTGGGGATATGATGATGTACGGATATCATTTAAGGTTTATTTTTTACCCCAAAGGCGCAATGAACGCAGAGGCATTACGCTTTGCGTGCTCTGCATCTTTGCGGTTGTATTTGTTATTCCCTTATTTCAAAATCAAGTATAATAAGCCATCGCACAAATAAATTAAGTTCCTATATTGTAACAATTCCGTTGGCCAGATCGCTTTATTGATAATGCCAATCATTTGAAGCAATAAGCTACCGATGGTTGAATTTTACAATAATGATCCATTAAGTTAATATTTATAATAGAAGGTATTGTTAATTTGTATTTTTACCAACTCAACAATTCCGTTTTCATTCTCCTGTTGCTATGGGGTAATAAACCTATTGAAGCATTGAAGTGAGCACGCAAAACAAGACAACGAAAAAAAATATGTCGCAAGCCCATCAACCCAACAAATCACCCAAAGCCTATATAGGGCTGCTACTGATGACCAGCATTGTGGGCTTTTCGTTTATTTTTTTAAAGATTGGATTAAGGCACACTGGCGCCATGCACCTTATGGCGTATCGTTTTACGGCAGCCACCATTTCGCTGTTTATTTTATGGGTTTTTGGCATTATCAAAATCCCTCCCTTAAGTTCTAAGAAGGCCAAACCCTTGTTGATCCTTTCCTTGTTCTATCCTTTGTTGTTTTTTACCCTCCAGACTTTTGGCATGGAACACAGTACAGCTTCCGAAGCAGGGATAATTTTTGCCACCGTGCCGGTTCTCACCCTACTTGCCGCCCGTATTTTTTTGAAAGAGAAAACCACCATTCTGCAAAAAACCGGAATCACATTATCCATAGCAGGTATTCTATTTATCATTTACCATACCGGAAACTTATCCGGTGATACTACGCTAACAGGTATTTTGTTGTTATTGATGTCGGTATTAACTGTGATTACCTACTACATACTGGGAAAAAAAATCAGCGTTAATTTTTCGGCCATTGAAATCACAGTCTGGATGACTATTTTGGCATTTCTGGTATTTAACGGTTGGAGTATGGCAAGTCATATACAAAACCATACATTACAGCAGTACTATACTCCTTTGCTTGAAAATGAATTTCTTTGGGCTGTACTATATTTGGGGGTATTATCCTCGATGCTCACCTCTTTTCTCACTAATTACGCACTAAGGCATATTCCGGCTTCACAAATTGCTGTATTCAATAATCTTAGCCCGGTTATTGCCATCGTGGGCGGAGTTTTACTTCTTAACGAAAACCTTTTTACCTATCATATCATTGGAGGATTATTGGTTTTGACAGGTGTGGCCATGACCGTATTTTTCAAAAATAAAGACAAATAGCCGGACATACCGGCCATGGTGGGTTGCTGACCGATATATGCCTTTACTCACACTCCACTACCAAACCATCGTAGGCCAATTGAATGTTGGGTGGCAGAAGAGGATTTTCAATGGCATACCGGCCCAACTGATGCGAAATATGCGTAATATATCCCCTGGGTGGATTTACCTTTTGAAGCACCTCCACCGCTTCGCTTAAAGAAAAATGAGATACGTGAGGCTCTTTTCGCACGCCATTTATTACCATCACCTGCGACCCACGAACCTTATTAAGGGATGCATTGGGTATATAGTTAAAATCAGTGAGGTAACTGAAGCTGCCTATCCTAAATCCCAACACAGGAAGCTTCATGTGCATTCCTCTAATCGGAATTATCTCGATACCGTTTATTTTAAAAGCTTGCTCATCAATAAGCTTTAGATTTATTTTGGGGACACCGGGATAGGGTCGTTCAACAAAAGCATAGGCGAACTCATTTTTTACCGCCTGCAACACACGTTGTTCGGCAAACACATCAACCGGTTTTTTGGTCATCCAATTAAACGCTCTCACATCATCAAGCCCCGCAATATGATCTTTATGCTCGTGGGTGAGGAGTATGGCATCGAGGCTGCGTACATCATGAAGGAGCATCTGCTGTCTGAAATCCGGCCCCGGATCTATAACAATCTTCAGTCCTCCCACCTCTATTAATACAGAAGAACGAAGCCTTCTATCGTGCGAATCGGTAGATTTACAAACATCACATTGACAAGCTATAACGGGCACTCCTTGCGAAGTCCCGGTGCCTAAAAAGGTTACTTTCAAGGTTCACTTATTTTTATGTACTTCCTTAAATAATCGATCATTTGCTGGGCACTGTGTACCATTTTAACATCATTACCCCCCTCAGCTGGTTCCCCAAAGCCCCAACTCACCCCCAGCGGTATCATTCCTGCGGATTTTGCTGTTTGCACATCTACCAAAGAGTCGCCTACGAACAAAATATTATGAGGAGGGCAAGCTACTTGCTGTGCCAAATATAAGGCGCCTGAAGGGTCAGGCTTGCGCGGGAAACGATCGCTCTGCCCCAATACCTCTTTAAAACTCCATTTGCTTAAATAGTGTTCTACTATAATGTGCGTTAGATGCTGTGGTTTGTTCGTATGAATGGCCAATGGGATACGATTTTCATCCAGCATATCCAGTACCACACTCATATCAGGATAAAGTGTGCTTTTTACATTTATATTCTTACTATAATAATACTCAAACTGAGTTATATAATGCGATGTGTCGCCCTCACGTTTTTCCAATGGCAGGGAGGCCTCAACCAAAGTACGCGCTCCGTTTCCTATCCAACCCACATATTTATTCAACGGATGAATAGGGTAGCCAAATTGTTGCAACATCTTATTATTGGCATCGGCAATATCCTCGATAGAATTTAACAAGGTACCGTCCAAATCAAATATTACCGCTTTTATTTCCATTTGTTAAATATATTAATCACAGTTTTAGTATCGAGCATTTAGTAGCAAGTTACGTTATTACTATTTAAAAAAGGACGTACCATAATAACCTGGAACGCCCTTTAATTATACAATTTACGGCTAAAATAGTTGTGTACTAAATATAGTGTTTATAATTGACCTAAGTAATTGTTTACATTTTTCCGGATGCGTGCCGCTACGTCAGTACCTTCTGCCCTCTTAAAAGTATCGCCCGTAATCTGCTCGTACAATTCTATATAGCGCTCCGACACACTATTTACATACTCGGGGCTCATTTCCGGTATTTGCTGTCCTTCTTTTCCCTGAAAACCATTTTCGATGAGCCACTGACGCACAAATTCTTTGGAGAGTTGCTTTTGCTGTTCTCCTTTTTCCAGACGCTCCTGATACCCTTTGCTATAAAAGTAGCGCGATGAGTCGGGCGTATGTATTTCATCAATAAGATAAATTTTGCCATCTTTTTTACCGAACTCATATTTGGTATCCACTAATATCAGCCCTTTTTCGGCAGCTATTTCCGTTCCTCGTTGAAATAGTTCCCTGGTGTATTTTTCGAGCATCACATAATCGGCTTCTGAAACAAGCCCTTGCGCCAGTATCTCTTCGCGCGAAATATCCTCGTCGTGTCCTACATCGGCTTTGGTGGTAGGTGTAAGGAGGGGCTCATCAAACTTTTGGTTTTCTACCATTCCTTCGGGTAAAGCCACACCACACAAGCTTCTTTTACCTGCTTTGTACTCTCGCCAGGCATGTCCCGTTAGGTAGCCACGAATAACCATCTCCACTTTAAAGGGCTCGCACAAATGCCCTACGGTTACCATAGGATCGGGAGTGGCAATTTTCCAGTTGGGAACAATATCAGCCGTAGCATCCAAAAATTTTTCGGCTATCTGATTTAAAACCTGCCCTTTAAAAGGGATGCCTTTAGGTAGCACCACATCAAAGGCCGAAATTCGATCCGACACTACCATCACCAAATATTGATCGTCAATATTGTACACGTCGCGCACTTTACCAACATAATGCCCCTTTTGCTTTGGGAAATTGAATTCGTTTTGTACAATTGCTTCGCTCATATATTATTTATTTTTTAGTTGTTTAACTTACTCGTGCAGCCCTCCCACCTAATCAGGTTGCATACGGCCGGATATTGCTTTGTTCCATTTGGGTACAGGTTGACTGCTTACTGAAGCAAGGCATCCATCGCTTGGGCTTCGGCTTTCATTTCCAGACGCAAATAAATATTTTTTAAGTACTTGATGTATTTTTCTTCTTTCTTATTGGTTTTTCTTAAATCCTCAAAAAGCATTCTGGCTTGCCTGAAGTCATTTGTCACTTTTTTCAAATCGCGTTTCAAGTAAACATAGGCCGTATAATTTTTATCTTTATTGTACTCGGCCATCAGGCTTTGGTATTGATCTTCGGCCTTATTGTAATAGTACATTGCTTTCCACTCTTTTGCTTTAAGGTAGGAAGGGTTTTCATTTAATAAATTATTTACAAACAATACTGCGTCCTTACTTTTACCGGTTTTTTCCAACGCGTCTATGTAAGCCATACTTTGCTCCTCGTTTGTCGATTTTAACTGCGGATACAATTCAACAACAGATTTATCATCAGCCGTGTTCAACGCAAGAGCAAACTTTTCGTTTACCACAAAATCACTTTGACCATTGTCACTTAAATAATCGCTGTACTTACTTAAAACAGCATTGGCCTGTTTGGTATTTCCTATCTGCTTAATACTCTGCAAATAACCCTTAATACCTTCCACCGAAACGGAATCGTTTAAAGCCTGCGCGTAATAATCGGCAGCTGCATTGGCATTGTCAATCTGTAAAGCAGAATGAGCCGCTGCAAATACAAGGGAGTAAGGTACTTTTAAATCATTATTTTTGTAGTTGCTTATCACCGCGGACAGCTGGGTGAATGCCTGTGCATAGTTTTTATTGGCATAGCTGTTCATAGCCGCTGTACCAGAACTTTCTATCTTTTTTAAAGGGCTACAGCTAAACATGGCCCCTAACAATATGCTTGATAATATTAATATCCCATTTGCTCTCATGTGATTTTTTTTAGTGCTGCACAAAGATAAAAAAATGCCTATTGGATACCAGCGCATTCGGCAGATTCCACTAATTTTTTTCATCTGTCAGGATGGAAATGTAAAATTAAATTCTATTTTTGTGGGCGCAATTGAAAAAGGTTCTATTTGCCTGTAGGTTCTAACGAGCCAAAAACACGGAGAGGTGACAGAGTGGCCGATTGTGCACGCCTGGAAAGCGTGTGTACCCGTGAGGGTACCGGGGGTTCGAATCCCCCTCTCTCCGCAAAAGAAAATGCCCGACAGTGTCGGGCATTTTTTGTATCCCCACGTGCCGGCAGCTTGCTGGCGTAAACGGAAGGATACAAAAAATGCCACAAACTTTGTTTGTTTCATTTTCATGCTTGTACAGGAATCCCACTTAGGGATCATGAAATAATCCCCCTCTCTCCGCTGAATAAAATGTCAATAAAAGACAGAAAAGAGACAAGTCCTACACTTTCAATAAGTTGTAGGACTTTTTTTATGTCTTTATGTTTTGTCTGACTTACTTAATATGCCTGAAAATGACACGAAATCGTGACTAAATTGTGACCAATAATTTTCAGGTAAAAAAAGGTCACGATTTGTCCAAAATTGACAGTACTTTGTCCGAGCTTGGCAGTCCTATAATTATTTCATTTTGAGATTGATAATGTAATTTTACAAATTAAAAAATGATGATTATGAGAAGTACATTTAATGTTCTTTTTTTCCTAAAAAAGAATGCAAAAAAGAAGGATGGAACAGCACCTATCGTGGCCAGAATTACCATTAATGGAAAAAACAGTCAATTCAACACCAAACAATTTATCACAAAAGATATCTGGAATGTTGAATTAAACAGAGTTAAAGGGTGGAATGCCGAAGCAAAAAAAATTAATGGTGTTTTGGATGAAATTAAATCTTCCCTCCGCAACCACTACAATGATTAAAAACGTAAAGAAACGATTATTACAGCCGAAAAAGTAAAATAAACATCGGACAGAGTTCAGTTTACACTCCCACATATTACCAGGGCAGGGTGCCATTTCCATTCATAAGCCTTCCTTTTACAATGGTTTGTTGGGAGCATTTAGTTTCACAAACTTTATTTCGGGCAGCACAATTTTTATTTCTTTTTCCGAATCTTCTTTTTGCCAATAAACGATATAGTTCACATTTCCCTGGGCAAGCTGATAGCTTTTTTGTTGGTAGCGCTTTATCTCCTCTTTAAAACAAGCCGCGTATTTAAGCACACAATTACCCGAAGCATCATAACAGCCTTCCTCATCCACGGTAAGCGCATCGCCGCTTTTAAGGGTATGTACAAATTTTTGGCGGTAGATAAAATAATCGAGCCAGATGTGTTTATGTGTAAGCTGCACCACGAGTACGCTTGTTGCAGGATAAGCTACCTCATCGTTTATCCGGTTTATTCCGGAACAGGAAATATCGTCGAGGTAGTTACCGTTTAAATGTATTATCAGGTTTTCTTTGGCTCTGGTCATACCCACATAGAGCTCCCGCTTTTTGGCATCGGTATCGGGATGGATGCCGTTGAGCATCATAAACACATTATCGAACTCTTTACCCTTAGCCTTATGAATAGTGGAAACAAAAATGGTTTCACCGCGGGCACTCATAAAATCCTCGAGCTTCGATTCCCGGACAAAAACCTCAAAGTCGGATTGGTATTTCTTCTTCGGATTACTTAATTCAAAATCCTTAATCAGATTTATGCAGATATCTATTTTCGTACTTCCTTTGTACATGTTCCAGAGCTTACGTTTGGCGGCCTTCCAGTTTTCTTCGGAAATGGTGTACTTGTCGGCCGTAAAATCCAGCGCCCGGATAAAACAACGTACTTCGAGCAGGTTATACAAGCTAAAACCCTCATTGCTTTGTATGAGCCTGGCAGGCGTACCATAATGCAGCAGGAGCCCTGTTATTTGTTCGGCTTCGGCATTGGTATGCGTCAGCACGCAACTTGTTCCGCTAAGGGTGGCCGATAAAACACTTTGCACCACAGGTTCAATCAGGTTAGCCCCGGCATGTTTAACTATACTGAGCAAGCCAGTGTCCCGCGTTTGGGGTACGATGGGTATTGCTTTGAGGCGATGGGTAATTTTTTGAACAAACTGGTTTGTAAACTCAATCAAATTAGCCTTGCTGCGGTAATTTTCAACCAATTCCACTTTTTTCGCTTTCTGATGGGCGATAAACTGTTCGAGGTACCGGGCACTTGCCCCCCTGAACTCGTATATGTTCTGGTCGTCGTCGCCAACAGCTATCACCCGCATTTCTTCGTTGTGCTCCATCAGGGCTTTTATCAACTCAAACTCGTGCATGTCCATATCCTGCGCCTCATCAACCACAAGCACTGCTTTGCTTATCCGGTTTGGCTCTATATCCTTATTGCGGATTTTTTCTACTGTGTTGCGGATGATGGTTGACGACTTTTCGATGGAACCCACCTTGCCCAGCACATCGAAACAGTAGGCATGAAAAGTTTTAATTTCGATATAAGCGGCGGCATTGCCGATTAATTGAAACAAGCGTTTTTTGAATTCGGTGGCTGCCGCCCTGGAAAAAGTGACCATCAGCAATTGTTCGTGCTTTACATCTTCCATCAGCAATAAGGAGGCAAGCTTATGCACCAGCACCCTTGTTTTGCCACTTCCGGGTCCCGCGGCCACAGCCATATAAGGCGAGCTTTTATCTTTAATAATGCCCAACTGGGCAGGCGACAGCTCGCCGAATAGTTGCCTGAATTTGGACGGTGTGATGTTTCTTTTTATCTCGTCCTGCCTGCTCCCTTTAAAATACTTGTTCAGGAAAGATGCATAATTAAGCTGAAAATAATCCTCAACAAATTGCAAAGCCTCCCTGTAATCGCTAATCATCTTTTTAGCGTATTCGCCTACGATATGAATCTGCTGTACCTTATTTTCGTAATAATGATTTAACTTTCTGTAATCATCTACTTTATACCTTATTTTATTGTCCGCTTCGAGTCGCTCAATGGTTAAGGAATTGTACACCACCAAAAAACCGCCCTCAATTTTCAGGGCATCAATGCGCGAAAGATAAAACAGGGCATCTTCCACCTCGTCCAGGGAAATCCGGAGCTTAAATAAAGCATGCTGATTTTCATATTCCTTTTTCAGCTCATGAACCGAAAAGGCCACCAAGACCTGTTGCGGGCTCGTGGTGGTATCGGAAGGACTCTCATTGCTTTTAGCGTAAAGGTAATCGACGATAAATCGGGCCAGTGCATGCCTTTTTTCCAGTTTCTGTTGTAATTCGGATTTTGAAAAGTTCGATAAAAGGGTCAGGTGGTTCCTTGAAAAATTGTGCTGTATACGCTTCAGCCAGTTTTTAATCGACCAAAAATTGATAATCGTTTTTATTTTATTGAGCGATACATCGGTACAGCCGTTTTCCACGGCCTTCTCGTTCAGTTGCTTAAGGTTAAAAGCTTTTTCTTTCTGATCCAGTTGCATTACCAGGAACTGTTCTATTTTACCCATGGTAGTAACGATATGCAAGGAGCGGTTTCTGTTGTCGCTTCGATGAATAAAGGCGGTTAAATCTTTGGTATCGGCCAGTATATTTTCGGCACGCAACAAATTAATCACATTAATCACTTCCTCTTTCACGATGCCTAAGTGGTCGGATATGTAATCCACCCTCGATTCGGCCACCTCCCCATCGGCGGCTTGCTTTCCGCTTTTGCTCGAAAACAGTTTTTTAATAATCCGGACAGCCTGTTCCCTCTGCCTTCCGGTAAACATTTCGGACCGGTTAATTTTCTGAATAGCCTCACTGGCACTTTTCGACAGGATGCTGTTAGCAAAAATTCTGGGCATATTCTGTCCCCGCTTCAGGTAGCCCGCCTCTTCGAGTGCGGAGATCGCTGTTGTTACCCTTGTTTCCATCTCCAGCACATTGTCATCCCATCCGGCTTTGCGCGCAATCTCCAATGCCGAATTAGATACCCACTGCCTAAAACGGGTAAGGTCTTTAATTGCTTTCCAAATCTGCTGTATCTCTTTGATATTTAATTTGGTTTGATTCAGCAAAATAAAATGCTTGCTCAAATCCTCCTCGTTAAAAAGCACATAGCAATCGGCGGTGATGTGCTCATCGCGGCCTGCCCGGCCCGCTTCCTGCACATAATTTTCGAGCGAGTCCGACAGTTCGAAATAAATCACCATGCCCACATCCTTTTTGTCCACGCCCATCCCAAAAGCCGATGTGGCCACCATCACGTCCACATTGCCACGAATAAAAGCATCCTGATTGTCCGATTTTTCCTGCTTATTCATTTTGCCATGGTAGGGCCGCGCCAAGTACCCATCGTTAGTCAGCCTTTCGGCTATTTGATAAGCTCTTCGGGTACGTGAAACATAGATAATGGTGGGGCATCTTTTGCCGTCGAGTAACAGGCGTAAGGTATCGTACTTTTCTTCGTCGCTTTCCTTCGGAATCACCTGAAAACTCAGGTTGGGACGCGATACCTTTGCACTAAAGGTTTCAAACCTCAGGTTTAGTTTGTTGTAAAAATAATCCTTGATGTCCTGAATAACATTTTGCTTGGCAGTGGCCGTAAAGCAGGAAACAGGGATGCCGCTCTCCAGGTTTTTCTTCTCCTGCAACATCCCAATAAAGTCGCCGATATACAGGTAATCCACTCTAAAATCCTGCCCCCAGGCCGAAAAGCAATGTGCCTCGTCAATGACAAAGCGCACGATATTTCTACCGAGCAACAGGTGCTCGATCGACCGCGACCGGAGCGATTCGGGCGAAATATACAGGATGGAGGCAGCGCCGTTTTGGACCCGCTCGAAAGATTTAGCCCTTTCAATGGGATCCAGCAAGCCATTGATGGTAACCGCATCGGTAATATTTGCATTTTCCAGGTTATCTACCTGGTCTTTCATCAACGACTGCAGCGGTGATATCACCACGGTGAGGCCTTTAACGCTCTCGCCGCTCATTAGTGCCGGCACCTGAAAGGTAACGGACTTACCCCCTCCGGTAGGAAAAACCGCCAACACCGACTTATTGGCAATGGCCGCCTTTACTGCCTGCTCCTGCAAGGCCACGCCATTATATCTTCTGTAAGCATCGAACCCGAAATACTTTTTTAAAGCCAGGTTGGCATCGAGCTTTTGCTTGCAATAGGCACAACCTTGCAGGCAAGGGTTGTTGCGCAGCAAAAACATGACCCTTTCCACTTCAGGATAATTTTTAACAACCCACGGAGGTGTTAGCGAATACCTGCTGTTGGTATTGATTAAAGCCAGGCAATACGCCAGTGCAACGGGGGCATCCCGAACTATTTTTTTCAAATCCACATGCCGGCAAATACGCTGGTCAAAGTATTTGTGCGTCAGGCGGTATAAATCAGTGTTGAAAAGGGAATAACCCACGAAAGCAAAAAAGGCCGAAAACTCCTTTTTGTCTGCCAGCAGCGCATAATACACTTGCTTTAGGTCTTCATCCGTAGTCCGGAATGCCTCCACCTCATCCATAAACAGCTCCCGGGCTTTTATAGCATCGTTCAGCGGGTTGTTCAACTCCTCTGTTTGTAGTTTATCGTCCTTTAACAAGGCATGGTATGGTTGGGCGGGAAATAAAAGCGGCGATAAAAACAAGGTGTCGATGGCCCGGAATGGCGGTAGTGGCCCACGAACAGCCTGCCGGATAAATGGCAGGTCGTGCTTAATAATATTATGGCCGCACACATACTCCTTATCCTGAATAAACTGCATCAGCCCGGACACAGCGCCCGTGTGTAATGTTAATCCGTTTCCGCTTATACCACCGATATCACGAATCAGTTTTCGCTCTGCATCTACTTCAGTATCTATGAAAACAATATGGTCCATTGCGTTCGCCTTAGGTTTAGCCACTGTTTTGTTGCATGTGAATATACCAAAAAACAGCTAATAAAACACACGTTGCCTTTCCTGAATCTTTTCCCGACAAGTGGGATATGCTCCTACATTACAATTCGCTATGATATTTATTTACAATGGTAGTCATGATTTTTTGCTTCGCTTAAATTCTTCTATCGGGAAGTAATATGGGTAGAAGTAATATGCCGGCAGGGGTTTCCTGCCGCACGGGGCGGGATATCGCTCCGGGCTACCCGCTACCTATATCCCGTACCCAAGACCACTAACAAATGCCGGCTGCGCAACTCTTTACCCTATCCCCCGCTCGCCCTGAACCTGTTGGATGATGCGGAAAATGGTAACGATAGCAACTTGGTCAAGAGTTAAATTAATGAAAGCATTGATGGGATTATAACTGCGAAGTTTAACAACGAAATATTAACTATTTCCGTATTGCCAAACGATTAAAGTTTATTAATTTGGGCTTTAGAAAAAAAGCAGTAAGTTTGTGCCTTCTTTATGAGTAAGTTAAGACAAAAATCTGATTTTAATATAAGTGCAGCTGATGCACTATTGCAGAAAAACCTATATGCACCAAGTGTACACTGCTCATATTACAGTTGTTTCCAGTTATTGAAATATACGATAAAGGAATTTTTTGGTGAAGATTATGAAGCCCAAGCTGTAAATATTGCTGCCTCTCAACAAAAAACTCATCAACATGTTGTAAATTATGTATCTAATGAGTTAAAAGGACTTGCAGGAATAGAAGAAAGTCGTAAGTTTAAAAGAACAATAAAAGACCTAAAGCAGTTCAGAACTGAGTCTGACTATGAAAATGTGGAAGTAAATTCAGATAAAGGGAATAATGCTTACACAAAAGCTAATGAGATTAGGTCTTACATCATTAAAAATTTTAAAGTATGAATTCAAGACAGTTTTTAGAAACTAAATTAAATGAATTACATTCCAGATTTAATGAGGTTCAGATAAGGTATGAGTATAGAGCTAATACTAATAGTCATATAATAGAAGTAATTCCATTGAGTTTCTTCGAAGATAACGAAGAATATATGAATGTTGAAGCAGGAATTGAAGAAGAATTTGAATCTTCATTTCCTAATGAAAACATCTTATTTGTATCAGAAGATTCATTAACTGAGATAAAAAGCCCAATATTAGAGTGGGGGTATGAATTGATTAAATTTGATAATGAAGTATTTAATTTAGAGTTCGTTGTTGAAGGCTTTAGTGAATGTGTGGAATTTCAGGACTCGAATAATTATGCATTAGCAGCTTAAAATAAATGGAAGATTATTCAAAATTTCAATTTAAAGGCTTTAAAATTGCTCGTTCTGTAATTGAAAGAAACGACAAAGAAGCTTCAAAAAAAATATCATTGGGGTTTGCCCCAAAAGGATTTATTCATAAAAATGACCAAAAATTTCAGTTGCAACTTGGCGTAAAAATAGAGGATGAAAACAAATCATTCCATATCGAAATTAATGCTGTTGCAAACTACCATTTCGAAAATAAAGAAGGTCTTGATAATTTGGGGAATTTCTTTTATGTAAATGCCCCTGCTTTATTGTTCCCTTATATTAGAGCATATATTTCAACTCTTACAAATCTTTCAGGTTTTGAACCTATTAATTTACCAACCCTTAATATGACAGGATTGGGTGAAGATTTAAAAAATAACACAGTAGAAGTGGAATAATAATTTAAGAAAGACTAAAACAAATAAGCCTCGAAAATCGAGGCTTATTTGTTTTAGTCCACATCCTTCAAATGTGTAACCTCAAGTGTCTTGCACATTCTTTCTTCCTGAATGGTATTGGCAAGGTTGCATAAAACGGCGCTTACCCACCCCCCAAAGCGGTTCGTCGGAGATACTATATACTTAAATTGTATTAATTAACTTGCTTCATTGGGTGGCTCAAAACCTACTCATCTTTATATTCTGTTTTTTGCTCAATATTTGAATGACAAACCTTTAATTTTACCTATTCGATAACACATTTGGCCTGTCCACCATGCGTTTCATCGTATCGAAAAAGGCCTGATAAAAGGATTCATCCTTAGCGTATAGTTTGTAAAGCTCCAGCTCTTTCTTACGCTGCTGGCTCATCACTTCATCCAGTATCTTCTTAAAGGCCAAATCCCGGTTTTGAGCATCTGTATTGTCTTCCACCTTTGCTTTGTAGTCGGGATGGGCCTGGATATTCTGGCTTACAGTGATGAATTTAACACGTTGGTCTTCCGGTGTAGCTTCCCAACCATGAAACCACCGCTCGTTAAAAGCTTTAACGATATCATCCAATGGGTCTTTTTCTTCATCACCGCCATGTGCTCCACGAGGATTTGGGTTTTGAGGGTCTAACTCTGTTTCCGAATCATCCAGACCAATAGCGTAATTGAGCTTTGTACGCTCTAAACCATAAGTGGATAAATCAACCGATTCCAAAAGCGCATCGATCAATTCGTCTTCTTTGGTTTTAACAATCAGTTTAGGAATCAGAAACTTAAGAAACCAATACAATTGTTCCCACGCCACTATTTCGTAGGGCATTATACTCGCCATCTGACCGTAGATTTTAACAAATTGCTTGGTTTTTATTTTAAAGTCGGCTTTTTCCTCATCCTCAAGCTCCAGCACGCTATTAAAGCGGTCGGCTGCTATATCAATAATCGGGCTGAGTTGCTGTGCATCTTCATTATTAAAGTATTTCCCGATAAATAATTCAACTTCTGATTTCTCGTACACGCCCACATCATCCAGCGCTCCTTTTAAGTCGTGTAGCACATTAATATCAGTGGCCCTGCTCAATGAAGTAGCAGTATAAAACGGGTCGAAAGCGCTTTTTATCTCATCTACCTGGTTAAAGAAGTCCAGAATAAACAGATCTTCGGTTTTCTTCCCATACTTATCTGCTGCGCGGTTTAAGCGGGATAGAGCCTGCACGGCCAATACACCTTGCAGCTTTTTATCCACATACATGGTGCAAAGCTTGGGTTGGTCAAAGCCTGTCAGGTATTTATTAGCCACCACCAATATGCGGTAGGCATCTTCGTCAAATTTATCTTTCGTATCTTTTTCGGGGAAACCATTCAATTCCGCCTCGGTATATTCATTGCCATCCACGGCTTTTTTGCCCGAAAAGGCAACAGCAATCTTAAATGGATTACCCTTATCGTCTAATACTTTATTTATGGCTTTATAATAACGGATGGCCGATTCAATGTTTTGTGTTATCACCATAGCTTTGGCTTTACCCTTCAGCTTTTTGGTATTATACACTTTTGTTATAAAGTGCTCCATCATTATTTCAGCCTTGGTAGCTATGGTGCGCTTGTCTCTTTCTACATAAGCACGCAGTTTCTTTTGTGCTTTTTTAGTGTCAAACAGAGGGTTATCTTCTATTGATTTCTCAATTTCGTAGTAGCTCTTGTAAGTAGTGTAATTAGCCAGCACATCTAAGATAAAGCCCTCTTCAATGGCTTGTTTCATGGAGTAGAGATGGAACGGTTCAAAAGAACCATCCTCCTGCTTTACGCCAAACTTTTCAAGCGTCGCGTTTTTAGGGGTAGCCGTAAAGGCAAAGTAGGAGGCGTTGCCCTTCATTTTTCGGGCTTGCATGGCGGCCAGAATTTTATCCTGGCTATCTTCTTCCTCTTCACCTCCATTGTTTTCGGACCTTGCCATGCCCATGGCCTGATTCATGGTTCCGGCAGCTGTGCCACTTTGCGAACTGTGGGCTTCGTCAATGATCACGGCAAACCGCTTATCGCTTAAATCGGCAATACCATCAATAATAAATGGGAATTTCTGAATAGTGGTAATAATGATTTTCTTACCCTGTTCCAATCCGGTTTTTAAATCGCGCGATGAATAAGCCGGCGCTACAATGTTTTTAACCTCCGAAAACTCCTTGATGTTATCACGCAACTGCTTGTCTAACAATCTGCGGTCGGTAACCACAATGACCGAATCGAACAGTGGCGTATCCATCCCTTTGGCGCCGGGTAGTGTATCGGCTTGCGGATAGACCTCGATTAATTGATAGGCGGCCCAGGTAATGGAGTTGGACTTGCCCGATCCGGCTGAGTGCTGAATGAGGTAAGTATGACCCACCCCTTTCGTTTCAACATGACCCAGTATTTTCCGAACCACGTCCATTTGATGATAGCGGGGGAAAAACAAAGTCCTTTTTGCCAGCGCATCATTCGGTTTGCCATCAAAACGCACAAAGTGCTGAATTAAATTAGTAAGACTTTCTTTGGTAAATACTTCTTCCCAAAGGTATGCTGATTTATGACCAAAAGCATTGGGTGGATTGCCCTTACCCTCATTATTTCCTTTATTGAAGGGAAGGAAAAATGTTTTACCACCATTTAGTTTTGTGGTCATATACACTTCATCGGTATCTACAGCAAAATGTACCAGGCAACGACCAAAGTTGAGTAAAGGCTGACGGATATCGCGGTCGTTTTTGTATTGCTTAATACCATGCACTTTGGCCGTTTGACCGGTCCAGGTATTTTTAAGCTCCAGGGTTGCGATGGCCATACCATTAATGAATACCACCATATCTATTTCTTCCCTCAGATTCTCTTGGTTGTATTGCACCTGCCGCGTTACACTGAATATGTTTTTTTCAAAGTTTTCTTTTACGGCATTACTGCTACTGGCCAACGGCAACTGATAAAGCAAAGTGAAGTGGGCATCTTCTACTTCCAATCCTTTTCGGAGCAAACGCAACAAGCCATATTTCTTCACCATACGGTCGTAGCGCTCCAAAACCTTCAGCTTCCAGTCCGATGAGCGCTTTACTTTATTCAGCTCTTCTTCCTGAGTAAGTTTCAGGAAACTCCAGAAAAAGGTTTCATCAATGGCGTATTTGGCATTGAAATCGCCTGTAACACCAATCTTGAAACCCTTACCCGCCTTGTAAAGCGACAAGGGTTCTTGTGCCTTATTACCAAAAGTCTCCCCTTCGACTTCGCTCAGGGCAAGTAATTCCTCTTTGCAAGTTCCGGTTAAGGCCTTTTCTATGGCTGCTTCTAAAGCTTGTTCGTTAGTTTGGCTTACTCTCATGTGCTTTTGTTTAAAAAATAGGATGTTAGATAATAGATGGCAAACACATTGTGGTTCAGACACAAAGATTTTACTTGCTCATCAGACTACAAATGCCCAATTTATATAATGCAACTTTAGATGCTCAAATTTTACTTATTACTTCGATGGCTGCTATATAATAGATATCAAGCTCATTTACAAACAGTAATTGCTTTTTTTAGTGTTTTGTTGCATTGGATTAACCTGTACTTATAAGCATTTATTATTTCTGCTTTCATATTCTTTGTTTAATAGCCAGTTGCTCTTGTGCATTGTAAGTCATTCTTCGTTTAGCTCCTTCAACTCCTTTTGTTGCGCTAATTTTGCTTTTAATAAAGTAATTAACTGTTTTTTTCTGGCATTACGGGCTTGTATTTCCAGGGCTTTTTTTGATGGGTGCTTAGGGATAAAAAGAGATTCAATCTTATCAGCTACTTTAATAATCATCTCATAGTTTACTTCCTGCAAAAGTGAATCACTCTTAATATAGCCAGCTATGTATTCGGCACTTTTTGATGTTAGCCCAAGTCGTTTGAGGATTAGATAACTTACCGTTTCGGCCTCTAATTCTTCAGCATTTTGGTTTAAACGGCGTGGCTCAATTCTTAGTTTTTTAGTTTTTTCAATATGAATAAGCTCTTTATGCCCGGTATGCCCTAAAAATAAATGTGCCAGTTCGTGTATCAATACACTAAATTGTTCAGCTGCACCTAATTCTTCCTTTAAATTAATTTCAAGCTTACCTGTAACTATCGTCGTTACAAATCCACCATTGAAATAGGATAAGGGACGTTTTTTTACCACTATACCCCATTGTTGAGCTAAATCTATAGCATCTATAAGGCGGGATTCGTTTAATTCACCATTTACTTTATGTGGATTAGAACCTAAGCCTTCTTCTAATAATTCTTGCGGAGTTAATTCTCCTTCGGTATCAAATATGTCATAAACCAGCATAACCGGACCACCGGGAGCTAAAATGATATATGGTCGTGCATCTTCTTTTATAGTGCGTCTGAATTTTTTCTTCCAATAGCTTTCTCCACCAAAAAAAGTTACAGCCCTGTTTTGCGTATATACTAACATGGTATTGTAGCGGGAGTAATGATTAAAACGTTCTATAAATTGAATGAAGTTAATATACTCTGCACTTGAACGGTACTCTTTCGCCCTTTTAAAAAGAGCACTAATGGTATATCTATCTTCTTGATTAAGCTTTTCCTCCATACCTAACAAACTTTTATCTTCCCCGTTACCGCAATAGTCCGGAACTATGATTGTTTTTGATTGGGTGATGAACCCTGATTTTTTGGCCGGGGTTTCATCACTCGCTTAAACTGCAGCGAAGTACTGCCAAAGTTTATTAGCAGTCCGATTTGCATGCCATAAGCTTCCAGGTAATTAATAGCTTGTGCCAGGTGAACGACTTCCAATTCCTTTACGGCCTTTATTTCGAGCATTATTTTCTCCTCCACAAAAAAATCAACCCGGCGTTTCCCAATGGGAAATCCTTTATAGCTTAAATCCATCTCTTTTTCCCGCTCGTGCGCTAAGCCCTGCATGTTTAACTCAATAGATAAGGCCCGTTGGTATATGACCTCCTGAAAACCATTGCCCAAATGATTATGCACTTCCATGGCAGCCTTGATAATTTTGCCGGTAAGTGCTGAATGTTCATACTTATCATTAATCATCGTTTTCATTGGCTTTATTTTAAATCATAGTTCAAGACACTTTTATTTTGCCTGTAACCGCACTATCTATCAATACCGATTTATACTCCTTTAATTTTTCAATCTGTTTCTCTTGTAAGGATATTGCATTGTCTATCTTAGTAGATTGAGTTTCAATAAAACTTATGATTTGCTCTTGTTCCAAATTTGGAGGAATTGTCACAATGAAGTTTTGAATTAAAGGAAGTCTTAAACTGTCAACAGTTGATTTTGCCTCACCAGTTAAAGCGACATTATGAAAAGTATTTCTTAAATAATAAAAGAGAAACTTTCCTTTTATATTTTTAAAATTACTAAACTTATAAACTCTTTGATGAAAATCAAATTTTCCATTTATATAATGGAAAACTTTTCCAACCCCTGCACCATCGCCAGCTGTTAATATTGCTTCTCCATCAAAAGAAAAGGAGTTAATCCTTTCTGCTATTTGCGACCTCACAAAAAAAGGATACATTCCATTTTCAATTTTGTCCTCAGTGTTTTTTGCGCCAGTGGTGATGTGACAAAGAAACTTAAACTTTCTCACCTCCCAATTCTCCGGAATCTCTCCAATCCATTCCACACCGCTGTCTTTCATAGGACGGGAACTATGATTTTTTTGATTACCTGATGGACTATGATTTTTTTCTTTTACATCATAGTTTTCATGGTCATCATTCGCATCATAGTTCAAGACTTTGCCCGTTACGGCATTTTGAATGAGAATTTGCTTACGCTCTTTAAGCAGGGCAATGAGCTTTTCTTTTTGGGCTATGGCTTTGTCGATAAGGGCAGTTTTATCGTCCAAAAAGTTGGCAATGGCGGTTTGTTCTGCAAGTGGGGGAAGAATAGACCAGATGTTAAAGAAATCATCCGTATAAAGCCTTAATCGACTCTCAATTACTCCTGATGAATTTCGTTTAAATTCAGCTTTGTATAATTCAGTCCTAAGTAAATAATGAAAATAACGTTTTTCAAACCCAGTATTTAATCTATAAATTGAATAAGCAGGACTTGTTATTCCATTAAAAGGTGAAAAACCAAGGCTACCGTTCCATGCAAGCATAATATTGCTAACTAAATCGCCTGCTTCTACTTTTTTATAACCTTCAAGTGTTGCTGCATTAGTTAATAATTCGCCAGCATCAACTTTGTCTGATTTTTTTGTAACACCAGTATATTGTGAAACGGATAGTAAATCCCCTGAACCATTTTCACTTCTAATATTAATTTCTTTAAATAAATATTTAATTTTACGAATTTCCCATCTTTCAGGTATCTCACCCAACCACTCTACACCTGAATCTTGATAAGCCGAATACTTTTTAAACTCCGTATTAATCTCTGTAATCGTCATTAGCCCAAGTTTAAGATGTTCCTGATTAAACCTTCGTTTTCGTTTTCCAGGTCTATTATTTCCCGGCTTACCTCGGTTATGTCGCGCAAGGGCTTATGCTGATAGAAGTACTTGTTAAAAGAGATTTCGTAACCTATTTTGGTTTTATCCATATCAATCCATGCTTCGGGTACATGGGGTAATACCTCTAGTAAAAAATACCCATAGATGTTATCTTTCAATGGAATATTCTCGCTGTCGCGCAGGTCGCTTTCGGTTTCGTAAATAATAAACTCGTTGGCTTTACCGCTTGTATAGTAACCATAATGCGGCAGTTGTTCCTCGGTGCAATCTAAATGCGCCAACAAGGCTTCCAGCTTATCCTCTTTCAGCTTTTGAACTTTCTTAATCACCTTGTCGGCCGTTTCGTCGTACCAACTTACCGCGGCATATATCTGGTTTTTATCCGAGGCGGAGAGTTTTGATTTCTGAACTTTCCCTTCTCCTTTGCTCAGGGCAAGTAGTTCAGCTTCCACTTTGCTTTGGAAGGTGTTGAAGTTGCTGTATTCGTCCGTTCCAATGGTGTTTAACAAATGGGTAGCCGTATCCAGGATTTCTTTTTGCTTTTCCCAGGTTTTTGCAGAAACCAAAGCTTTCCGCTTTTTGGCATTCAGGTCCAGGTCGTTCTTTTCGCACCAGTCCAGTATTTCTTTTTCCAAGGTGCTCAGCTCTGTATAAACCTTGTCGCCATAGGTTGCAAAGGCCCACTGCATGGGTTCTTTCAGGGTTTTGTCAAATCGCAAATCGGCAATGCGTTCGTGGGTAAACTGGGCTTTCAAACGTTTGGGGCGTTCGATGCTTACTTTGTAGTAGCCAAAATCGGCATTGTCAAATACTTTAGCGGCAAGGCCCTCTTCACCTTCACGCGCAATGGTTTTAAAGTCTATGTAGGCATCTTGAATCTCCTTAATGTGCACGGGGGTTAACTCGCAGTTTTTGGCACCCAGGTTTTTACGCAGCTTGGCAAAACGCATAGAGGCATCAATCAGGATGGCTTTTCCTTGGCGGTGCTCCGGTTTATTATTGCTTAACAACCAAATGTAGGTGGTAATGCCCGTGTTGTAAAATAAGTTATTGGGCAACTGAATAATACAGTCTAACAAATCGTTTTCGATAATGTACCTACGGATGTTGCTTTCGCCACCTCCGGCATCACCGGTAAACAAGCTGGAGCCATTGTGCACCGAGGCAATACGCGAGCCATTGGAGCGGCCGTCGTTGGCCTTCATCTTGCTCACCATCTCCATCAGGAACAGCAACTGCCCATCGGAAGAACGCGGTATGGCATCTACTTCCTCTTCTTTTCCCCAGTAGTCGTTTAATAATACGGTAAAGCGCGGGTCAATCACCTCTTTGCCATCCTTAATGTATTTCTGCTCCGTAGCCCACGACTTTCCGTACGGCGGGTTAGAAAGCATAAAGTCGAATTGGGTGCCGGCAAACTCATCGGTAGAAAGGGTAGAACCCACACGGATATTTTCCGGGTTATTACCCTTAATCATCATGTCGGACTTGCAGATGGCGTAGGTTTCGTCATTGATTTCTTTACCGTACAAATACACATCGCCCATGGCTCGTATGACCCCCTCTTCGTCCTTGATAAAATTCTGCGCCTCGGTTAACATACCGCCCGAACCACAGGCCGGGTCGTAAATGGTCATTACCGGTGGCAGCTGCTGTTTGATGGGTTTAAACACTATATGCGTCATTAGGTCTATAACCTCGCGCGGGGTAAAGTGCTCCCCGGCTTCCTCGTTGTTTTCCTCGTTAAACTTACGAATCAGCTCTTCAAACACATAGCCCATGCCCAGGTTCGACAGCGGGGGCAGCTTGCGTCCCTCGGGGTCTTCCTTGTCAAAGGGCGTGAGGTTAATATAGGGCGAGGTAAACTTCTCTAATACGTCGAGCAATACATCTTTCGAAGCCATGTGCCTAATCTGGCTTTTCAGCTTGAACTTATCGATGATTTCCTTCACATTAGCGCTGTACCCGTTCAGGTATTCCTCAAAGTTGGCCTGTAGTATTTGTTGACTGTTTGTTGCTGTATCGTGCAGGCGTTGCAGCGTCCAATCGCTGGTATTGTAAAAAACATAGCCACTGGCTTCTTCCATGCCTTTGTCGTCCCAATCGCCCTCTACCACGCCTAAATCGTTTTTCTGAAAAGCCACCTCCTCGAGCACGGCCTCTTTGCTTGGCTCTAAAAGCGCATCCAAACGCCTTAAAACCACCATGGGCAAAATTACATCGCGATATTTACCCCTCACGTAAACATCTCTCAAACAATCATCGGCAATGCTCCAGATAAAGGAGATTAATCGATTGTGTACTGCTGTGTTCATTTATTTAGTTTATTTATTTTGATTATTAACTGTTATTTCTGATTTAAAACGATTGACTAATGTTTCCTGTTAGCCATTAGTTCTGCTTTTGTTTATTAATGGTTTGTTCAGCTATTTTTAAGGCACTTATGGCATTCTTTTCTTCTTTTATTAGGTCATATACTTTATCGGCTAACCAGAGAGTCGCCAAATCATCTTCCGGATAATCATATATTGAAGCAAGTTTGAGAATATACTCTCGTTTAATATTTTTCTCGCCCCGCTCCATTTTGCTGATATAAGCCGTATCCACCTCCAGTTCGGCAGCTACTTGTCGCAGCAACAAACCTTTTTCCTCTCTTAACGATCTGAGCTTTTGTCCTATTATCATCTTTCTGTATATTGACTTGTCCGGTGCAGTCAAATGTAGTAAAGATGGATATATTTAAAGAAGTAAAAGCATACTATTTATTCACCGCACTCATTCTGTACAAAAACAAACCGCCTGTCTCTGTTGAAACAAGCGATTGGTATTTGGTTGGTTGCTGGTAGTATAAGTGCCTCTACATATAAAGTGAACACAACTTAGCCATAAAGCTTTACTTAATAAACTTCTCCCGTCGTTGCAGGTTTATCAAGCCCCACAATATGGCCACAACGGATACGGTTATTACGATCAGCCGGTTTTGGAACAGCATGGTTTGGTAGAGTGTTTCGCTGATGTTTTGGGGCGGAGCAAAAGGGTTTAAAAATACGTTCCATTTGGATTGCCCCATAGTACCGTGAAAAAACCAAAGCACCAGTCCCACGATGACCATCACCACGGCCGTTCCGTTGCCGTTTTTTACCATGGTACTGAACAAAAATCCCAAAGAACCAAAAAGCAACAATACCACCATCAGTTGTGCCCCCATTTCGAAAATGGGCAGGGCCACCAATAAAAAGTTGTTGAACAGGGCCAGTATGCTTACAATTACAAACACCATCACAAATATAATGGCCAACCGCACCAGCCACACCTTGTAGCGGTAATTGGGGATGCCGAAAAGGATCTCGAGTATGCGGGCGTCCTCGTCGTTTTGGATGCCGAAGACGGTGGGGAAAAACATGAGCAGTATGCCAGGGAAAATCAACTGGTAATAAATATCCTCCACCCCTATCTCATTGTCCGAAAACAGGGCGATACCCGTAATCAACAGATAAAAGATAAAGGATGCCCCGAGGAAATAGACAAAGCGGTTGCCGAAGATGATTTTCAGGTTGTATTTGATAATGTGTAGGAGGTTGTTCATCGAAAACGTTTAAAATATACAATTGTCGCAATTATGGTTTTTCATTTCATTTTTTAGCCTTATCGGGGTTTGCCTCTCGCCAATCTTTTGCAGTACATTTAAACAATGCAACATTCAACAAATCAGCTTCTTCCGCATATACCAACCACTCTTTGTTTTTATCGTAGTTCTTCTTTGGTAAGATACAATCCTGAACGGCATCTGTATGTATCTGATAGTTGGTTTTCGTCAAAATGCGCTTGACATTCCATTCAAGATTATATTGATTGCTCTCAATTTCTTTTAATCGTTGATATTCTTTTATCAGCAATAGCTTAAACATCGGGCTAATCCAGGAGCCAAACTCAAACGCCAAATCCTTGTGAGCATAAGTCCCGCCATATCTACCAGATTTTGCAATAATTCCAATTGCGTTCGTTGCCTCTATCCATTTTTTTGGAGTCAAATTAAAGCTATTCAATCCTGATTGCTTTCTAAAGGTGTCGAATTCGACATGTTTAAAATTTGGATTATTCAAGGTTTCCCATAACCCAATGAACTCTACCGTGTTACGGTTTCGCATCCAATTTCGGATATGGTCTGATCCTTCTTCGTCTCTAACCATATCAGTCAAGCTAATATAGTCTTGATCATCTTGCTGCACAATCGAAATAAGTTTGTTTTCAACTTCTATCTGAGATTTACTGGTCATATAATCAAATCCTATTACTTATTTACAAATATACTTTTCTAATCCCATGTAACTTATCCTTACTACCGAATATATGCGAATTATTTCTGGGTCAGGCCTTCCGCCCCTACGGTGCGTGATTTCCACATTGCAAATATTTACCCGTATATTCCGACTAACGGAACAGGTAAGGTTATATCCTATATCATCACCCATTGCGCAACAGCCAAAGGTACGAATCTTCGAGGCTCGAATGGGCGGGCTGCGCATCTTCTACCGGTTTTTCGTTGGACAGCACCCGTACTTTTACCATAGCGCCCGTTCCGATATGATGCACCACCCGGTATTGTTTGTTTACCTGTTCGAACTCCGTGGCAGGCACCTCAAAGGTCCACACTTTGCCTTGGGTTATCTTCGACAGCTCCGCTGGCTGCCCCCAGTATTTCAGCTCTCCTTGTTTCATCACGGCCACCTGGTTGCACGAGCTGGATATGTCCTCGATAATGTGGGTGGAGAAGATAACGATCCTGTCGCGGCTGAGCTCCACCAGCAGGTTACGGAAACGGATACGTTCCCGTGGGTCGAGCCCTGCGGTCGGTTCATCGACAACCAGTATGCGGGGCAGGTGAAGCATTATCTGGGCTATCCCGATGCGCTGTTTCATACCGCCCGAAAAGGAGCCGATGAGATTATCTTTCCTGTCCCATAGATGAACCGCGTTCAGCACATACTCCACCCTTTGCTGCCGTAGCTCCTTATTTTTCAACCCTTTAAGGATGGCCATGTAATCCAGAAATTCATACGAAGTCATGTTTTCGTAGGAGCCGAATTCCTGCGGAAGATAACCTATCAGGCCTTGCAGCTCTTCGCGGTATTTCAACGAATCCAATCCATTGACCCATATCTTGCCATAGCTTTGGTCCAGTATGCCGCAGATGATGCGCATAAGGGTGGTCTTGCCCGCCCCATTGGGCCCCAGTAATCCCACCATGCCGGTTTGCATGGTCAACGACACACTCTTGACCGCTTTAAACGGTTGCTTTTGTTTGCCGATAAGAGGTATGGATCGCACCAAAAGGTACCATGTACGGCGTATGCCCGAAAAACGCCCTTTAAGCCTTTCCACGTTTATATTCTCCGTCATCAGTTTTTTGCCCGTCCTATAAATATAGATGCCGAGATACCACAAAGCGGCGAACACCATGGCCGATGCCCTTGCATCGAATCGGATGGTGTACAGTACCAGTACAATGGCCGGATAGGCCCAAAGCATTATGCGATAAATGATGCTTTGCGCAGATAACAAACGCCTGGCCCTCCCCTTTTTATCGGGCCACTGGGCCAGATAGCGGATATACGACAGAAAAATAAAATAGCTGATAAACAAGAAGATAAAATTCCAGAGCGAAGATTCGAGATAAAACCAGGTCATCCACACCAAAAAGCCCAGCAGGGGAACTTGCCATACGATGCCTTCGCGATAATTCTTCACCCCTTTTTCGGCTTGCGCCAACAGCCCGTAGCGCTTGGCCGTTTTCCACTCGCGCATAAAGCGGTTGTCGCGGTCATATACCTTTACCAGATTTTGCAGCCGGATGGTGATGGGCTCGCCCGGTTTTATCAGCTCGGCCTTGGCCTGACGCAGACTAATGAGCACAAAATACAAGATTGCCGGAACGCCTACGATACAAGCAAAATACTCTACGAGCATCCAAACAAACGAATGGTCGAACACGTAATGTATCCCCACAATGCCCAGGGCCCACGAAGCAAAAACCATAGTTTTATACCTGATATTGAGCGAACGGATCCAGTGCAAAGCGGTTTCCAGCCCAAAGCTAAAGGTGGGGATAAACACCAGGGTGAGCAGGGTGCTTACCAGCAGGCCGCCCACCACGGTAATGGCGAAAGGGGCACCCAGACTGCCCACATATTCCGATTTGCCCATGGCCAGCGGCAGCATGGCAATAATGGTGGTGGCCGCCGTTATCAATATGGGCCGAACGCGTGAGATACCCGCCTGCATCAAAGCCCGCGAATGTCGCATACCCTGTTTGCGCAGGATATTGGCATAGTCGATAAGGATGATGCCGTTGTTGACCACGATGCCCAGCAATATCAAAAAGCCGATGAGCGTATTGAGGTTGAGCCACGAGTTACCGGTAAATATCAAGCCCAAAAAGGAACCTATGGCCGCCAGGGGGATGGAAAACAGCATGACAAAGGGCGTAACAAACGACTCGAACACCGAGGCCAATATCATCAGGATGAGCAAAAAGGCCATCCCAATCAAAAAGTAAAACTCACTGAACTGGTCTTCTTCGTGTATCACTTCCACCGCGGTCCCCGACGGGAGGTTAACCTGCGCCACCAGCTCGTCCACATCGCGACGGGCTTGCTCCAGCAGCGATTTAGAATCGTTTATCTCACTACTGAAAGCGTATCTTATGGTTATCTCCTTATGCTGGTTTACACGGAGTATCTCGTTGCGCCCGCTGGTTAAAATAATATTGGAGAAATCGCTCAGTGCCACCAGCGAACCGGAGTTGGAGATAATATTTAGTTTTTGTAAATCACTGTAGGTCTTTGCCGGCACATCTTCTTCCTGGTGCATGCGTTCGCCTTTCATCACGATATCGTATTCCTCGTTATCCACCCGCAACACGCCGCCGGAGCTTATTTCATTTCTAAAGGTAAACAGTTCGGACGCCACATTTTGTGGGGCCACGCCGTACATGCTCATCAATCCGGGGTCGAATTCCAGGTGCACCTCGGGGCGCGGAAAGCCGGCGCTGATGCCCACATAAGTCATCCCCTCCATATTGTCCTCCAAAATATATTTTATATCCTCGGCCAGCAGCAACATCTTATCAAAATCCTCCCCTTTTATCACTACGCTCTCCTGCTGTTGTCCAATACCAAACATGGCCATCATGTTCATGCCGGGGTTGTCGCCAAAGCCCGAGCCGCCGCCTGTGGTAGTGCCCCCTTGCTCCAAACTAATCTCGGAGTCGGTAAACCCTTGCAACCTCGATTGTATATCGGCCTTTATTTCGCCCAGACTGCGCTTCGATTCTTTTTTGTATTCTTCTTTCAACTGCACCCTCAGGCTGGCCCTCTCCTCATATACCTGACTGATAATCTTATCGTGCTCGCTAATATCGCCAAAGCGCTTTTCCAACTCCCGAACCACTATATCGGTGGCTTCCAGGGTAGAGCCCGATGAGCGCTCGATATTAATCACAAACTCCGGGGTCTCCACCTCCTTGTTCACCTGAAAACTGACCAGCAGACTGATGAACACCGTTAAAAAGAATGCCAGCACGGCCATGTTGATGGTGCGGGCGGGCAACCGGAGGGCATTTTTCAGGAGCACCAGGTACGATTGTATCATACGGCTGTGCAGGGGCAATCGCCTTAAACGTTTCTGCACCTTCGATTTGCCGTACCACAGCACGCTGTGCGTCATCATGGGGATAAGCAGCAAGGCCACGGCCAGGGATATCAGGAGCGTGCCCACGATGGAAACGGCGATATTTTCGGCCACCAGCTTAAAACCCATGTTGGATGAAAAAACGAAGGGCAAAAATACGGTGACCGTGGTAAGGGTGGCTGCCAATATAGCCCGCCATACCTGCCGCGTACCCTGGGTAACCGCCTTGTCCCTGTCGGGTTCGGTGGCCGCCACCCGATAAATATTTTCCATCACCACAATACTGTTGTCGATGAGCATGCCCACGGCCAGGGCTATCCCTATCAGCGTTAAGGTGTTGATACTGATATCGAAGGCATAAAAGATATTGAAAGCCGAAAATACCGAGATGGGAATGGACAGCATCACCAGCGAAACCAGGGGGATATTTTTCAGAAATATCCATAGGATAAACACGGCCAGGATGCTGCCTATCAATGCCAAATCGATTATTTTGGAGATGTTCTGCTCCATGGTTTCGGCGGTATTGGCGGTGATGGCAATCTCCACGCCTTCCGTTGCCAGCTCTTCGTTCAGGCTGGCCACCTGCTCTTTAACGCGGGCGGCAAGCTCTATCTGGTTCACGGTTGACTCGCGTGCCATACTGATGGTCACCGCTTCTTTGGCATTGACCCGGCTATAGGAGGTTTGTTCTTTAACGCCAAAAACTATCTGTGCGATGTCCTTTAACAAAACAGGCCCATTGGCGGAGATGACCACATTCTCCAGGTCGCGTATATGGTTGTATTCGCCCTGTACATTCACAAACAAGTACTGTCCCCTATCGACCACCCGGCCCGCAAATGTTTTTTTGCCCTCGCTGTTCTGTATCTTGCGGCGCACCTCGGCGGTGGTTATGTTCAATGCCTCCAGCACATCTTCGTTAAGTGTTATCTCCACGGTTTTTTCCCGGCCACCATATATCTGTATGCCGGCTATGCCGTCCACACTTTCCAGCTTGCCCGCGATGCGCTCGTCGGTAAGGGCACGCACCCTGTCCACATCGCCCTCGCCCAGCACTTGCAACTGCATAAACTGGCTGTTCATCTGCTGCATGTCCATCTTTGCCACAGTGGCCCTGTACCCTTCAGGAATCAGGTTTTGCGAAGCATTTATCTTTTCGGCCAACTTGAGGTAGGCATATTTAAAATCGACCTCTTTGCTCAGATAAACGATGATTAAAGCCCGCCCCGGATTTATCCGCGACTCCATTTTTTCGATACCCTCCAAGGTACCTACCACCCCTTCTAAAGGGATAACGGCTTGCTGCTCCACGTAGCGCGGGTCGGACTGGGTATCCCCGGCCACCTGTACAAACAACACGGGCAATTCGGCATCAGGATAAAGCTCTACCGACAAATGCTTGTACGATACCACGCCCAACATGGTGAGCGCCACGAACAACATGCTTATCAGTACCTTTCGATGTATTATAAAGTTCATTTTATGCGTATCAAGATTTAAGTATCAAGTATCAAGACAATAATAGTTCAATGTTTCATTTCCCGTCTGCCACAACTTGTCCCAAACTCGTTTCGGGAGGCAGGCGTCGTAAAGTTCGGATATTCATTTTATCAACCGCATCGTGCAACGATTTTGTTATTCTTATAATCTTAGGGCATTGCCCTATGCCATTACATTGCATCCTGAAGCTTGCCCGGCTTTCGACGGGGGCTTGACTTAAAACTTACCAACAACCGCAGAGCGGTTGAATATCAATAGCCCCGGGTTTTGCTCCTCCGCTAAGTCCTTCGCCAAAGGCTATCGCCGTCGGAGAAAGCTTCGGCGACACGCGGAAAGAGACTTGGGTTTATAGCTTGTTTTACCCCAAACCCCTAAAGGGGCTTCGATTTGCAGCTTGGAATTTAGTTACTGTCTGGGTCACATTGCACCAATTACTACAAACCACTAACCTTTAATCCATATCCCTCCTATTTAGTTGTCTTTTCATTTTTTGTCTATTATCTAACATCTAATTAGATTCTGCTGAAAAACTCCAGAGGAGTTTGCTGTTCATAACCCCCAGATTTATCTGGGGGTTATAGTGTCGTAATGAATGAACTCCAACGGAGTTTCCCATATAAAACGCCCCATCACAATAGCTTTCGGGCTACTCCTACGGAGTAAAATCTCAAGTGCATATTTCATCCCCCAGATACCCGTCTGCCGACGGGCAGGAATCTGGGGGTTATGTATAGGTAATCCCTACGGGATAAATATTTTTACTCTGCATGGAAAATCTCATTTCATAAGCTAAATCCTTGCACTTTGGATTCTTTTTAGATTCACAATCTACTTATTATCTGATATATAGCTGTTTTTAGCAAGCCCTAATTATCTCTAATCTATTTGTCTATTATCTCTTGTCTATTATCTATTTTTTCTCACAATTCCGTCAAATACATAATACACACAAGGGATAACCACCAGGGTCAATAAGGTGGATGTTAATAATCCGCCAATTACCGCAATGGCCATGGACGAGCGCAGGGCGGCACTTTCGCCAAAGCCTATGGTGAGCGGCAGCAGACCTAAAATGGTGGTGAGGCTGGTCATGAATATGGGCCTCAGGCGATTGTTGGCCGCAGCCATCACCGCTTCTTTGAGCATCATGCCCTCTTTTTTAAACTGATTGATGGCATCCACCAAAATAATGGAGTCGTTAACCGCTATACCCGCCAGCATCACCAGGCCGATATAGGCCATGATGTTCAGCGACATGCCCAACAGCAGAAAAGCTGCAAGAGCACCTACCCCGGCCAGGGGGATGGTGAGCAGGATGGTAAAGGGATGAATAAGCGATTCGAACTGCGAGGCCATCACCATGTACACCAAAATAACCGACAGTAACAAAGCAAACGAAAGGCTGCCGAAGGATTCCTTACGCAGCATCTCCTCCCCTTTCAGCTGGTATCTGTATCCCGGTGGAAATTCTATCCCCGCCAGCGCACCCTCTATCTGTATGGCCAGTTGATCCACCGGAACGTCGCCCTTAATGTGCGCCGTTATCCTGCCCACCCGGTTTTGGTTGTCGCGTATGACTTCCTTGGGGGCAGAGCCGATGCTTATGTCGGCCAGTTCGTTCAAACGGTATTTCTCCTGCCCGTTTTCTATGATAAAGTTATCCAGCTCCCCGAGTGGGTAGTCGGGCATTTTAAGGGTGATGTCGGTCAGTTCGCCCCCACTCTCGATACTGCCGGCGTCCTTACCCATCAAAAACTCCTGTAATTGCGTGATGATAGAAGAGGCATTGATATTGAATATACCAGCCCGATAGCGGTCGATATGTACATTTACCTCCGGCACGCCATCCTGGAACGAGCTTTTTAAATTGTACAGCGCTTCGTTGCTTTGCAGGGCGGCATATACTTTGTCCGTGAGCCCGTCCAGCACGGTCAGGTCTTCACCCAATACCTCAATCATTACCGGGGCCGCATCGCTGCCCAAAATCTCTCCCAGCGCCGTTTCGTCCTGGATATATTCCAGCTCCATATCGGGGATGCCCGTAAAAAGGGTGCTCAGCACCGGGATAAAATCATCGCTCGAATAGGGCGAATCCTCCCGTATAATAACCTTTATAAACCCGGTGTTCTCGCCCTCGAACACGCTCTTGCCCGAACCCGACAAATCGGTTTGCGGACCCGAATGGGTATAAACATGGGCCACATGCTCCGCCAGACCCTCGCTTATCATCTCCTCCATGGCTTGCATGGTGCTTGCGGTACGTTGCAGACCTGTGCCCGCAGGCAGGGTGACTTCTACCGAAAACTCCCTGGTTTTGGCCTTGGGCATAAACTCGCTGCCGATAAACGAGATGGACAGATAACTGCAAGCCACCAACACAATCGCTGCGAGTATAACCCAATATCGTTTATCAATAGCAGCGCTCAAAAAGCGCGAATAAACGGGGTAGCTCTTTTGTTTTACCTTCAACTTATCGGGGCGCTTGCCCAAGAGCAGCACACTTAAAATGGGAATAATCAGAATGGCGACAAACAAGGACGACAGCAGCGAGAAAGCCACCGTCCAGGCCTGGTCCTTGAACAATTCGCCCGATGCCCCGTGCAAATAAACGATGGGTAAAAAAACCACGATGGTGGTGAGGGTACTGGCCACCAGTGCGCCACCCACCTGGGCAGTCCCCTCCACGGCCGCCTGTCGCAGGGGCTTACCGCGCTCCAGCAGGCTAAAAATATTTTCGACCACGATAATGGCATTGTCCACCAACATACCGGCTCCCAGGGCCAGGCCACCCAAGGTCATTATATTGAGGGTAAGGCCGTTAAAATACATCAGGTTGAAGGTGGCGATGATAGAGATGGGGATGGCCGCGCTCACCACTAAAGTGGTGCCTATGCGCCGCAGGAACAGGAACAGCACCAGCACGGCAAACACGATACCTATCAGGGCACTGTCCTTTACCTCGCCAATAGCATCGCCTATAAACTTGCCCTGGTTTTTGATGATGGTAATCTCGTATCCGGGCAAAGCCTTTTTCACCTTGTCGAAGCCCTCGTTCAAGGCTTCCACCGCCGCCACCGTATTATATTTCGTTTCTTTATAAATAGAAAGCCCGATGCACCTTTGTCCGTTGAGGCGCACAATATTCAGTGGCTCCTGATTTTTATACGCCACCCGGGCCACATCGCGCAATAGCAAGGGCACTTCTTTCTGTTGTCCGTTTTCGTCCTCTTGCAAGGTGCGTCCTATCACCAGCTTACCCAAATCCTGCGGTGATTGATAAATGCTTACCCCTTTGATGATATATCTTTGCCCCAGCTCCTCGATAGAACCACCGGAAACATTGCGGTTAAAACTCTGTATTTTGGATACGATGGAGGAAGAGGTGATGCCGTGCGATTCCAACATATACGGATCGGTCTCTATCCATATCTCTTTGGTCTGTTCGCCCGAGAGGCGTACATCGGCAATACCGTCCACCCTGATCAGTTGATTGCGGATATAGTTTTGTGCCACCTTGCGCAGCTCGTCCATATCGCTTATTCCCGGGTTCGAGATGGCCGCCAGCATCACGGGCGATGCGTTGGGATCGTTGCGGTATATGTTCAGTTCCTCCACCTCTTCGTTCTGGCTGTACGCGGTCAGTGCTTTCTGCAAATCCAGGAATGCCTCGTCCATGTCCTGGTCCCAGTTGTATTCCACAATGATTTGCGCCGAGCCCACCTTGCTCAGCGAACCTACGTTCACGACTCCCCTCTGGCGGATGATGGCCCCTTCCATGGGTTCTACCAATTGCTTTTCTATCTCCTCTGGCGGACGCTCTCCCGAACGTACCTCTACGACGATGCGGGGATTGTTAAGGTTGGGGAACAGATCGGTGCCCAAACGCGAAAAGGATATAAAACCCAGCAATACGATGCCCAGGATAATCATGGCCACCGTTACGGGATAATCAACAGAAAACTGTGCAAGTTTTTTCATCTAATTAAATGTTAGATAGTTAGATAATAGACCATGAGATAATAGATTATTTTGTATTGTCGTTAAGCCTATTCATTGCTAACCTTATTTATTCATCACCTTTATTTTGGAGCGGTCCTTCAGGGTTTCGAAGCCTTTGATGATCAGGCGCTCTTCGGGCTGTAGGCCTTTGGTTACTTCTATCATCCCGTTGTTCTCCATGCCGGTTGTTATCTTGCGCTCCCGGGCTGTCTCATCACGGGCCACAAAAACTGCCTTGCCATCGGCGCGCACCAATATGGCATCCTTGGGGATAACCACCACACTGTCCTTTTTATCCACGATGATATCGGCCTTGACAAACATCCCGGGACGTAGTTTGGCCTCTTGGTTGTCGATGGCCAAACGTCCTTTAAAGGTTCTGGATTCTATGTCGATGGCGGGCGATATTTGATTTAATTTACCGGAAAGGGTGTCGTCGGGTATGGAATAATTGGTAATCCAGGCCTTTTGGTTCAGCGACACCTTTGTGATCTGGCTCTCGGGCAACATCAGGTCCATCACCATTTCCTTGTAGCTCATTATCTGCAACACTTCCTTGTTTTGCTCTATCCTTACCCCTTGCGAAAAATAGGGCAAATTGGTAATCACACCGTCAAAGGGGGCAACCACCTTCATCTTGGCCAATTGGAGCAGCGCATTTTCGTAGTTTTTTTGGGCGCTCACCCATTGCTTTTCGCCGTTCACTTTCTCGCGCAAGGTAACGCCTCCTTTTTCGTACAGGGCGGTCTGTTTTTCAAATTCCATCTTGGAGATGTCCAGGTCTATTTTGGCACCGTTAATGTTCACGTTGTTCTCGTATTCGCGGTCTTCAATTTTAATAACGACGTCACCTTGCTTTACGGCGTCGCCCATCTTGTATTTTTTGCCGGTGCGCGGATTGGTCTGTAAGTAATATTCGCCCGACGATTGTGTGTTCAGCTTGCTTTCGTATTCCGAAACAATGGTACCGGTTGCGGTAAACACTTCCTGGATACTACTGAGCTTGACCTCCTGTATGGTGACAGGGATAGCGATGTCGGTAGAGAATCTGTTTTGCTGGTTGTTGCAGGCAGCCAGCAACAGTGCTAAAAATGCGATGGGGATATATTTTTTAAACATAGTGTTGGGATTATTTAATTTTAAACTGTGGGGTTACGGATTCTTTGTTTTCAAAGTCGTACATGCTTTGAATTTTCATGTTCAACAGCTCCAGCTTATAGCTGATGATGGAGTTGGTGAGACTATTTTTTTTAGATGTCAACTGGTTTTGCACCAGATTAAGATCCATACTGGTGAGGTCGCCGTTCTTGTATTTCTCCAGGTTTATCTCGTAGGTCAGCTCCGCGTTCTCCAGATTTTTGCGCGCTATCTCTATTTGGCGTAAAAGGTTGGCCAGGCTGCGGAATACCTGGCGTATGGTGAGCTTGATGCTTACCTCCTCATCCCTGAGGTCGTTCATCGACATCTCCAGGGATGCCTGTGCCGCTTTGAGGCGGGCCTTCTTTTCGCCCCAGTCCCATAGCGGAATGGTAAAGCCGATGGATACATTTTGGCTGTTGGTAGCATCCTGGAACACGTTCTGCAGCTCTTCGCTTTCGCCAAACAGGCCAAACTTCAGGGTCAGGTCGCCTTTGAACTCGTTTTGGGCGTTGGTACGTATCAAATCAAACTGTCCGTTCTCGATGGCTATCTCGCGCTGCCTTAGCTCCATCCTGTTGGCGAGCCCTTGGTCAATGGCCGTGTTCAGGTCCACATCCACCGGCAACACCGATATGTCGGCCAGCACCATAATCTCCTCTTCCAGGGCTATACCCAGCATCTGTTTAAAATTGTCCTTGTCGTTCTCAAAGGTCACCTCCCGGTCTTTCATGGCCGATTCGCTGCTCATCAAGTCCAGCTCGGCCTGGTAGAGTTCTTCCTTGGCCGTTAAACCGCCTTCCACTTTATTCTTGATAATCTCGTAACTTTGCTTGCGGTTTTCGTACTCCTCGCGCGAGGTGTTCAAGGACATCTGTGACTGGTAAACCCGGTAAAACGCCTGTGTAACCTGGTTCTCCACGCTTAGCTCTTGCAGGGCATAACTCATGGCCGTGTTTTCGTAGGCCAGCTCCAGCTCCTTCAGCTCCAATTTGGTTCTGTTGTAGGTAAACAAGGGCTGCTGAAGGGTCAGGTCCAGGCTATTGCTGAATCCTTTTAATCCGCCACCCATTGCCGCACCGCTGGTACTTGTATTGTCGCGGTAGTTGAGCGTGTTGTTGAGCGACAGTACCCCGTCGGTCCATAATATGGGTTGCGAGACCCTGAAATTGGCCAGGCTACTATAACTTTCGATGGTGTACCATTCCGACAGTTGGTTGCTGAACCGCCGCTCGTTGGAATAATCCAAGGGGTTGACGTTAAGGCTAAAATTGGATTTGAGGGTGGCCCGTTGCGCTTTCAGGTTTTCTTCGCTGCGTATTAGGGAAAGGCGCGAGTTTTGTATGCGCGGGCTCGTTTTCATGGCCTGCTCAATAGCCTGCTGCAAGGATAGAATCCGTTGCGCATAAGCATCCGAAACGGCAAGCACGACGCAGATGAGCAAGGTTATCTTAATTTTGTTGCTATGCATAAGTTTTTGATGTTTATTTATTGTTTCCTCAGTTCTTAGTCAATTTATTGAACCCCTTCAGGGTTCTTCTTCCATAATGACCCGTTCCACGGGTTTGCTCCTCCGCTAAAGCTTCGGCGGCACGCGGACACCCGTGGTTATTCATATTCAACCACTTTGTGGTTCATCACAACTTCACCCATTTAACGGCATCGGCTATGACAAACCTTTTGGCTGTTTTGTCCGATATCTCCACCACGGCCTCACCGTCGGAGAAATAAAACTCGCCCAGTGATGCCCATCTCCAACCCTCGTCGGTTAAGGGTACTTCCATCTCTTCCTCGCCGTCGTCGTGATAAACGGTAAAGCTAAACGTTGCTTCCTTTAGTCTATTATTATTTCTTCGAAACTCTCCAAAATTTAAGGGGGGTATCATAGCATACACCTTATACCTGCCGGTTTGGGTGAGTTGGGCAGCAAACCTTGCCCTGGCACCCCCTTCGCCCGATTTTTTATAATGCAGTGATTTGGTGTATTTGCCAAAAGCCATCGCCTCCAGCACCGGGGTCCATCGTGGTGCTGGTCGCCAAAACGACAGGGATTTATACTCGGAGCCATCCATTTCGTCCTCCTGGTCGCGGCTGGTGAGGATTATTTCTTTTAAGGTTTTTTTTCCCGAGGTGTTAACCACAGAAAAGCCGCTGTCCTCGTTGTCTACCACAAGTTCGTTGTCAGCTACCAGGGTTATTTCCCTGTCCAGTGCCATAACCCCTTCATTAACCACGAAACCTGCCGGGGCTTCTTCAAAATCGGCCAGGGGAAAACGCGTGTACGAGGGTACGTTCTTAGAAAGGTAGGTGTGTACCTGCATCATTCGGGGGGCATTGTCCACTACAATACCCACTTGTACATTCTCCCCTTTGGGGATATGGTATATTTCTTCAAATCCGGCGCTCATACCACCCCTGCGACCACCACCGGGGCCACGACCACCGCCGCGCCCTCCCCGGCCTCTGCCACCTCCGCCGCCAAGCAACGATACTTTCACTATTCCATCAGTATCGCCCCGGTTGGCCACCTCCACACTCACAAAGTATTTCTTACTTTTTTCGTCGGTAAACTCATAAATATTACTTTGTCCGAACAAAAAAGAAGGTAATCGCAAGTTACTGTCGCTGTCGACAATGCTTTTCTCCTCCTTGCTTCCGGTCATGATCTGGTTTAGCTGGCCATGTTCTATGCTGCTCATTTTATTGGCTTTGAGCAGGCTATCGATAAAAACACTAAACCTATCCGCCCCTAATCTGGACTGCGCCATCGCAAATTGGTTGTTGCCCACGGTTACAATGATATCGGCAATGCTAATTTCCAAATCATCTTTGTCCACCATATCGTTTAGGCTACCCGTGTTTTTACTCAGAAACAAAATAGACTTGTCGGTTGAGCTCATCCTGCCAAAGCGACCGCCACTTTCGGAATTGACCCTGTTGAGCATATACGATTCGAGGCACATGTTCATAAAAGGCAGACCATCGTCGCGGATGGAGTACACATAGTTATAAAAAAGCGGAAATACGGAATAAGCACTTTGCTGGCTCATGGTGCGCCCCACGTTGTCGTTTCGCATAAAAAAATGTTGGCTCTGCAAAGGTTTAGAAAAAGTATTGCCTATCACGTTCATAAAAACACTGGCTTCGGTTTCTTTGGGCAAACGTTCCAGGTTGTCTCTTTCTTCCCGCCGTTTTTCGTTGTCAAAACTATTGACCCAATTAAAAATCCATAAGCCTATACCCGACTCGGGTACCCATACCATTTCGGGGTGGGTATTGTTGTTGCTGATAGCCCAAGGCCTGAAATGCGCATAATAATGCACGGGTACTTCAACAAAGGTGAGCCTTTTATAGGGATATTTAAGGCCCAATTGGCGCTCGTAGTCTTGTTTCATATCCCGGACCAGCGCGGGCAGGGTGTCGCTTAGGTTCTGGAAATATTTCTCGAAAAAGAACCCCTCTTCCCTGGCAGTAACGGCATACTGCACGCTATCCACATCAATTGACTTACTTTTATATTTTCCGGCAATCAGGCTTAATTTGGGATAAGGCACATCGCCTTTAAAGGTAGTCCACCCGCCCTCTTCGCCCTTACTTCCCTGCGCTATAAATTCCAAACCGTCAGCGGATTTCACCTTCATATCATAATTAAAAAATTGCTTTACCCGAAAAGTATTTCGTTCCGCTACGGCGGGATACCAAAAGCTTTCTTTGGTCAGCAATAAATAATCGGGAGATATAAAACAACTTTTTTTACCCGCCATCAGAGGGTCGAACCTGCGCGGTGCATGTCGTTCGTCGGCACTAATATCAAAATAGGCGAGCCTGTCGTTGGGTGTACCCTCAAAGTTAAATACCACCACAAGCGAATCAGACATTTCCAACGGATTTTCGCAAGTCAGTATATTGAGGTACTGCTTGAACGCAACATTTTTATCATTGATACTTAGCTGCCCTACCTTTAAACCATTGTTATAAAAAAACTTTAGTTGTGGCGGCAGTCCCCCACCGGTATTTTTAACAATAAATTCTATGCTACCGCTCAACTCCCTACCGCTATGTTCTAATTGGATATGGTAATCGGATATTTGGTAACCTGCATCAATAGGTAAGTTCTTTTCAATTTGTGCCTGTTGCCCAATAATTTTCTCGGTATGATGTTTTTGAAGAAGATAATAACCCATTCCGCTAAATGCCAACAAAAGGGTAACGGTGGCCGGAAGCAGGATGAGCTTTTGGCCATGTTTGGTTTGCGGCAATCGGGGTAGCTTATAAATGGTAAAAAAAATAAAAGCAAGCCCCAACAATAAGTATCCCCCCCTGATACTGATCAGTTGCAGCGGATTGCCGAAACCAACGTAGGATGAATAGGCCAGGGGTGTGTTAAAGGTGATAAAATCCCAGACGCCAAAATGCAGTCCTTTTAAATAAAAAACGGTGGTGGCAATATAACCCAGCACCAAAATAAAAGTAACGGCTTGATTGCGAACCAGCTGCATCACAAAAAACGACAAGCCTAAAATAAATACCAGGGTAGGCACAGAAATAAGCAAGGGGTACAAAAAATAGGTGAGTACGCTGAAACCGGCATCGGGACTGATGAGGTTGATGATAAAAGTAAATGCGAGCACCAGCAGGTTCAAGCCACCAAATACGGTTAATATGCCCGCTGTTTTGCCCATCACATACTGAAAGTTGCTCATATTGCGAACATAAACCACTTCGGTGGTGTCGAGCTTTTTGTCGCGGCTTAAAAAATCGGCCGAAAGAAAAACGGCAATAATGGCTTGTACAATATTTAATATCCAAAGGTTCATATAGGGCAAGCCGCCGATGAGCATACGATCAGGCCAGTTTGCCTGGCCTACTTCTGTGCTGGCCATCAGGTTAAAGAACACGATAAAAATGAGCACCACCAAGGCAAATATCCTGAAAAACCAACTGCGCAACAGGGTTTTTATCTCGAACCGCGCTACGGTAAACAAGGGGCTATTCATGAGAAGTGATTAATTTTTTTGTTTCGTACTCAATAAAATAAACATAGGCATGTTCCAGGTTAGGTGCTATGGCTTCGCCGTTAAAATCATTGGCATGGGGTGCTATAAGCTCTATCTCGTAGCCCGTGGCATCGGGTATGGTTGTTATTACCGGATACTTTTGATTAAACTCCTCCATCTGATCGTAAAGAATGTGCGTACGCCATACTTTACCTTTGGCCAGTTCCAGAAAATCGCCGGGGCTGCCGGTGAAACCCACCCGACCCTCGTTGAGCAATGCCATTTGGTTACATGTGCTGGAAATATCGCCCACGATATGGGTGGATAAGATGATGGTGACGTCGCGTTGACTCAAATCGGCCAGTATATTTCGGAAACGAATACGCTCTTCGGGATCGAGCCCGGTGGTGGGTTCGTCCACGATAACAATTTTTGGATCGCCCACTATGGCCTGCGCTATTCCCAGGCGCCGCTTCATTCCGCCCGATAGCTTGTTGGCAAAGCGGTTACGTACCTCAAAAAGGCCTACCTGTTCCAACAGGCGCTCTACCTCCTTCTTGCGTTGCTTCCGCTTACCAATGCCGGCCAAAGAAGCAGCATAATCAAGGAACTCATAAGTTTTTAACTTGGCAAAAAAACGAAAATCCTGTGGCAGGTAGCCAATCATGGCCCTCACCTCCTTTCGGTGCTTGCTCAGGGGCATGCCGTCAACCATTATTTCACCAGCCGAAGGTTCGAGCAGGGTAACCAGTATTTTCATCAATGTTGACTTGCCCGCCCCGTTAGGACCCAGTAAACCGAACATGCCGGAACCAATATTCAAATTGACATCGGTAAGTGCACGATGATTATTCTTATATATTTTGTTGAGATTGTGAATGGAAATATCCAATGAAGTAGGATTAAGAGGTTAGCGTTAAAAGCTTAAAAATTTTAGTACTTAGCGGTTGAACGGTATCAAATATATAAAAAATCATTATTGTACGGTATAATTTAGATTAACATCAATAAGAAAATGAGTTGCTTTGGCACCCTACCCTACTTTTAATCTTATCACCCCACCTTAATTAAAAGATGGGGTTTTAATAACACCAGGATTACACATAGGACTACAATGCGGGCTTACCCATACCTCGGCCAGTGCTTCTTTGTCCTTGTTTATCGAAGCCCCGGCCTTGGCCTTGACCTCTGTAGCCCTGACTAAAATTACCTTTATTTCCCCGGCGTCCCTGCCCCAGGGCTTTGCCCTTAATACCGCCCCGCATACCTTGATTACAAAGGGCATCAAACATCACTCTTTGTTCATCCGATAGCACGGAACGTACTTTTTGTTTATTGGCAAATTGCTTTTTGGCCATGTCGGTTTTTATCGCACCAATCTCATCCAATAATTTGTTTACGGCTTGGGTGTCGACATTGTCGCCTACGGAAGCCGCATTAAGCTCTGCCATTTTTATCCGCATATTATTTCTTTGGGGTGTCATCTCTTTCATAAAATCCACCCGCAAGGCTTTTATTTGTTCCTGCTGGGCATCGGTCAAATCTAAACCTCTCATGGCCCTGAAATCGCCGTTCCCGGCATTGGCCCTACGGCCTTGTCCATCGCCATATCCCCAGGCACTACCGATAATCAATACGCCAAATAAGGCGAATAAAGTTATTATTTTATGCAAACTATTCTTTTTCATCTCAGTAAAATTTTAAAATTAGTATTCTGTTTTACAATGTCGTTGCGTCTATTTTTCCCGGGTTAATATGAAGCAACTATATAGATTAATCGGATATACATGCAGGTTTTACCTGCCTCTCCTCCTACCCTCATCCCGTCTATGCCTTCCCTTCCGTCCGCTGTCCTTAAACATGGAGCTGCGTTCCATCATCCGCACCATAATGGTATCGAATACCGGCTTTTGTTCCTCGCTGCACAAGCGCCGCATATCGTTAAAGTGCTCAATGGTCATCCGCTCCATTTTTAGCTTGTGTTTTGCCATTTTGTCAAACAGGATCTCCCTTGTTTCTTCGTCCATTTCGCTGCCTATGCTGCTTATCAATTTTTTCCGCACCACACTCATACTGTCTTTTACTTGTTCAAGCTGCGAGAAATAAGACTGTTTTAAATTTCCGAAGGCTTGTTTTTGCTCTTGGCTAAGATTAAGCCTTTGCTCAAAAAAGCCTATCCCGCTTCTATCGCTTTTTGAACGTCTTTCATTTTTTACCCGCTCCAGGGGTGTGGATTCCGGGCGGCTTGGCGATTCCCACCAAATGCGCCACGAGAATACATTCAGCACTACCAGTGCGACAATGATTATGATATAGTGTTTCTTCTTCATCTGTTTAAAATTAGACAAGCTGACTGCCGGACGGGCCGGTAAATTGATAGATAAGAGATAGGAGACAACGAACACTGCCTGTTTTGCCCAAGAGGAAGAGACAATGCGTCGTATAATTTTTATTTTTAATCATCCTCATGTGCGTTTATTACTCATTAACATGTTGTTTTACCTTATTATTTTTTTTATCCTTAACAAGGTCTTCGGAAAAAATAAAATCGTTGTCCCAGGCGGCATAATCGTTTACTGCCAGTTCAATTGGATCGTAGCTATCCTCTATTGAATCGGGAGCACTACTATAAATATAAAAATTGACAATATTTACAATGAGCAATAAAACTAAAACGGGTCGCAACAGCATTTGTAGCTGAGGAAGCCACGCCGGAATGTCTTCTAACTGCTCCACCTTGCCCATTACCCTTGTAGTAAAAAATGGCGATGTGTTAACTCTTTGAGCGCTTGAAGCACTTTGCAATATGCGTTCAATTTCTTGTTCAATATTTTTACCCGGCTTTTTCATTGTCTCCTCGTTTAGTTTATTAGACGACATTGTAAATATTAACCCTCAATTTATTTTATAAATATTCCTTTATCTGCTTAGCCAAAACGGATTTCAGCTTTTTACGACCCCGGGCTACCAAGGCTTCTATACTTTTAACCGAGGTTCCCATAATCTGACTTACCGCCTGCTGATCCATACCTTCAATCTGTGTTAGCACAAAGGCTTCGTTTTGCCGTTTGGGCAGCTTCGATAATCCATAATACAACCATTCTTTTCGTTGCTTATCAATAAGCTTACTATCGGCTACAGCTTTATTCCCGTCCGCCCAATCGTTGTTTTTTAAATCCTCCATATAGGTTGTTAAGCCGGCACCCCGCTTAATTCTGTTTTGTTTGCGGATGTGATCCAGAGATTTGTTAGATGCAATTTTAAAAATCCAGGTAGAAAGGGCAGCATCACCTTTAAACTTTTTCAGGGATTTAAACAGTTCAATAAAAACTTCTTGCGAAATATCTTCTGCATCCGTTAGGTTATTGGTATAAGAAAAGCAGATATTAATTACGCGTTCTTTAAAATTGTTCACCAACAATTCAAAAGCCCGCATATCGCCCGCTATAATCCTATCTACAATATCTTGCTCATGTTGCTGCACCATATGGCTTTTAATGCTGTTTTGAAGTTTAGACGACAGCTTTTGGGAAATCCCTCGCTGAAATTAAAAAACTATTTTAAAACAAGCCTCCTTTATTTTAGGTATCTATAAGGATTATTCCAAACGTATTGCCTTAATCTAATTTCGCCTGCCAAAAAAACATCATAAAGAAGCATCAAGGCTTTACTTTTTTAGATATATTTCTAAAAAAATTAAAAGTGCAAGTCATTATATTGTAATATAATTGAATTTCATACTAATTTTATGAGTTCCAATGAGCTTTTAACAACAGCAGTTGTATTTATCCTACTTAAATTAGCCATGCAGGAATTTAACAATACTTATTTCGCCTGTTACTAATTCATAACCGTGGTTATGCTATCAATTTTGAGAGGAGGTATTTTTATTTTAATAACGCACACCTTAAATGAACTTTAAAAAATAAACATCATGACTTACATTGCATCAGAATCACGTTATCAGGATATGTCCTATCGCAGATGTGGCAACAGCGGATTAAAGCTGTCTGCACTTTCTCTGGGTTTATGGCATAATTTCGGCGATGTGGATATCCGCGCTAATTATGAACAACTGCTATTCACAGCTTTCGATTTGGGGATTACCCATTTTGATTTAGCCAATAATTACGGACCACCCGAAGGCAGCGCTGAAAAAAACTTTGGCGATATTTTGCATAAGCATCTGCGTAAATACCGCGACGAATTGATTATCTCATCGAAGGCAGGATACTACATGTGGCCAGGGCCTTATGGCGAATGGGGAAGTAAAAAAAACCTGATGGCCAGCCTCCATCAAAGCTTAAAAAGAATGAGGTTGGATTATGTAGACATCTTTTACCATCACCGCCCCGACCCCGATACCCCTTTGTACGAAACCATGAGCACACTCGATTTGATGGTGAGGCAAGGTAAAGCATTGTATGTGGGCTTATCTAATTATCCTGCCCAAAGAGCCAGGGAGGCTTTCGATATCTTACGACAACTCGGAACGCCTTGTTTAATTCATCAACCTAAATATTCCATGTTTGAGCGTACACCTGAAGAAGGATTACTTGACACCTTGATGGATAACGGTGTAGGTTGCATTCCTTTTTCACCTTTGGCACAGGGCATGCTCACCGACAAGTATATAAAAGGAATACCCGAAGATTCCAGGGCTGCACGAGCGCATTTCCTAAAGCCTGAGCATCTGACCGACGAAAGACTGGCCACCATCAAAGCCTTAAACAGTATGGCCATGGAGCGAGGTGATACCCTGGCACAAATGGCTATCAATTGGCTGCTAAAGGATAAACGGGTGACCTCGGTACTAATTGGAGCAAGCAAGACAGCCCAAATAAAAGATGCGGTTCATGGATTAAAAAGCAATCCTTTTACCCAAGGAGAGCTTGATAGAATAGAGACTATCCTATCCAAATTTGCGTAACTAAAATATACTTGGCATTGCCCACTTACAATTGGAAAAGAAAAACAACGGCTAAAACAACTAAAGAAAGGTGCGGCTATAAGAGGGCACAAAAGGCGAAGTAGAACAGCATAGCGCGAAACAAAAAAAAATGAAACAAGTAAGGCTCAACCGCCTTGCTTGCTTTCGTTTTAATGACTATCCGGAGCAGGCCGATGGATAAACACTTATCGTAGTTTACGATTGACTTACCGCTAATATCCAATGCTGATTGACTAGGGACGTGCCACAAAAAAAATCGCACTTACAAATAACCCACGTAATGCACTAAACCCACCGGGCAAATCTAAGATCCTTACATTATTCCATTTTTTAATGGTGATGGTTGTATCGGTGTTTTTACTACGCAATAAGACAAGCATTTTTCCGCAGACCCAAATATTGCGCATGATTCCTTGATCCCATTTTTGCGCACCTCGGTCTTAGCCCCTAAAATCATGAAAGCCACCATCAAACAATGCTGACAGTGGCTTTCAATCTTTAACCAAACCTAACCCTAAACTATGAGAAAATTTAAGACTTTAAATATTTTGAGCAACCTCGATGGTTACCTACTTTATAGGCCTAACTCGAATGCAAATATATAATCCATTTTTAAAAGCACAAAAATAATCACAAAAAAAAGTGTTAAAAAAATATAATTGCAATATTTTATGACCAATGCACAAATATACTTTACCAAACTTAAAACTTGTAGCTAAAGTTGATGGCGAAATGTTCTCTGAACTGAACTTTTAGCGACTCATTTTTAAAATATCTCAATTGGGGGGATATTCGAGTGGATAGATGCTGATTGATCCGCATGTCGAATATCACCTCCCAGTCAACCTGGGTAACAGGGTCTTTATCGAAATACCCCACAAACACATCCAACTTATACTTTAGATTAAGTTCTGTTGAAATTTGCCAGTTAAAATGATTATTTAAGGACGCCCCTGTGTCATAAGCAACTTTTTTACCCTTGTCAATCTTATATCTGCCAGGATCTACTTTGGCCGTATCTTTAACGTAGGTTATTTTTGAGGTTAAGGGCGACAGAAGCAACGTAAAATTCTTGCTTTGTTTATAGTCCATACCTACAGCAAAGGTAAAATAGGCTGGCGACATAAAACCAGAGATGATGCTTTCGCGTTTTTTATTGTTGTAACCATTAAAAAGTTGGGAAGTAAAATCGAAAACAAAACTATAGTACCATTTCTTCGACGCTTTTAATCCGTACTTACTGTTGGCCACAATTTGATCCGTGTTTACCTGCACCGGGTAACTCTCAGAGTTTAAAATACCCACCTTATGGCGTGCATAGTTTTCCCATTCCACCTTCTCTTTTTTATAGTTGGCTCTAAGCAACAAATCGCTCTGTAAGGCAATGGAGTTTTCTCCACCTTTTGTCCAGTTTGAGAGGTAAGCTTGCGATAGTTGAATGTTTTCAACACCACTGAAAGTCCACGGTCCCTTTTCTTTAATTGTTTTGTTTAATTTGGTAGGTGAATCTACTTTTCCGAACAGCAAACCCGAGATACCCTCCTCTGCCGATCGCATATCTAAATGCTTTCTATCCGTAATTAAACGGTGTGGCTCCGGTATAGTTTTCCAAACATGCCTTACTAAATTGGGACTTTTAATGAAAAACATCTCGTTACGTTTGACCATACTATATACTTCCCCAACAGCCTCATTAAAGTCACTCCCCTCTGCCATAACATCAAGATACCCCCTATCATCGTGCAGTAGTTTTGAGCGCACAAGGGTAGGCTCATATTTTATATTTAAATCTTTATACGGGTAGAATTTTAAGCTCATTACGTGCTCTTTATAATTCCAATAGTTCGTATTTAAGGTCATCACCTGGTTTCTGCGAAATTCGTTTTCGTCAAGTATAAAAGCCTTGTGATCCAAATCAAAAGAACTCCAATAGTTAACCCGCTCAATGATACTATCATTTAAGGTAACGCTATACGTTTTGTCTTGCTGATTAAATCTATCTATAAACGTATCTGTTGTTTTTGTCCAGGATTGGGCCTCAGCCCTTAGGCCAAAAAAAACGATAAATATAAACAGGGCTATTTTTAAAAGGAGATGGTGCTTGATGCTCATTGTAAAAGAAACAACTTTAAAATATTTAAGAAACTACAAATATACAAAAGCTTATTGAGGAAAAACCGTGCCACGAATGGCAAATTAAAGCACTTTCTGTATTTCTTATTAATAATTTTCATCGGCTATAAAAAAAGCCTCATTGTATCCGGCTGCAGATACCATGAGGCCAAGGCCTGGTGAATTTATCCTAATTTTTAATTTTACTTCTTACCCTTCTTATCTTTTTCTTTTTCATCGGGCACAAAAATCATTGATATTGAATTAACGCAGTGACGGGTGTTTTTAGACGTAAAGCCCTCACCCAAAAACACGTGTCCCAGGTGCCCTTTGCAATGCTTACATATAATCTCGGTTCTGCGCCCGTCGGCATCCGGCACGCGTTGCACGGCACCCTTAATCTCATCGTCAAAGCTGGGCCATCCACAATTCGATTCAAACTTACTACTCGATTTATACAAAGGAGCCTCACATTGTTTACATAGGTAGGTACCTTTTTCCTTATGATTGGTATATTCTCCCACAAAAGGTCTTTCGGTACCTTTGTTCAGGATTACTCTTTTTTCATCGGGCGACAGCTCGTTAAAATTCTTTTTTTGTGCTTCCATATTCATCCATACTGTGCTTATTACAGCCATTAATAATAATATCTTCATAACGATGCAAAAAGTGGTTTGTCTTTTCATAAAACGGAAGTTCATGTCTTTTTGTTTTGTCTGTTTTTAATTAGTTTAGAATTTCTCTAAATAAAGCACAATAAGGTAGGCGTACGTGCGCATGTTTTCATTAGTAAAAGCACTGTATATGCAATAATCAACCGCTACATGGACATTACGAACCGCCTTAGCCACAACAAATCCATAACTTCACTACATTATAAGCGCTTTAATTTAATCCTCAAGGGGTTGCTAATACCATTGGTTTTTTTAAATTTGCTGACCATTCAAAATAAATTTTAATAATGCATAAAATAAGTTTAAAGATGGGATTAAAAATTATTGTCCTCGCCAAGCAGGTCCCCGACACCCGAAATGTGGGGAAAGACGCAATGAAGGCAGATGGAACGGTAAACCGGGCAGCATTGGCAGCTATTTTCAACCCCGAAGACCTTAACGCCCTGGAGCAGGCATTGCGCTTAAAAGACCGATATCCGGGATCGGAAATAACTATTTTAACCATGGGACCGGGTCGGGCAGCCGATATTATTCGCGAAGGTTTATACCGCGGTGCAGATAAAGGCTACCTACTAACAGACAGAGCTTTTGCCGGATCAGACACCCTGGCCACTTCCTACGCACTTGCCTGTGCCATACGTAAAATTAAGGATTTCGACCTCATTGTGGCCGGACGGCAAGCCATTGACGGTGATACCGCTCAAGTAGGGCCTCAGGTGGCCGAAAAACTCAACCTACCTCAGATCACCTACGCGCAGGAGGTCAAATCGGCCGAAAAAGGCAAGATAACTGTTGTAAGAAGGTTAGAAAGGGGAGTTGAAACGGTTGAAGGCCCACTACCTTGTGTAATTACCGTTAATGCTTCGGCACCCGATTGCCGGCCACGCAACGCAAAGAAAGTGATGAAATATAAACATGCCAAAACGGTTACCGAATCGCAAGCACAAAGCGAAGATTACATTGACCTGTCAACCGACAGACCCTATCTTAACATTGAAGAATGGAGTGTAAACGATATCGAAACCGATACCAAATGGTTAGGACTGGGAGGATCACCTACAAAAGTTAAAAAAATTGAGAACGTGGTTTTCCAAGCAAAAGAATCCAAACGCATCTCAAATAATGAGGAGGAACTGGAAGCCATGATTGTGGAACTTATCGAAAACCACACTATCGGATAATTAAAACTTTTTGATCAATAAAAAAATGGGTAACGTATTTGTAATTTGCGAAATAGAAGAAGGCCAGATAGCCGATGTAAGCCTTGAATTGCTTACCAAAGGACGCTCGCTAGCCAAGGACCTAAACTGCAAGCTGGAGGCAGTAGTGTTAGGCCATCAATTAAAAGGAATAGAGAAACAAGTTTTCCCTTATGGAGTGGATGTACTTCACTTGGGCGATAACAAGAACCTGGATATATACACCACTCTGCCGTTTACTTCGATTATGGTGGATCTTTTTAAACAAGAAAAACCGGAGATTTGCCTACTTGGAGCTACAACACTTGGACGCGACTTAGGGCCTCGTATTTCATCGGCATTACAGAGTGGACTGACCGCAGACTGTACCGCCTTGGAAATTGGCGATCATACCGACAGAAAAGCCGGAAAGGAATATAAGAATTTGCTGTATCAGATTCGGCCTGCCTTTGGAGGCAACATTGTGGCCACCATCATTAATCCCGACTGCCGTCCTCAAATGGCTACCGTGCGTGAGGGAGTAATGAAAATGGAAGTTTATAACCACAACCACAAGGGAAAGGTAAAAACCATTGATGTGGATAAAATTCTGAAACCCGAGGATATGGTGGTGAAGGTGATAGAGCGTCACATGGAAAAATCAAAAGTCAATATTAAAAACTCATCAATCATTGTGGCCGGAGGTTACGGCATGGGCTCTAAAGAGGGCTTTGATCAATTGTTTCAGTTGGCCGAGGTTCTTAATGCCGAAGTAGGGGCATCACGTGCTGCCGTTGATGCCGGCTATGCCGATCACGAGCGTCAGATAGGTCAGACCGGTGTAACGGTGCGCCCAAAACTATACATCGCCTGCGGCATATCGGGTCAGATACAGCATACCGCCGGCATGGAAGAATCGGCCATGGTTATTGCTATAAATAACGATTCCAACGCACCAATCAATAAAATTGCCGACTATGTAATCAACGGTGAGGTGAACGATATAGTGGCAAAGCTCATCAAATTATACAAGAAAAATTCAAAATAATGGCTAATTTTTTTACAGATAACCCCGATTTAAAATTCCACCTTACCCATCCCCTGATGGAAAAGATTGTGGCATTAAAGGAACGTAACTACGCCGACAAGGACAGCTTTGATTATGCACCCATGGATTTTGAAGATGCCATGGACAGTTACGACAAGGTGTTGGAAATTGTTGGCGAAATTTGTGGCGACATTGTAGCGCCGAACGCCGAAAGCGTTGATCAGGAAGGTCCTAAGATTGTAAATAATGAAGTGATATACGCCAAGGGAACCCAGAAGAACTTAGATGCTCTGGTAGAAGCCGGATTGATGGGCATTACCCTCCCGCGCAAGTACGAAGGACTTAACTTTCCGATAGTACCCTACATCATGGCAGCCGATATTGTTTCGCGTGCCGATGCTGGTTTTGTGAATATATGGGGGTTACAAGATTGTGCCGAAACTATCAACGAGTTTGGCGACGAAGATCAGAAAGCCCGTTTTTTACCCCGTATCTCAAACGGCGAAACGGCGGCCATGGATTTAACCGAACCGGATGCAGGTTCCGATTTGCAAGCCGTTCAGTTAAAAGCTTCATACAATGAAGAGGAGGGCAAATGGTACCTCAATGGAGTAAAACGCTTTATCACCAATGGCGACGGCCATGTATCACTGGTACTGGCACGTTCGGAGGAAGCTACGCAAGATGGTCGCGGTTTGTCTATGTTTATTTACGACAGAAACAGCAAAGCCGTCATTGTTAGGCGTATCGAAAACAAAATGGGAATCAAAGGTTCGCCCACATGCGAGCTGGTATTTCAAAATGCACCGGCCGAACTGGTAGGCGCTCGCAAGTTAGGACTCATCAAATACGTAATGGCTCTTATGAACGGCGCCCGATTGGGTATCGGTGCGCAGTCGGTGGGAATTTCGGAGGCGGCTTATCGCGAGGGATTGGCCTATGCCAAGGAACGCGAACAGTTTGGAAAACCAATCATCCAATTCCCTGCTGTTTACGAAATGCTTTCCACCATGAAAGCCAAGCTCGATGCCTCACGCACACTGCTGTACGAAACATCGCGCATGGTAGACGTGTACAAAACTTACATGCACATTAGCGAGGAACGTAAGCTGGAAGCTGAGGAAAGGAAAGAAATGAAACGCTATCAAAAAATGGCCGATTTCTTTACACCCCTGCTGAAAGGCATGACCAGTGAATATTGTAACCAACTGGCCTACGACTCGTTGCAAATACATGGCGGTTCTGGTTTTATGAAAGATTATCCCATTGAGCGCATCTACCGCGATGCCCGTATCACAACTATTTACGAGGGCACTACCCAATTGCAAGTGGTAGCTGCCATCCGTGGTGTAACCACAGGTGGTTATCTGGACAGGATACGTGAATACGAAGCCATGGAACTGCACCCCGAGTTACACGGTTTCCGCCGCACGCTAATCGGTATGACAGAAGAATACGTACACACCGTTAAATCGGTATTGGATGTAAAAGATAACGAGTACGTAGATTTTCATGCGCGCCGTTTGGTTGAAATGGCCGGACATATCGTAATGGGGTACTTGTTACTGTTAGATACCCAGCGCGATGAAACATTTAAAAGCTCAACGGAAATTTATATTAACATGGGCAAAGCCGAAAATGCAGCCCGGGCCGAGTTTATCCATAACTTCACTCTCGACCATTTAGGCGTTTACAAGCATGTTTAATAAGTAAATACTCCCTTTTCTTAATGGCCAAATCGATTGATTTGGCCATTTTTATATAATACCTCTTGCAATCAGGCATTACATTTTGCCGCTTTTCATCTCAACAACAATGTGTTACACATTTCACTCAAGTATCTTATCTCTAATATTTTGCCATTTTTTGACAAAATATTAGAGATAAGATACTAAAAGCTTTACTTTTGCAGCTCAAATAAAATTACCCATATGACAAAATCTATTGAGCCCACACCGTACGTATTAGAATGCGTCAACAGTGGCATGCAATTCAACGATAAAGGTTGGTCTTTAGATTCGGAGTTTGAAAAAGAGCCATCCTTAATAAGAGCCATCTATGCGAAAAAACAAATTGAGATAAAAGATGCTTCCTACGGTGTTTTTCGATTTGCCGATTGGTTGCCCGTGCATAAAATGTTGCAAGGCTCCTCGGCTCCGGTAACTTATAAAAGCGAAGGCCTGGCCAAACATCTTGGACTAAACAACTTATACATTACTTTTAGCGGTTACTGGCCCGAAAAAGGAGCTAATTTCCGAACCTGTTCGTTTAAAGAAACCGAAGCCTACGCAGTGGGTGGGCGTTTAAAATCAGACAACAAATCGATATTGGTTGTAGCTTCTGCCGGCAATACGGCACGGGCGTTTGCCCGGGTTTGTTCCGACAACAATATACCCTTATTACTCTGTGTTCCGGAAGACAACATCGGTGCCTTATGGTTCGACGCTCCCATCAAGGATAATGTAAAACTGGTGGTAACCAAATCAGGCAGCGACTATTTTGATGCCATCCACCTTTCGAATTTAGCATGCCAAATAAATGGCTTTATTGCCGAAGGAGGCGCTAAAAATGTGGCACGTCGGGATGGGATGGGAACTACCACCTTATCGGCTGTTACTGAAATTGGTCGTATACCCGATTATTATTTTCAGGCTATAGGCAGCGGTACAGGCGCTATTGCGGCATGGGAGGCCAACTTACGCTTGATACAAGATGGACGATTCGGAAATAATTTGATGAAGCTGATGGTTTCTCAAAATGCACCTTTCCTGCCTATCCACGATGCATGGAAAGCCAATTCGCGCCCTATGTTACCCTTGGATGACGATGTGGCACGGAAACAGGTAGAAGAGATTGATGCCAAAGTATTGTCGAACCGCAAGCCTCCTTATTCGGTTTATGGTGGCTTATACGATGCCATGAAACATGCCGGAGGTGATGTACTCTCTGCCACTAATGAAGAATCGATCGAGGCAGGCAATATTTTTAAAGAAACGGAAGGCAATGATATTCATCCGGCAGCAGCCGTGGCAACAGCCACTTTAATTCAAGCAGTAAAACAAGGTACGGTTAAAAAGGACGATTGCATCATGCTCAATATAACCGGAGGTGGTGAAAAACGTTTTAAAAGTGAAAAAGAAATAGTATACCTTCAGCCTCATCACGTTTTTAACATTGATCCTCCCATGCACGTGGTTCAAAATGTGCTAACGGAGCTTTTTAAATAATACTGAAGTATAGAACATGGAAACGCGGAAAGACGATGGGTGGAAATTTATAACTCCAGCCAAAACAACATCAATTTTGGCTCTCCTGGTCGCAACGTAGTGTAGCACGAAAGCTATTCTAAATTTATAAACTATGGATTTTTAACAATAGAAATAATCGTGCTATACGCAAAACCGAACGATGGATGAACTTTAAAAATCTTAGGTAGCCTATATCAAAAATATCCACCTCCTTGTAATAACTAAGAAACACAAAAAAACCCGACTATATGCCGGGTTTTTTTGTGTTTAGTTGACTGAATTTTTCTTATAAAACAAGGCCATTAAATATCTGCTACCTTGGGCTTAAAAACAAATCTCCATGTCATATTAACAGTATCGTCATCCATAAGCAAAATCAACTCATCTTTAGTTAAACTAACAACTCTATATGTGGGGTTTAAAAGCACCCAATTGGATGGAATATAGGAAACAACCGTCATTTCCGGGAATACAATATGCACACCGTTAAAACTATAATCGGAAATAAGAACATCACCCACAGACACCCCACGGAGGCCACCCCCATAAGAAATACCATTAGCATATGGCACTATAGTTACACTATTTTCTACAAGCACCGTTCCACCCACACCAGGGTCATACGCATAGGTTCCATCCGTGTGGAAGGTGATCACATCGTCGTATAAACCTTTGCCGACATAGAAATCGGGCTCTGCTGCAAACCACTCGGTTCCTTCACCGCCAAATGGCCCTACGCCAATATGCCCTGGAACAGCCTTGTTGATAACCCAACTTTTTGAGCTTGTACCGCTTGAGGTATTTAATAAATCAAGTTGCTCTTTGTCCTGCGTTTTTATCGATATAGTGTTACCATAATCTACAACTCCATTTTCCGTGACTCCATAAGCTCTAATCTGATAGCTTGTATTAGAGGCAAGTCCGGTCAATTCACATTCAAAATCTCCATTGCCCGGACCTATATCTGACACAATCACTTCCTGGTCAGGGTTATTTAATTCCGGGGGACTGTAGGCTGTTGTCGCAACCAAACCTCTGGAAACATACTCTGTTAATCCATCATCTTCTATAATACCTCCGGAAGTAAGGGAGGAATGAGATAGTATAGTAACCTCCCGCGTTGAAATCCTGGAGTGGGTAGTAATTTGAATGTACGCACCATAATCGATACCACCACCCTCATGTATTACATAGGCTCTCAGGTAATAATTAGTATTTGACGCAAGACCAGACAATTCACACTCAAAATTACCGCTTCCCGGACCTATGTCGTTTGAAATAACAGTTGCGCCTTCTTCATGTAGTAAACTGTAAGCATTGCGCGAAGCAAGCAATCCTCTCGAAACATATTCAGTATGGTCTCCTGCCGCCGCTATCCCTCCTGCAGTAAGCGAATTATAGGATGTTGAGCTAATTCCCTGTGTCGAAATATTTGTGGGTGTTTGTAAAAAAGCGGAATTACTACAACTTGTTCCAAAAGAGTTGGTGGCATAAAACTGAACAAGATATCCTATGCCTCCCGCCAATTCGCCTAGTTCAATCTTATAGATATCACTCGTGTTTTCATTAAGGGAAATGGTTATTTTTTTTGGCGTAGAGTTATTGTCAGCATACTTGGAATAAGTAAACCAACATTCTGTCAATGGGGCTTTTCCCCTAGATTCGATTTGATAATAAGCCACTGCTGAGTGATTCGTAACATTGGTTGTCTTTAGGTGTTTTATCTTAGATACACGATACGGATCATCAGGATGTTTGAGATATTTCTTTGACTCATTCCATGTACGTGTTGAACTCCATTCGGGAAGATCTTCTGTAAGTATGTCGGCGTCACCCCAGCGTACCAGATCCCAAAAGCGCATACCTTCCCCCACGAACTCACGACGACGCTCCAGTTTTATATTTTCCGCAGTGGCAGGAATAGACGCAATTCCTGCTCGTTCGCGCACTAAATCCAAACACTCCTGAGGTGTCAAACTTCCGGTTGGAGCTACACCCTGCACTACCATTAACTCAGCAGCGTTTAGTAAAACTTCGGCGTAACGGAAGATCCTCAAATTGTTTTCGAAGTTCAAATCTTGTCCGAAAGGCGCATCGTTATAATTTTCGCGTGCAGCATATTTGGCCAGAAAATAACCTGTATTTTGAAAACGAGGCGTATATGTACCGTTGCTAAAGTAGTTGACAGAGGCAGCCAATCGCCCATCCCCATTTTCAAAAATATCAACCAACTCAGGGCGAACCGGACCAAAACCCCAACCTCCCTTATAGTTGTTTATACCACTCAACTGATCGCTACCCGTTAAATTGGAGGGAGAACAAAAAGCTGGTAAGTTGGTACCATATCCTACCCAACTATCGCCCCAATCTTTACCGGGATCACTGCGATGATTTACTTCAAATATTGATTCAACGCAAAACTCACCTTCACGTGGCCATATGTCGGCAAATTTGGGCAGCAATCCGAACTGTTTGCTGTCGATGATGGTATTCATATCTCCAAGAACCTCGGCATAGCGACTTTCGTCCCGTTGGTACATTACCACTCTGGCTTTAAGCATCAGGGTTGCTGCCCTACTCGCCCTTGTATCATTTTGTTCAAGTTTCATTGGCAGATTTCCGGCATCTATAATTGCATCTATATCCTGCATGATAATAGTATAGATCTCATTGGCTTCGTATAAGTTCTGGCTGTATGGATCCTTAAAGGGGTTTTCCGTGTAAAAAACATCGCCCCAAAATTTCCATAACCAATGAAGATAATAGGCTCTTAAAAATAGAGTTTCAGACCGGACTGATTCAAGTACAACAGGTTCGCCATCGACAACTTCATCGAGTGATGACAAAATATAGTTACACCTGTTTATCCCTTCGTAATATATTCTCCACAGTCCCCCTAAAGCTCCCTCCGAAGTATCGAATTGTGATAATTTATAAAGTTGTCGTTGGTCACCTGCGTCTCCACCACCCTTAAAAATATCGTCGGATCGCACATCAGACATTAATACGATACTATTATAGTGATAGTCTGCATAACTGTCAAAATACAGAATATGGTAGGCATCGTCTAATCTTTTAAGTATCGAATCCTGTGTTAAAGCTGGCTTTTGCCAATTGAAAACAATACTGTCCGTTACGGGAGTATAATAATGATTAAACAATCCATTATTATGATATATGATAAAACGGTCAGGTGTGGTATTTGAATTATTTAGCTTCATACTATCCACTTCTGCCTCTGCATATTTATCCAGCGTGTTTCCATCCATAAAAATAAATAGAGAGTCTTGGGCTGACAAATGCGAAAGGCTGAATATAAAGATGATGAAAAAAATATATTTTGTTGGCTTCATAGTTGTCGGGTTATTTTATTAAGATTTTACGGGATTCAGATTGCTGAGAGCTTTGCAAATGCAAGATGTAAACCCCTGCACTGAGATGTTTAATATTAATTTGTTTCGTATTGACGTTTATATTATCGCTATAAGCATCCTCATGAACAACTCGCCCGTGAAGGTCAACGATTTTAATAACAACATTCTCATTGTTTTTTGTTTTGTATGTTATATTTATATACTCGGAGGCAGGGGTAGGGAACACTTCTAACTGTTCAAACAATGTGGTGGTAGGCCGTACAGCTGTTGGGTTGTTACTAAAAAACAGTTTAGACAAATCGTTTAATCCATAATTTTGAACAACACCGGTCTTTGGATGCAACAAAAGCGCTTGCTCTGTAAATGTTAGCTTTCGGATTTTAGCAATTTCCAAGGAGAATTTCTGATTGTCTTTTTGCTTGACCACCAATTCTACCTGCGCATTTAGGGTAAAAGATCCAAATGTGAGGATTAGAAAGATGAATGTTTTAAGTAAAGATTTTAGATTCATAGTTGGTGTTTATTAATATAATTTATTGCGGAATTACATTTTCTACGATAAAAATAATAAAAATATTATCTATTCACTTTACTTTTGTGTTTTTTATCGGAACACCCGGAACACCCTATTAATTTGTCTACTATCTTATTAGTCAAAGAAAAAAACAATAAAAACGGAGGGTACAATAAACACCCTTCCACGTTGGATAAACGTAGTAATAAAAAAAATTATAAAACCCTACTTCAACAGGAATAGGTGTAGGTAAGGCTCTTTAATCGATAGAAGAAAAATGCCTCATTGATGTAATAACCTTAGCTTGTTTTACTGCATAATAGGCCGCATATTGCGCTATGCTTGCTTCAATCGGTGACATTCCAACCGGAACAAAAGGATTTCCTATTACATGCCTTCCCAGAAATTTTTCGTACCAGGCACAGGCCGCAGTATATCGTCCAATTTGTGCATTCAGGTGATAACCGTCACTACAAAAGTTATCTCCTACAAAACTTGTCCTGCCATTTTGTATCGCAGTACCTGCAGGTATAATAATGTCTATTTGCGTTTGCTCAGCCACCTTGCTTACCGTTTCGACGATAGCACTGTACATGCGCTCTTGACTATTATCGTAATTTATAAATCCCGGATGCGTTGAATTGGATGCATAAGCCCAAGTTTGATGTAGCGCATATTTTACTTCAGGGTTGGTAGCTTCAGCTTGTACATATCGAAGCAAATTAGTGATATATGGAAAAAAAGAATTTACCAGACCTGATTTAGAGCTCACTTGTTGAAAGGTAATAATATCCCAGTTTTCATCTTTAATAGCTGCTACAAGCGCTTGATTTTCTGTTTTGATTAATTTGCCATCCACAATTTTCCGGTACGAATAGGCCGGAAGACTATGCTGCGCATTATTCCAGTGGGTTTCGAGTGAACATCCCGGAATAAACATGTTCCCAATAATCAGTTCCACCCCATCAGCCTGAGCCAAAGGACTCAAGTACGACTCCACCGCGTCCTCTGAGAAACTGTTACCAATAGCCAATACACGCATAACATGCTGTGCACTAAGGCCGGCTGGCAGCATTAAAAAAACAAAAACAAGTTTAGCTGCGACTAACAGCACTGTATTTCTTTTCATTCTTATAGTAAAATAAGTTAGTATTACTGATGCACATTTTTTTAAACAAATCTGGTTTGAGGTTGAATGGATAAAGGTAAAAAACACCCTGTTATTTACCGAAAAAACACTACCTTTTATGAGTGTAGCCCGGTGTATAAAGAAAACATAAACCTACAAAATAAAAAAAGCCCGGCCAACAAGATTGCTGACCGGGCTATTTGATAATTTTAATCGCCTATATTTATTTTGTTTCTCGCACAATGGTCTGTTCTCTGTCCGGACCTACTGAAACAATGGTAATAGGCACCTCCAGTTCGGCTTCGAGAAATTTGATGTAACTGTTGAGCTCTTCGGGGAACTCATTTTCTGATCTCATGCCTGTTAAATCATCATTCCATCCCGGTAATTCAGTATACACCGGCTCCATGTTCCCGGGTAGCTCAAAAGGAAATTCCCGGGTTTCCACACCATCAATTTTATAAGCCGTAGCTACCTTAATGGTTTTGAACTTACTTAACACATCGCCTTTGGTCATAATCAATTGCGTTACACCGTTGATCATCACGGCGTATTTAAGTGCAACCAAATCTAACCAACCACATCTGCGCGGACGACCGGTAGTGGCTCCAAACTCATGCCCTGCTTTGCGCAATGTCTCTCCTGTTTCATCTTCAAGCTCCGTGGGGAAAGGGCCACTACCCACCCGTGTGCAGTAGGCTTTAAAAATACCATAAACCTCGCCTATTTTATTGGGGGCAATACCCATACCTGTACAGGCACCGGCACAAATAGTATTGGAAGAAGTAACAAAAGGATAGGAGCCAAAGTCAATATCCAACAGGGTTCCCTGGGCACCTTCGGCCAAAACGCTTTTCTCCTGTCTCTGGTATTCGTTAATGCGGTGTTCACTGTCTATGATAGTGAATTTTTTTAAGCACGCTATGCCCTCGGCCAAGCCTTTTTCAAATTCAGCGATATTGTACTCATAATCGTATATGGTGAGCAGCTGCTGGTGTTTCTTTTTTAAGTCGTTGTATTTTCTATCAAAATCGCTCAATATGTCACCAACGCGTAATCCATTCCTACCGGTCTTGTCCATGTAGGTTGGCCCTATACCTTTTAGTGTGGAGCCAATTTTGGTTTTCCCTTTGGATGCTTCGGAGGCAGCATCTAAAATTCTATGGGTGGGTAAAATGAGATGGGCCTTTTTTGAAATCATCAGATTCCGGGTCAGATCCATTCCCATCGCCTCCAGCTTATCCACTTCCTCTTTAAAACTTATTGGATCCAGCACAACTCCGTTGCCAATGATATTCATCTTGTCGGAATGGAAAATGCCGGAAGGAATGTTGTGCAGCACATGTTTTATACTATTAAATTCGAGTGTGTGCCCAGCATTGGGGCCACCCTGAAAACGGGTAATCACATCATACTCCGGGGTAAGTACGTCCACAACTTTACCTTTACCCTCGTCGCCCCATTGGAGACCAAGAAGAACATCAACTTTCATTTATAACTATTTTTGTGTTAACACAACAAAAATAGCTATTAATAATATTATAATAGAATGGATTTTAATAAATTTTGAATGGATTTGACAAATTGCACCAATAAACTTAAACAAAGCAAAAAAGGAATATTCCCACTTATTAAATAATGGTCTTATTTATTAGCTTGTATAATTTAGTAACATATAATTTAATGGGAACCCGGGCGATGGCTATATATTCTTTTTATCGTCGCATTCGCTGCAAATACCATATATATACAAGGAATGATGCGACACCTTAAAGTTCATTGTTTCTGTGGCATTGTTAAGTACCAACTGTATGCTAGGGTCGCAAAACTCCGTTACCCTTCCGCAATTAATGCAAAGGAGATGATCATGTTGCTTGGATTCATAAGCTTTTTCGAATTGAGCTATATTTTTACCAAATTGGTGTTTGATAACAAGCTTACATTCTAACAGCAAATCGATGGTGTTGTATAACGTGGCTCGGCTTACCCTGTAGTTTTTGTTTTTCATATGGATGTAGAGCGTTTCTACGTCGAAATGACCAGTGCGGGAGTAAATCTCATCCAATATAGCAAAACGTTCAGGTGTTTTCCGATGACCATTTAATTGCAGGTACTCGGTAAAAACATTTTTAACCTCATCCTTGGCTTTCACCCTATTCATATTTAAATCAATTAAAAATAATAGCTAAAGATAGGTATTTCGGCAAAAAAAAGAAATGATTGTTTAGACTAAATTAAAACAAGGCAAGAAAGACATCTATTATGTGGGTTGTATTCGTTCCTGACGGGTAACGGTATGGATGCCCTTAATCTTCATTAATTTATAAACAAGGTTGTTTAAGTCCTCAACACTGTGAATATAAAGATATAAGGAGCCTTCGAAAATACCATCATGACTCTCCACGTTAATGGCACGCATATTCACATTTTGGTCATCCGCAATCACTTTCGTCATCTTATTAACGATACCTACCTTATCGATACCTGAAATATTAAGAATGGCCAAAAAGGAAAACAGCTTATGCGTAGTCCATTGGGCAGATACCAAATGGTTGCCCTGGCTTGACATGAGTTTAATGGCAACAGGACATTTGCGACTATGTAAAATTACTTTCTCCTCACTATCTACATAGCCCACTACATCGTCGCCGGGGATAGGGCTGCAACAATCGGCAATGGTATAGCTGGCCTGATCCGTTTCGTCGTTTAATACGATAGGTTTACGCTTGTCAATTTTTTTATTGGGCGAATTTTTTTCTTTTTTAGTACCAAACGACAAGCCCCAATATTTAATCCATTTTTTTGATGTTTTTTCTGTAAGTATCTTATCCAGATCTTTGAGTTCAATCTTTTTTTTACCGAGCCTGTAATACAAGTCATCTTTTTTCTCAATCTGAAAGTAACGCAAAAGCTTATTAAGTATCCGATTGTTGGTGGTTAGTTTTCGCTTGTTAAGGGCTTCCTCTAACATTTTTTCGCCAATACCAATAAATTCTTTTCGCTCCTTTTTGGAAGCATCTTTAATGGCCGTTTTTGCTTTGGCTGTGGTAACCATATTTAGCCATTCGTATTTAGGCTTTTGCTTCTCCGAGCTCAATATTTCTACCTGGTCGCCACTTTTTAGCACATGGCTGGCGGGCACTAACTTATAATTAACTTTAGCACCAATACATTGGTATCCCAGGTGTGTATGTATTTCAAAGGCAAAATCGAGTGCCGTTGCACCTTTAGGCAGGATGACTACCCGACCTTTGGGAGTAAATATCATTATTTCGGAAGTAAAAAGATTGAGCTTAAAGTCATCTAAAAATTCCAGTGAATCAGAAACCGGGTTTTCAAGCATGTCGCGGATACGCTGCAGCCAGATGTCAAGTTCCGATTCTTTTTCGTTTAATCCCTTGTATTTGTAATGCGCGGCAAACCCCCGTTCTGCAATTTCGTCCATCCTTTCGCTCCGTATCTGAATCTCTACCCATTTACCGCCCGGTCCCATAACAGTGGCATGTAAGGCCTCATAGCCATTGGCTTTAGGGTTACTCACCCAATCTCTTAATCTGTCGGGTTTTGGTTTGTACAAATCCGTGATTAACGAATAAATATTCCAACACTGTGCTTTTTCGTGAGTTAAATTGTCGCTTTTAAACACAATACGGATAGCCAATACATCGTAAATTTCATCTACCTGAATATTCTTTTTTTGCATTTTGAGCCAGGTAGAATAAATGGATTTAGGTCTGGTTTTTAGTTCAAAGTTAATACCGGCATTTTGAAGCGAAGCCTTTATAGGCGATATAAAACGCTCTAAGAGCTCTTTGTTTTTATACTTATTGGTTTCTAGCTTTTCACTAATATCTTTATGTATAGTGGGATGCTCATACTTAAAGCTCAAATCTTCCAACTCTGTTTTTAAAGCGTACAGCCCTAAGCGGTGTGCCAGCGGAGCGTATATAAATAGGGTTTCGCCGGATATTTTAAGACGTTTATGCTCGGGCATGGAATCCAAGGTGCGCATGTTGTGCAAGCGATCGGCCAACTTAATAATGATTACCCGTATATCCTCCACCATGGTGAGTAAGAGCTTTCTGAAGTTTTCGGCTTGTGAGGATTGGTTTTTATCAAAAACATCCTCCAGCTTGGTCAGCCCTTCTACGATGGAGGCTACTTTAGCACCAAATACGGCTTCCAGATCTTCGTAACTATAGTCGGTATCTTCTATTACATCATGCAGCAGCGCGGCAGCCACACCTGTACTTCCCAAGCCTATCTCTTGAGCAACTATTCTCGCAACCGCCAAAGGATGGGTAATATAAGGCTCGCCTGATTTTCGGTATACGCCTTTATGGGCATCCAATGCCAACTCAAAAGCCTTTTTTACAAGTTTGAGCCCATCCTCCGTCCTACACTTTGGGCAGACGCTAATTAAATCGTCAAATTCCTTTCGTATGGCGTTTCTTTCTTCTATATCCGACAGTGATTGATCCATTCAGAATTATTTGTTCATCAAGGGTTTTTACAGCACAACACACCAATAATAATAAAAAAAATGCTACTTCCCGGCAACTATCACGTAAAAATCATCCGACAATAAATATTTATTAGCCAGCTGATGTAGTTGCGAAGATGTTATATGCTGTATGGTATGTTCAACTTTCTTAAAATAATCAAAATCCAGACCAAAACCCAATAAACCCCTATACGCGTCGGACATTGCAAAAGGTCCGTCGAGGTTACGCATCAAATCGCCCAGCATATAATTTTTTAAACGGGTAAGTTCTTCTTCTTCTACCGGAAAGTTGCGCAGCTTGTCCATTTCATTAAATATCTCATCAATAGCCAATTGCCTCATATTGGCCATTACTTCGGTGGCAACACCAAATATTCCCACATTTAATAAGGAAGTTAAATACGACGAGATACCGTAAGTAAGCCCTTTTTCTTCGCGTAAATTGTTCATCAACCTGGATCCAAAATATCCACCAAACAAAGTGTTTAATACCAATAAAGGTAAAAAATCAGGATGTTTTTTACTCACACATGGCCTCACTATCCGGATGGCTGATTGTAAGGCATTCTCTTTTTCTTCGAGATGAAAGGTCTTTTTAAAACTTTTTACTTCGGGCACCTCGTGCTTATCATCAGTTCGGTTACCCCAATCGTTTCCTCCAAAGTGCTTGTTTAGCAAATCCAAAAATCCCTCACCCGGTTGACCCGAAACGATGAGAGTGCACAAGTTAGAGGCATATTGCGTCTTATGGAAGGCCTGCACATCAGATAGCGATACCTCACTAAAATGATGCAATTTAGCCACCCGGCCATACGGATGATCTTCGCCAAAAAGAACTTCCTGCGATTTACGGTAAGCCAAATTCTTAACTTTCTCAGAGTCCACCAAAAAGTCCTGTTTTTTTCGTGCCAGCAGGACATCAAATTCGTGTTGAGCAAGTGCCGGCTTTTTGAGTATCTGCTCTATAACGGGCAGTAAGTCGGGCAAATACCGCGACAAGGTGTAGAGGGTTATTTGGGCATGGTGATAACTGGTAGATTGCCCCAGAAAAGCACCAAAAAAATCAATCTTTTCCGATACTTCAAACGAAGTCATCCATTCCGTTCCCTCCTGCAAAAGGGTGTTGGTGAGTGCTGCCACCAAAGGCTTATTGGATTGAACAACCCCGGCCGAAAAAATGAAATCGATCTTTGCTACTTCTTGTGTTCCGCCTTGTATAAAGTGAACCGGCACCCCGTTTTTTAAACTTAGCTCCTTTTGTTTTAACATGTTTAAACCGGTGGGTAATGCATACATTGGAACCTCTTTTCGTTTTAACATGTTAACTGCTTTTTGTTTTTTGATAAATAATATAATTTAGAACAGTTGTGGGTTTTAAAAATGTCGCGCGCATAATTTCTTATTTCCTGGGCCGTAACCGCACTATACCTTTCTACCTCTGAGTTCAAATCCTCGGCCTGCCCCAACAACTCAAACTGTGCCAGATTCATGGCTTTATTCAGGAAGTTTATCTCGGCAAACATCATCGAAGATTCTATCTTATTTTTAACTTTTTGCAATTCGTAATCACTCACCAAAGTGGTTTTAATAATTTCTATCTCTTTCCATATGGCTTTCTCCGCTTCGCATATGTCAACATCATCGGCTACATTGCCGGCAAATGTAAATAGCCCTTTTTCCACATCTCCCGAAATATAGGCATGTAAATCGGTAAACAATTTTTGCTCCTTAACCAATCGCTGGTAAATTCTGGCACTCGTACCGTTCGATAGTATATCTGAAAGCAAATCAGCGGCATAGTATTCCGGCTCTGTTCGGGCGCACATATGAAAAACCAATTGCAATATGTCGGAGGGAACGTCCCTTACCACCTTAGTTTGGCGCATTTCGGTTTGTGGAGGCTCCGGAGGCAGCGCGCGTTTTTGTATGTCACGCGCCGGAATACTGCCAAACCATTTTTTCACTTTTTCAAAAACGTCCTCCGGTTCTACATTCCCGGTAATGGCAAGTACCGCATTGTTGGGCCCATAATGTGAATAAAAAAAGCTTTTCACCTCATCCAATGTGGCGTCCTCTATATGCTTAATATCGGCACCTATGGTAGGCCAGCGATAAGGATGTGTTTTATAGGCCAGCGGTCGCAGCAATAGCGGAATATCGCCATAAGGCTGATTTAAATAGCGCTGTTTAAACTCCTCTATGACCACTTTTTTTTGAACATCGAGTGATGCTTGCGAAAAGTCGAGCGACAGCATGCGATCCGACTCTAACCATAGGCCTGTTTCGAGGTTAGATGCGGGCAGCGTTAAATAATAGTTGGTAAAATCGTTACTTGTCCACGCGTTATTGTCGCCCCCGGCATTTTGTAAAGGCATATCGTACGACGGGATGTTAATACTCCCTCCAAACATCAAGTGCTCGAACAAGTGCGCAAAACCCGTTTTATTTTCATCCTCGTCCTTGGCTCCAACATTGTAGAGTAGATTAATGGCCGCCAGCGGAGTTGTTTTATCCTGATGCACTACAAGGCGCAGCCCGTTGTTGAGCTTATATTTTTTTATCTCTATCATTCGTTTAAAATTGATAAGCCGGGCCACAAAGCGTGTCTATCGTTGTCTTGTATTCCGACAACAGATCGGCCATAATTTCTTTTACTGGTTTAACTTGGTCTATCAGTGACGAAACCTGTCCTATCTCCAGTTCACCTTCGTCTGTATCGCCAAGGAACATCCCTTTTTTGGCACGTCCTTTTCCAAGTAGCTGCCTTAATTCCTCCACCGATGCACCTCTGCTTTGGAGCTTATCGACCGAATCTGAAAATTTATTGTGGATAAGGCGCACGGGTGACAGTTTTTTCAGGGTTAATGTGGTACCTCCTTCGCTGGCTTCAACCACTTTACGTAAAAATGCCGGATGTGCAGATGATTCTTCACTGGCCGCAAAGCGCGACCCTATCTGTACTCCGTCGGCACCGAGTGCCATAGCTGCTGCCATTGCTCTTCCTGAGCCTATTCCACCGGCAGCAAGCAGGGGCAACTTGGTGTTTTTTCGAATTTGAGGTATCAACACCATAGTGGTGGTTTCTTCGCGACTGTTGTGCCCGCCAGCTTCAAAGCCTTCGGCCACCAATACATCAACACCACTATCTTCGCATTTTTTGGCAAAGCGGCTATTTGCAATCACATGTGCCACGGTAATACCGTTCTCTTTGAGCTTAGCAGTATATTTTGCCGGATTACCGGCACTGGTAAAAACAATCTTAACCCCTTCCTGAATTACCAAATCGATTAGTTGATCCACATCGGGATAAAGCAAGGGAATGTTTACACCCCAGGGCTTATCCGTCGCTTTTTTTATTTTAGCAATGTGTTCTTTTAATACATCCGGATACATCGATCCGGCACCTATCAATCCCAATCCGCCCTGATTACTTACTGCAGCTGCTAATCTCCAACCACTACACCACACCATACCCGCTTGTATAATGGGATATTTTATATTGAATACATTCGTAATTTTATTCTCCATCTTTGTATAGCTTTTATCAAAAATAAATAGCCACAAAGATAAAAAATTTTAATGCCGAATGGTGGCTTTGAAGAAATCTCTCAAAGGAGGATGAAAGCACTATGCAGGAATAACTTCACCTCCCTGCCTGTACAACCTGAACTATATGTAAATTTTAGATACTTTGAAGTTAATGAAATGGAGAATACCCATCTTCATTGATATATTTATTTTCGGTAGTGCTTTATTTTACCCACTTCAATTGAACAACAGAGGTTCTTTCAGGGGTCCGGCCTTATTCAAAATAAAAATTCAGCACAAAAATACGGGAGGTCAGTTTATCAATAGCCTGCGTGTATGGCATGTCCAACAGTTCGCCGGTACCGTCGTGGTTGAGCACATCACGCATACCTATGGATATTTTAAACTCGGTAGATAAGCGAAAATAATTAAGATAGGAATCGAAACCCGCTCCAATCTCGTAATACAAGTCAAAGGAATTTAAGAGTAGCCCGTTTTGCTTTTTCTTAGCCAAATCGAAGCGAGGGTTTAAACCGGCTATGATATAAGGTTTAAAATTATGATTTCTATCGCCACCATACTTCAGCATGATAGGCATTTCTAAAAAGGTAGATTTAATTTTAAGCGGATCATATCGTACCGAATCGGTATCGATAAAGGATAAATCGCGCTGACCGAATGAAAGACCGGGAAGCACCCGCAAATTCAAGTTCTTGCGAAGCTTAAGACTGGTCACTATCCCCAGGTTTATACCGGGCTGCAAATCCAACACCTCAGCATACCTGGGTTTATTATCATTTTCGGGTGTGGCAGCTCTGGAGTGTATTATGCTAAAGTTAGAGGTGTTTACGCCTATTAGAAATCCAAAATGAATAAGCTTTTCGTCAAATCCCTTTAAGTTAGGCACCAATTTACCCTCCTTTTGAGCCTGCATGTTAAGGCTTGCAAGAAGCAACAAAAAAACAAAACCGATACGCAAAACGGCTCGTCTTGCTACACCATATGACGAAAAATATAGCTCACAGCAAATTTTCGACATGCTAACAATTGCCTTGCCCTGGTTATTAGTATTACTTTTGAAACACATCTTAATATATTCAATATATCCTATTCGATAAAGACGGATGGTATAAGGCCCTTTTTTCGCTATTTAAACCCAAACAATCCTATTTCAATAACTAATTTTTGTTTGCTTTATTGCGTTCCTATTATTTATGTGCAAAATATATGGTGGCCACACCCATGGTTTGCTTCCATACTTTTTCGCTCGTGAATCCGGCTTTTTCAAGTTCGGCTACAAAGGCTTTCCCCTCCGGAAAAGCAGCTACAGAAGCCGGCAGGTAAGTATAGGCTGCCTTATCTTTTGATAGCAAGCCACCCCACCAAGGTAATATTTTGCCCGAATAAAATTTAAACAACTGCTTAAACGGGAAGGCCGTAGGGTTTGAAAACTCCAGCACCACAAATTTACCCCCCGGTTTTAAAACCCGCGCTATCTCCATCAGACCTGCATTTAAATTCTCAAAGTTACGCACACCAAAAGCCACCATAGCAGCATCAAACTCTGCATTTTTAAATGGCAGATTTTCAGAATCGCCCTCAACCATAGTTATAATATGATCCAGGTTTTTTTTCTTGATTTTTGCGGCTCCTACCTTAAGCATCTCCGGCGATAAATCCAGCCCCACCACTCTTTCCGGTTTAACACGCAACGCAGCAATGGCCAAATCACCTGTTCCAGTAGCAATATCTAATATGGCAGGATGGTTCAATCCTTTTAACAGACCGATGGCTCTGCGTCTCCATATTTTATCGATACCCAGCGACAAAAAATGATTTAAAAAATCATATTTCGCTGCTATATTATCGAACATATTTTTTATCTGCTTCTTTTTACCCTCCTCAGAGCTAAGGTATGGCTTAACTGTCATATTGTATTTTTTTTATACTGTAGTTGGTGGTGTGGATGTCGTATTTCCCGGGTGTCCTGCACCAACAATGAATTTATTCAAAAAAAATTCGCTGTGTAATATCTGTGCAACAAAAATACAATAGATATTAAATATATGGTGAGAATTGTTAGAAAAAGAGTTTTAGGGTAGAAAGCGGGGGCATACCGCAGAAAGCATGAGGAGTAGAGTGGAGAACCCACCACGGGGGGTATACTGTTAGCAGGTTCGAGAGCAGGAAGGGTTACACTATAAGGCGCTTGCATTAATCGGCATAGCTAATAAAAAATGCGGCATAGAAATTTCCATGCCGCAAAATATAATAGCTTGTAATATAATGACTGCAAGAAAATTACTTCTCTCCTTCCATCCATTTTTTTAAATTAGCCGTAAACTTTTCCTTATAACTCTTTATAAAACCAAAAGACTCGTCATCGATACGTATTTCGCCTTTGGTTACATGGCCCAGTGCCGAAAAAGGAACGCTTTTATCGAGCATAAAATCAACAAAATCGTCCTGTTTTTCTGGAGCTACTGTTACAATAATTCTACTTTGCGATTCGCCAAACAGGAAAGCATCCTTGCGCACTTCGGCATCGGTTGTGATATCAAAACCAAAATTTAAAGGCATTGCCGATTCTAAAAGATTAAAGAACAGGCCTCCTGTAGACACGTTATGAACCGACCTAACCAGGTGATTATGAATAATCTGCTTTACCGTTTCTTGTAATTCGAGCTCTTCTTCTATATCAAAATAAGGGGTAGCATGGCTTTTTTGCTTATGATAAAAATTCAAGTATTCCGAAGCATTGATATCGTCTCTGGATCTACCAATTAAAAATATCATATCGCCTTTGCACTTATAGGCCAAAACGGAATGATGCTCCTTTGACTCTACCGTTCCAACCATTCCCACTACAGGACAAGGCGAAATGGACTCTATACGTCCTTCTACAGAACGCTGATTATAAAAGCTCACATTACCACTTACCACAGGGGTATTAAATCTTTTACAGGCATCCGACAATCCATCAACAGCTTGAGTAAATTGCCAAAAAGATTCAGGATCGTAGGGACTTCCAAAATTTAAGCAGTCGGTAACCGCCAATGGGGTACCCCCACCACAAACAATATTACGCGCCGCCTGGGCTACTGCTATCTGTGTACCCACGTAAGGATCAGCCTCAACGTACAAGGAATTACAATTCACTGAAAAAGCGAGCGTTTTATCCGCTTCTTCAATATATACAAAAGAAGCATCGGAGGGATACTTATTGCTTAAAGTTTCATGCTTATAAGCCTTGTCGAATTTATCGGTCAGAAACTCGCGTGACAACAAGTTCAAGTCGGTCATCATTTTGGCTATCACTTCCTGATAGTGATCCGGCTCTTCTACATCGTCAATTTGAAGTGGCTTAATTTCATTTTTTCCAGGCTCCTGTATTTCTCTATCGTAAATTGGAGCCTTACCTCCCAGCCCTACATAGGAAACCGGGATATCCGCTATGGTTTGCTCACCCCGAATACAAAGGAACGATTGCGTTGCAGTTACTGTACCTATTTGAGCTACGGAAAGCGGCATGGGCTGTAACAGTTCGGACACCCTTGCCATATTTTCCTTATCTACACACAGGAGCATTCTACCCCAGGTTTCCGACAGAAGGATTTCACGGTCAGTCATTTCTTCGTCGCGGGTAGGGATTTTATCGCACGACATCATTATGCCTGAGTTGGCACGCGCCGCCATTTCAGTGGCTGCACCCGCTATACCGCCGGCACCGATGGTTTGAATTCCGACGACCAATTTTTCTTTATTCAATTTCTTTACTGCTTCCAGCAAGCTGCGCTCCACCGTGGAGTCCATCATTTGCTCAATATTAAAGGAGCCGGTTCCGCTATTGGTAACAAAATCGGCCGAAAAGGCATCAGTATCCACTCCGTCCTTCCCTGTTAAGGCGCCCAACAGTACGATAATACGCCCTTCGCCCTTGGCCACACCCGATATCAAATCTTCTTTTGGGGCTATTCCAATGGCTACATTATTAACTATGGGACTACTGTTAAAGCCTGCGTCAAAACGCACTTCGCCACCAATAACCGGCACTTTCATGCTTTTTTCAAAATCTTTCACTCCATGTACCACCTCGGTAAAGAGCCATCGGGCGGTATCACGTTCTGCATTTCCAAATCGTAAGGAGGTTAAAAACGCCACCGGCTTAGCCCCCATCGAAAACACATCGCGGTTTACGATTCTTAAACCCGTTAATGCGCCCAGCCTTGGCTGAATGGCACAAGGGTGGTTATGCGATTCTATCTTAAAAACACAAACATATCCGTCGCCAATATCAACCGCACCGGCCGACTCATCACCTGCCTCCACAATAACTTTCTCACCCGTCTTAGGCAACTTACCTAACCATCTCAGTGAATTTTTATATGAAGCATGCTCTGTCCAAAGTCGAGAAAAAATATCCAACTCGACATCATTGGGATCACGTTTTAGTATTTCCGAAATAAAATCCAGTTCCGAGCGTGTCAGATTCAGGCTTTCAGTAGTTTGAACAGTAGATTGCGTTTTATTCATTGTATTAATTTTTTTGATGCTATCCTTAATCATATAGCCGTTGCGTGCCTATTTTATAATCGATTCAAAAATATACATTTATATCCGAAAAGATACTTTGGTTTTCCAGTTTAATATTCTATACCTAAATTGCGTACGCTTATTTAACGTTTGAAAGTATAAAAAATAAAGCGAAGTACAAAAAGCCATCTTCTTTTGAGCAAAGATATTTTTTATTCTGGCATTCGTTTTTAGTTTTACAGAAGAACATTAAACCTTGAAAAGATGGAGACCAACAAAATTGCTCTAATTACAGGAGCCACTTCGGGTATTGGTGAGGCCACCAGCAAAGAATTAGCACAACTAGGTTACAACACTATCCTTACGGGCCGAAGATCGACTCGTTTAAACAAGCTGAAACAAGAAATTGAAACTACTTATCAAACTGAGGTACTCACGCTTTGTTTCGACATCCAAGACCAGCAACAAACAACGTACGCTTTAAATTCAATACCTACCCATTGGAGAAACATTGATGTGTTGATAAATAATGCGGGGTTAGCGTATGGAGCCGAAAAAATTGATGAAGATGCCTGGGACAAATGGGCACAGATGCTTGACACAAACGTAAAAGGGCTCTTATTTCTGTCTAAAGAAGTGATTAAATGGATGGTGCAAAAAAAACAAGGCCACATTGTTAATATTTCCTCTATTGCAGGTATTAATGTATATGAGGGCGGAAGTATTTATTGTGCTTCGAAACATGCCGTGAACGCGATTACCAAAGGTATGCGAATTGATTTATTAAAGCATAACATTAAGGTCACCTCCGTTTCGCCGGGAATGGTAGAAACCGAATTCTCTTTGGTAAGATACGATGGCAACCGGGACAAGGCAAATCAGGTGTATAGAGGCATAACGCCGCTCTCGGCCATTGATGTTGCCGAAGCCATCGTATTTGTTGTAAGCAGGCCTGCTCATGTAAACATTAACGACATATTAATTATGCCCACGCAACAAGCCGATGCTTACAATACCTACCGAAAGTAAGTTTACTTACTAAATATCAGGTAATGCTTTATCTTTTCCCAGTCTTGTTCGCTTATCGATTTAAGTTTAAGGATATCCGCCGGCTTTGGAGTTGTATTTTTTCTATACAAATTTTTTAGCTCTCTGGCCTGTTGGTATGTAAAGTAGTGATGCCGGCTGATTTCTTTTAAAGAAAGGTGTTGGACATCCATTTTTTGTATAAGTGTCGGATTTACCGAAACGCACTTTTGCAAATCATTAAATAGTTTGTCTGAAATCCCATACACATCTGCCAGCTGCGATATATGGTAAAAGCCACCGAGCGAATTCCTAAAATTGACGATGCGCAGCGACAACCGGCTCCCTATCCCTGGCAATTGCATCAGCTGGGTAGTGTCGGCCGCATTGAGTTCAATATGCGGAGGCGACAGCGCAACAAGCTTATCCCCGGGTTTTGTTATAGTACGGCTATTTTTAAGCAACCATTGATATAGTTGGTCATCGCTGTAAGCATTGACCTTATGCAGCGGTAATGATTTAGTAATATAATTATGCCCTGTCAGTTGTATAATGCGACTACGAATCGAATCGGAAAGGATATGCTGCTCCCAAAACTCACCCTCTTGCCGGTTAAAGTTAATCCATTCCAATTGCTGCGGTGCTTCAGGTGGTGGGCTCGACTTTTTTCTTGACAACTTTTTTTGCTTATCCAGTAAAATATAAGGCTTAATTTTTATAAATAATGAGGTATCCATACCGTAAACTTTTAACAAGTCGGCCTTTACCATAAATTCTTTTACCTTAGTTCTATAGCCTATTAAAGATTTTAATTGATAATGGGTGAACCCAAGTGCTTTGAGTTCCTCTTCCGAAGCAGTATTTGGATTGAAATAGAACAGGGAATCTGATTTTGGGGAATTGTTTTGAGCAAGTAGCTGCGCATTTAATTGGCGAACTTGCTGCACAAATTCCTCATCTACCGTATTATTTACGAAATACACCGCCCAATATGGCATGGTAAAACGCGCTGCTACAATCAATAAAATCAGGATAATCAATACGATTATTCCACGTTGCTCGCTACGGGTATATAAAAAAAAGCTTTTCCACATAAGTTTAAATGTCGGATAAACGTATTTAACCCAATAATTAGCCAGATACCCTGCCACAAAAACTTTCCGTGAGCTACAAAGCTTCTGAACACAAGCCTGACACCAGACAGACAAGGGGTTAAACTAAAGCTTATTCCTGTCTTTGATAAACTACGAATAATTCAGCTTAATTTAATACTTATTTTATTGAAATAAAAAACCTGTAGAATGTATTTTTAATCTCGTTCGTAAATTTAATTTATATCAGTCCTAAATTATTAAGCAATACCATAGCAATGGCTATGGGTGCCACAATTTTTACTATGATTATAAAAACACGAACATAGCTTGCCCTACCTCCATGAGCCTCCAATTCGTTACGAACATTAGCCCCACCCAGAAACCAGCCAACAAATACCGAGATAAGGATACCCCCTAAGGGTAAAAGCAGGTTAGAAGATGTCCACTCAAACCCGTTGAATACCCTGGGATAGACAACACAGAAAGTACCAAGTATAATCATCAGAAAGGCCCCCAACAGGGTGGCCGATTTTCTCTGTATTTTTAGCTCGTCGGTAAAATATGAAACGACCACTTCGAGCAGGGATACGGAAGAAGTTAGTGCAGCGATAAGCAGTAAAATAAAGAATGCGGCCGAAAAGTAATAGCCACCCACCATTTGGTTAAAAATATTGGGCAAGGTTACAAACACCAATCCGGGACCTGCATCAGGCTTTATGCCAAAAGCAAATACCGCGGGAAATATAGCCACACCGGCCAACACGGCAATAAAGGTATCCAGAAAAGAAACCGACAAGGCGGTCTGTAGCAGGTTCTCCTTTTTTTTAACATAACTGCCATATGTAGCTATGGTACCCATGCCAATACTCAACGAGAAAAAAGCCTGTCCAAGCGCAACCAGTACAACATTGCCGGTAATTTTTGAAAAATCCGGTCTAAACAAAAACAAGACCCCCTCGCCCGACCCTTCTAACGAAAGCGACTTAAGGCACAGAATAAGTATAATGACCAACAAAAGTGGCATAAGGATTTTAGCATATTTTTCAATGCCATTTTTAATTCCTCCAATAACAATAGCCGCCGTTAGCGCCATAAAAACAACCAAATAAATAATAGGTCGCCAAACCGAGGTAGAAAAGTCAGTAAACAGTCCTGCTAACTGTGAAGGCGTTTTATCGGCCATTTGATTACCCAGGGCAAGTAGGGTGTATTCTACGGTCCAGCCTGCTACCACTGAATAAAAAGATAAAATTAAAAAGGCGGTTGTTACGCCAATAATCCCAATAAGCTGAAAAAAGCCATGCTGCGGAGCCAAAACCTTAAAGGCACCAAAAATACTTTTTTGGGCACGCCTACCGATAATCAGTTCCGACAACATAACCGGCACACCAATTACTACTATAAATGCGAGGTACAACAAAAAGAAAGCTCCGCCTCCATTTTCGCCCAGCACATAAGGGAAACGCCATATATTACCCAGCCCTATGGCCGAACCCGCTGCAGCCGCAATGATACCAAATCTACTGCTAAAGCCATCTCTGTTGTTCACGTTTGTTTAATTTTAAATTATATTCAGGTTGTCTAAAAACACCAGTGCTATGGCTATAGGGGCAAAGATTTTTAATATAATCATCAAAATGCTTATGGACTTTACGCTTCTGCCGTGGGACTCCAGTTCGGCCTTGGTTTTCCTGCTTCCTATAAACCATCCCACAAAAATAGTGATGAGTACGCCACTCAGGGGTAGCAAAATATTTGAAGTCGTCCACTCAAAGCTGGTAAACAATATGGGGTAAGCCACACAAAACATTCCGAATACTGTAATAAGGAATGCTGCAAGAAAGGTGGCTTTTTTTCTTTTTAATTTTAATTCCTCCGTTATGTAGGCCACCACCACTTCAAGCAAAGATACTGAGGATGTTAAGGCTGCAATAAACAAGAGAACAAAAAAAGCTACTGCAAAAAAATAGCCCCCCATCATTTGATTAAATATATTGGGTAAAGTTACAAATACCAATCCCGGTCCGGCATCGGGTTGAATGCCAAAAGCAAAAACCGCCGGAAATATAGCTACCCCGGCCAAAATGGCAATCAGGGTGTCGGCAAATGAAACGCTAATGGCCGTTTGTAAAAGGTTCTCTTTTTTTTGTACGTAAGAGCCATAGGTAGCAATAATGCCCATACCCAAGCTCAACGAAAAAAAGGCTTGCCCAAGGGCTTCCAAAATTACGTCGTTATTAATTTTACTAAAATCCGGTTGAAACAAAAAGGAGAGGCCCTGCATGGCTCCATTGAGCGATACCGAATTAATACATAACATAACAATGATAAGCAGCAAAACAGGCATTAGTATCTTGCTGTATTTTTCAATCCCGTTTTTTACACCTCCCACAACAATTGCAGCGGTAAGGCACATAAATACAATCATATAAAACAAGGGACGCCAAAAGGAGTTTGAAAATTCGTTGAAGAGGAAGGCCAACTGTGGCGGTGATTTGTCGCCTAGTTGGTTTGCGGTGGCCAAAAAGGTGTATTCAATGGTCCAACCGGCCACTACAGCGTAAAACGATAGGATAAGAAAAGCCGCACCTACCCCCATTACTCCCACTACTTTAAAAAACTTGAAATCCGGCGCCAACACTCTAAACGCCCCAAAAACGCCCCGTTGCGACATGCGGCCAATCAGAAGCTCCGAAACCAATACAGGCACACCAATAGCTACAATAAAAAATAAATAAATCAACAAAAAGGCACCTCCGCCATTTTCGCCCAGCACATATGGGAAGCGCCAAATATTACCCAGCCCGATAGCCGAACCCGCTGCCGCCGCAATTACCCCAAATTTATTACTAAAACCATCCCTTTTTTGATCCATACCTTTAAATTAAGGGCGTAAAAAAACTAAAAATGAAAATAAAAACAAAGCCCACACCAAAAATGATGCGGGCTTTTCTATTTTGATTATTGCTTTTTATTACAATACATCCACACAATTTAAATCGCTAAAAGCAATTTTCATTCTTTCAACCAAAGATACTTGTCCTTTACGCAACCAGTTACGTGGGTCGTAGTATTTTTTATTTGGTTTATCGTCGCCATCGGGGTTACCGATTTGTCCTTGCAGATAATCATGATTCTCGGCCTCAAACTTGCGAACACCATCCCAGGTTGCCCACTGCGTATCGGTATCGATGTTCATTTTGATAACACCATATCCGATTGCCTCGCGTATTTCTTCTAATGAAGATCCGGATCCACCGTGGAAAACAAAATTTACAGGGTTGTTAGATAAACCGTGCTTTTTCTCAATGAATTTTTGCGAGTTATCCAGAATTTTTGGTGTTAACACCACATTACCCGGCTTGTACACCCCGTGTACATTACCAAAGGATGCCGCAATAGTAAAGTTAGATCCTACCGAACTTAATACTTCATAAGCCTCATTAACTTCTTCGGGTTGTGTATACAGCAGTGATGTATCAGCATCTGTATTGTCCACACCATCTTCCTCTCCGCCGGTTATACCGAGTTCAATTTCAATGGTCATACCTATTTTTTTCATTCTCTCGAAGTACTTTTTACAGATCGCCAGGTTTTCTTCCAATGGCTCTTCGGATAGATCGAGCATGTGAGAGCTAAAAAGAGGTTTTCCGGTTTCTTTAAAATGCTTTTCGCCAGCATCCAAAAGACCGTCGATCCAAGGGAGCAATTTTTTTGCTGCATGATCCGTATGTAAAATTACGGGAACCCCATAAGCCTCGGCCAACTCATGAACATGTTTAGCGGCTGCAATGGCACCTAATATAGGACCTTGCTGCCCCTGAAGACCAATTCCTTTACCTGCATAAAAGGCAGCACCACCATTGGACAACTGAATAATTACAGGTGAGTTAACAAGTTTTGCAGCTTCCAAAACACCATTGATAGAATCGCTACCTACCACATTAACTGCAGGAAGAGCAAAGCCATTGTCCTTTGCAACTTTGAATAATTTACTCACATCATCGCCGGTAACAACACCGGGTTTTACTACATCTAAAACTCTTTGTTTCATTGTGTCTATTATTTAAAATTTAGTTACCCAATAAATATAGATAACCGATACATATTTAATAAATGATTATTATTTATAACGAAAAAGGATCTGCGCGATTTTATGCCTGCATTAACTTATAAAATACAACACCTAAAGCTAATCCCACTAAAATCATTGCAAAAGTACAAAATAAAACTAATTAGTGCAGTAATAAGCAATTTTTAATAATATCAACTTAAGCAATACTTACACTTAGAATGGATAACCAATGGCGAAATTAAAGGCTACATCATCCCAGGTGTATGGTCTGCTTCCCATAATCCACTTATTACGCAAGGGGCCATTGGGGTTAAGTTCATCGCGGGGTATATCCATCGGGTCGCGCAATTTTAATCCGGTATCAAAGCGAAAAACAAAATATTTTACATCAAAACGCAATCCCAGACCCGTTCCTACGGCCAGTTTGTCGGTGAAATTTTTAAACTTAAATAAGGCGTTCTCATCGGGGCTTATATCCTTTCGGATGGTATAAATATTACCTACGTCCAAGAAAAGTGCCCCTTCGAGTACCCAGAACAACTTAAAGCGATATTCTGCATTCATCTCCAATTTTATATCTCCCGTTTGATTATAATAACTGGCATTAGGGTCGTTATACGAACCCGGACCTAAACCACGTACCGGCCAGGCGCGTATGCTGTTGGCTCCACCGGCAAAATATCTCTTTTCGAAGGGCAGCACAGCTAAGTTACCATACGGATAACCTACACCGAGATAAAAACGGTAAGCCATGCTACTGATACGGCTTGGGTAATGATGGTATCGAATATCGATATTACTTTGAACAAATTGTGCATACCGGATACCCATTACTTCATAATAAGTGTCGGTACTTCCGTTTTCGTTGGGTGTAGAAGTTACTTTTTTGCCAAAGGCCCGGGCAGCCAAATCGAGCACATTACCGGATTCTTCAACATTTAAGTTGGCATACCAAAAATTTTTACGCTGATCGAACTGTTGCTCGTTATAGACAATGGAATAGGCTGTGCTTGAAATCAAGTGATCTTCGTACGAAAATCGCAAATAGGTATCCTTAATCAAATTCCAGAAATCTACTTCCACAACGGGCATACGTACCAAATTGACACTTAGGGGTGTTACTACATGAGTGGTGTGCTTATTGGCCTTCCAAAGGTAACTTATTTTTCCGTTGGCAATGGTGCGTGTGTAATCCGGGCGTCGCTGATAACTGTATGCCAACGATAAGGACGTTTTAGGATTATACCTTTGCCTGAAACGTGGAATTTTAAATGGCATCCAAAATTTTGGATAAACGATATCGCTCTCTCCCCCAATTTCTATAGTACTAAAAGAAAGTCCCTGGCGGTTGTTCTGATTTTGCATAGATGCTCCAAAACTAAAACTAAATTCCTCGGCACCCTTGAACAAGTTTTTATGTTGATACTTAAAATTACCTCCCGCACCAAGGTTTCCTGATGAGTTTATCCCTTCGATATCGATGGAGTAAGATTGATGTTTGGCCGGAATCAGCTGAATATGACAATCTAACCATTTACTGTTGGCATTGGCTGTATCAGGGGGCGAGGCATCCTCAAAACGGATATTCACATAGCGGTATAATTTTAAACTTGAAAGGAGGGATTGTGTTCGATCCACCAAATCGGCACGAAAAAGCTGTCCCGGTAAAATATAACTTGAATTGTAAAGTACATCGGGGTTAACCTCTACTTTATCTACATACAAAAAATGGCAATTGTTAATTTGCAGGGTATCAAACAGCTCAAAATAATCATCTTTTTGACTCAGGGCTCTGTGGGTATCGTATCCCATCCTGAAAAACACATCCTTTATCCGGTACGTATTGTGTGCATAAGTGGTATCCTTACCACGATACAGTTCCCGATGCTGATTTTTTATAATTATGGAATCGTTAACCAAAAAATCCCCTATTGAACTATCTACCCTATAGTAGATAAATTCTTTCGAAAAATTATAGTACCCCATATTACGCAGCTGATGGGTAATACGCTGCCGTTCGGCATCGTGCACCGCCACATCAAAGGGTCTTCCTTCTTTGAGAAGGCTGTTTTTTTGATTTTCGATGACCAGCTTACCCACCACCGTATCTTCCGAACCATAATTAATCTGGTTTATTTTAAATCTGTTACCCGCTTGTATATTGTATACTACCTTCGCTTTTTTTTTGGATACAGGCACCAAACTATCATGCACGTGCGCATGAAAATACCCCTTATTTTTTAAAAATGTTTCAATATATCCGGCCGATTGACGCGCCTGCAAAGAGTCGTATAAAACGGGGGCTTCCCCCACACGGCGGAGCCATCTGTTCAACCCCTTGGTGGTATCGCTTCCGGCCAGATTGTACAGTCCTAAATGGAATTTAAGGATGCCGAAAATACGCAGGTTTTCATTTTGTTTTATAAAAGGCTTAAAACGATCTTTTGATATACTCCGTGGATTATTTTTTACCTGCGCTCTTTTTAACAGATAAGCATCCTCGGGTACATTTTTTACCGAACTACAAGCCACCGTCATCCAGAGGGTGAATAAAAGTATATAATAAATTAAATATTTCAATTGCTGTTTACCTTTTGTTGTTAAAAGTATATTTTAGTGCCGACAAAATTAGTTATACTTATTCCCGATTTGATTTAGCTTAGCAAAAATATCTAAATACATTGACATTAAGTAAATTTGTATGCAACTATATTTTTAAAATGATCAGCCAAAGCAAAATAAAACTTATTAACTCCCTAACCAAAAAAAAATACAGGGAACAAAATCAACTGTTTATTGCAGAAGGCGAAAAACTGGTGTTGGATTTAATTCGATCCAATATAAAAGTGATAGAATTATTTGTTAGCGAAAGTTTTACATCTATATCTCAACTTCCCCCTGGCTTACCTTGTATAAAAATAACAGAACAGCAATTAAAGAAAATAACACAACTAAAAAGCCCATCTACTATTATTGCACTCTGCCAGATACCCCAAAACACGCTTGATCCTCATACAGTACACAAAGGGCTGACGCTGGCTTTAGACGACATACAAGATCCCGGTAACCTGGGCACCATTATCCGCTTGGCAGACTGGTTTGGAGTAAAACACATCATTTGCTCAAAGAATACAGCAGATGCCTATAATCCCAAAGTGGTGCAGGCCACCATGGGAGCCATTGCGCGTGTTGCCATATATTATACCGACTTGACTACTTTTTTAGCAGAGCAAAAGGAGAATCAAATCCCGATATATGGCACCAGCTTAGATGGAGAAAATATTTACGGAGAAAAACTTACTAACAAAGGCATTATCGTTATGGGTAACGAAGGAAAAGGCATATCGCCGACCATTGCACAGCAGATCGATAAAAAACTTCTTATCCCCTCATTTTCAGAATATCCCGATCATTCCGAATCGTTGAATGTATCTATGGCTACCGGTATTGTACTGTCCGAGTTTAGAAGAAAAGCGAGTGGCGATAATTAATTTGCACCATGTGGGTAGTATGCATCTGATATTCAGTGTCGGATGCATCCACATCGCGGATTAAAACCATTTTACAGGTATTGAATTCCACTTCTTTATCAAGTTTTCACCCACCCATTAAGTTGTAATCGAAAAGGATTACGGCTCATAAAACAAGCTCAACTGCAATAATGTACAAATAATAATAGCATGTTGAACTATTGCCCAATTCTCCAGTGGGCGTGCGCATTCTCACACGCAAACACTAGTCCAGCATTCGCGCCACTGCCTCGGCACATTTTTCGCCGTCGATGGCCGATGAGGCTATTCCACCGGCATAACCGGCCCCTTCGCCGCAAGGGAACAAGCCTCTTATTTGCACATGTTGCAGGGTGAGCGGATGGCGCGGTATGCGCACAGGCGACGATGTTCGCGATTCCGTTCCCAAAATTATGGCTTCGGGATCCAAAAAACCCTTGGCCCATTTGCCAAATTCAATAAAGCCTCCCTGTAGTCTTCTACTAATGGCCTCTGGGAGCACCATGTGCAAAGGCGACGATATGGTACCCGGCACATAGGATGTAGATGGTAAGTCGAAGGACAGGCGCGAATCAACAAAATCTGCAAGGCGCTGTGCAGGCGCTATCAAATTTTTACCCCCATTAATATAACACAAGCGTTCCACTTCTTTTTGATAGGCTAAACCCGCCAATACGCCGTTCTTTTTATACTCATCGGGAATATCCTGCGGACGAACCTCCACTACTATCCCTGAATTGGCATACGGTGAATTACGCTTGGACGGTGACATGCCGTTGACCACCATTTCGTTTTCGCCGGTCATGGCCGGAACAATAAATCCACCGGGGCACATGCAAAAAGAGTATACACCTCGCTCCTGCACCTGACAGGAAAAATTATAGGCTGCCGCAGGTAAATATTCACCCCTACCTTCGGGTGTATGATATTGTATCTGATCTATCAGCTCCTGCGGGTGTTCTACGCGAACGCCCATTGCCCAGGTCTTGGCCTCCAGCTTAATGGCGTGATCGTGCAGCATGGTATATACATCTCGAGCTGAATGACCTGTGGCTAGCACAACAGCTTCGGCCAACATACGGGAACCATCGGCAAGCCTTACTCCTTTGGCCGCTAAATCCTCTATAATTATATCGGTTACAGTGGCATTGAACATCACTTCGCCACCTGCCTCAATAATCGATTCCCTCATTTTTTTTATTACTCCGGGCAATCTATCGGTTCCTATGTGCGGATGGGCGTCAATAAGTATTTCTTCCTGTGCCCCATGGAAACGGAATACATTGAGCACCTTATTAAAATCGCCACGTTTTGTACTTCGGGTATACAATTTACCATCGGAAAAGGTTCCTGCACCTCCTTCGCCAAAAGCATAATTCGATTCCGGATTAACGGGGTTGTTCCTGTTCAGTAGTGCGAGGTCTTTTTTACGTTCGCTTATCTCTTTACCCCGCTCCAATACTATTGGTTTATATCCCAGCTCTATCAAGCGCAGCGCAGCAAATAGCCCACCCGGTCCCGCACCTATCACCAGCACCTCGGTTTTATCGCATACATTTTGATATTCAAATTGAACCAGCTCCTTTTCGGGAGCCGGCACATTAGCAAACGCTACGAGGTGTAGCTGAACCATAACCTGACGCTGACGAGCATCAATAGAGCGTTTACGCACCCGTATGGAGGTAATCTTATCGGGGTGTACCTTCATTTTTTTGGCTACAATGTGCTTGTAGTATTTTTCGCTCGAAGCTTCTTGTGGTGTCAGCCTAAGCACAATGTCTTTTTTCATCCCAAATAATAATAAGTATGCAAATGTAGTGAATGAATTGCTTTTAAAAACCACGGGTTAGCGCTTACGGGTTAACGCTTAGCGTTTGAAATTAAAGCGCTGTGGATTAAATAAAATACATAGGCTATTTCAGCAATTCCCTATCTATTAATCTTTCGATTGAGAACCCCTTAGCTGCTTAGTGCATTTTTTTTATTCTGTCCATTTCTCTTTTGGCATCTTTTGTTTTTAGTGTCTCCCGTTTGTCGTGGCTCTTTTTTCCTTTCGCAAGGCCAATTTCCATCTTTGCCCATCCTTTTTCTGTTATAAAAACTTTAAGCGGGATAATAGTCAATCCGGATTCTTTGGTCTTCCGCAGAAGCTTTTGAAGTTCTTTTTTATTTAAAAGGAGCTTCCGTTCGCGTAGAGGCAAATGGTTGTTGTAGGTACCAAAAAAGTACTCCGCAATATTAAAGCCCCTTACCCAAAGGTCGTTTTTTACAAAATAACAATATGCCTCTACTAAGCTGGCCTTACCCAAACGCAAGGATTTTATCTCGGTACCCGACAATTGAATTCCGGCCACATATTTCTCGAGTATATCGTAATCGAAATATGCTTTTTTATTACGTATGTTTAATTTATTTTGCTTCTGCATAATTATTAAATAGCATTGGTTATTCTACGGCTGTATCTTCCTTTTTGCGACAAATTAGATATGAATAAAGTTGACAAATATCCTCAACAAAAAATAAGGAACAAACAACAACAATACACTTACGATTATCGAAAAAACAATCCTCAAGTCTATCGATTCAAATTCGCCCAATTTGCCGGAACCCAGCCACACCAGATAAGCTACATACAAACCCAGTATATGTAAAAAATATATTTGCGGAATAAGTGCTGTGCTTATCTTAACCAGATATAAAATCAGCGAGCTGTATGCCGTTAGTTTGTACGCCAGTATTTTTATATCGCTCGCATAGGTTTTAACCGTAAATTTAGGAATTAGTTTAATGGTGATAAAATAGGTAACATAGAGTCCTAAAAAAAAGGAAGTAAACAACAGCACAGCCTGTTTTAGTGCTGACTCGAACGGATAGCTTGAATGGGAGGCCAGATGGCTCACAAAACTCAATAGCGATAGAGCCCCGATGTAAGGCAAAACATAATTTGCGAGAATCATGTTCGCATCCGATTTTTCGTTAAAAATAGCCTGCCACTCCTGCTTAGGTGTTACGATAAGATTTTTGGTGCGGACAAATAAATCTCTGTATTTTGCACTCATGCTTTCTGGTATATTGTTTGCGCTCATGATATCCTTATTTAATCGGCATTTATAAAAACAAAATGCCCCAAAATAATTAGATTTGTAAAACAAATGTATAAAAATTTGAGTCATTTAAGATATGCGGCATAGCAATAAGTATAATTTGGTGGTTGTATTGGGTCCCACGGCAAGCGGTAAAACTGCACTGGCCGCTTCTTTGGCACATCATATAAACGGAGAAATAATCAGTGCCGATTCCAGACAAGTGTACAAACACATGAACCTGGGCACCGGAAAAGATTACGATGAATATATAGTAAATGGACAGCATGTACCGTATCATTTGATTGACATTGCCGAACCCGGCTACAAATACAATGTATACGAATACCAACGTGATTTTTTTAAGGCTTTTGGAGATATCCGCGACAGAAATAAGTTTCCGCTTATGTGCGGAGGTACAGGAATGTACATTGAGGCAGTGCTCAGCGGTTTTAAAATGATACAGGTTCCGTCTAACCCCCAACTTCGCGAAGATTTAGAAAATAAATCATTAGCGGAACTAACAGAGCTATTACAATCGATGAAGCGTTTGCATAATACCACCGAAGTAGACACCAAGAAACGAGCTATACGAGCCATCGAAATTGAGGTCTACTACCAGGATAATCCACAAATAGAAGTGAAGCTGCCCCAATTAAACCCTCTGATAATAGGAGTTGATATAGAAAGAGAGCTGCGACGCAAAAAAATAACCAAACGCCTAACAGAGAGACTTCAGGAAGGTATGACAGACGAGGTAGAAGGCATTTTAGATTCGGGCGTAAACCCCAAAGATCTTATTTATTATGGTTTAGAATATAAATATGTAACACAATACATTATAGGCGAAATCAGCTATGCCCAAATGTTTGAACGCTTAAACATTGCGATACACCAGTTTGCAAAAAGACAGATGACCTGGTTTCGAAAAATGGAGCGCAGCGGCTTTAACATCCAATGGTTGAGCGCAGAGAGCTCGCTGGAAAGCAGGCTTCAGAAAATTGAAGACCTATTATTTAATTCATCCCTATCCGTTTAAGTCTTATAATTTCCCTGTTGTAACATTCAAGTTCACCACCTTAGGTATAACAGAAGATTTTGATTATGGAATCAAGACTTAGCATGTAGTAGCCAGAGAAATATCTTATTATTTTGTATTGTTTAGATCCTACATTAGTGTGTTTTTTTATAAAAACGCTTAACTTGGATAAACCGTTATAAAATCAATACTTTAATATCATGTTTTTTTAGCATCCGCCTTAATATTCGGCAAAATTAAGGAACACTACAACTAAGGCACGCGTTTTATATCAGGAATGGAATTTCAGGTAAGATGTCGTTTTTTATTGCACTTGTTACAAAGAAAAAAAGCCTATCCATAGTTAGGTGAGCATTTTAATCCTAAAAGATCCATACTTGATTCGTAAGATTGTACACAACTTAGCAGTAAGATTCCCGCAATGGCAAAAGCCACCGTATTGTTGGCACAGAGGCTTCGGGGGATTTTCACCACATGAGTATGTTCGATACCGATTAATTAATCCTTTTCCGCGTGTCGTCAAGTTTCTCCGACAAAACGCTGTCATAGAAGCTAAAGCGTACGAGAGCGTAGCTTACATTTGTTGTGTTGTAGCCTCTGTACAGAAGACTTAACGGTTGAAAAAGACGCCTAGCAGTACAAAAAAACCTCATCTGCCTGTTTGCGCTGCCTAAGCATCAAACAACTATATGTTAATCCATATGCTGACAACAGCTTATCATCAATTGGATAGCAATCGTTAGTTTATAGACCTAATTGTTCAAACAGGAGGAATTTTAATATGTGAACAGCTCCTTTTGTCATCAAAAAACAGATATTCAAATATTAAATATCAAGATTGATGTTAAAATGTATATATTATAAAACCTATCTCACCATACGCCGTAATAGAATATAAATAAAAAAGTATAAGAGGGGAATACGAATCAAATGGATAATATTGAACTATATATTAATAGAATTTTTAAGCTAGCCGATAGGAATAAGGAGCTTAATCGTGAGATGAATGAAATTGTGGCGAGATACAATTTTATTCAAAAGCAAAACGATAAGTACCTTAGTTTGCTTTCTGATTTTACTTTTGACGATGAGGAAGTTGCCAAGCCGCGAAAGAAAGTCCATCGATTCAACAGAGCCTCCTTGCTTTATGCTTCAATTGAAGGCTTTAACAAGCTAAATGATAGCCCCAATGCGCTGGCACTAATGGATAAATTAGATGAATTACATCGGGCTATGGACGCTATTGCCAAAAAACATGGCATTATAAAAATAAAAACAGTAGGCGACACCTTCATTTATGGTGGCGGTATGCTTGAGGAGAACCGAACCAATCCTATTGAGGTTATTCTGGCAGCTTTTGAAATCCAACACGCGGCCATCACTATTAACGGGGGCGAAAACAACAGTGCTTTTTGGGAGGTGAGTATTGGTATACATACCGGCCCTGTGCTGGCCGAACCCACCGGAAAAAAGTGGGCACCATACCGCCTTTCCGGCCATGCCATTAATTTTACCAGCCGATTAAGCAAAGCAGCCGCCTCGGGCAAGATTAATATATCTGCCATGACCTATGAGCTGGTGAAAGAATTTTTTCAATGCCATCCCTCGGGACAAATGCCCGTTAAATACAAAGGGCTGATGGAAACTTATTCTGTAAGCGGTTTTTTACCAAATTTTGTGGATCCGGAAAACAAGCAAAATAAAAACAAGGATTTTGATATTAAGTTTTCACTGATACAATTCCTGGACATACAAGAAGTGGTATTAGATATGATGGAGCAGAGCCTTCCGGACGACCTTTTTTACCACAATATAAAACATACTATTGACGTAATTACTGAAGTAGAGCTTATAGGCTGGGCTGAAGGCTTGAACGAGCAAGACATACTGACGCTTAAATTAGCCGCCTTATTTCATGACTCGGGACACATGATAAGTTACAACGACCATGAACTTCACAGCACCATAATAGCCAAAAAAATGTTGTCCAAATATAAATATTCAAGTGAAGTAATCGAAAAGGTTTGCCATTTGATTATGGCCACTCGATTTCCGTCGGACCCACAAAATATTTTAGAGAAAGTTATTTGCGATTCAGACCTGGACTATCTGGGGCGTGCAGACTTTATACCGGTATCCAATATGCTGTATCAAGAGCTGAAAGTGAGAGGTATGGTAGCCTCTTTTAGTGAGTGGAACCAAAAACAGCTCAACTTTATTAAAAAGCATCAATACTATACAGATACTGCACAAAACCTACGCGAGGTAAATAAAAACAAACAAATAGAGCGCCTGGAAAGCCTGCTGGCCGTTGAGTCGAATGCCGGATAAAACAACGGCAAGAAACCATACCGGGTGAGGCCGCCTAATTATACTTGACAAGAGGTAAGCATTATTTATATTTATTATCAGGCAGTTCTACCCTAAAAACAGAACCTTTATCCAATGTTGATTCTACCGTAATTTTTCCGCCGAGGATGGTTACTATTTTATTAACAATGGCTAAACCCAAGCCTGCGCCGCTTGACTTACCAAAATGGATTCGTTCTATTTGTCGGAAAGGCTCAAAAATATTTTTTTTATCCTTTGCTGCTATTCCTATTCCGGTATCCTCAACCAAAACAATTACAGCGTTTTTTCCTTTGTAGCATCCTATCTTTACCTGCCCCTTATCAGTAAATTTTATCGCATTGGCAATTAAATTGTTAAGCACCATCTGAATAAGGGTTGCGTCGGATAATATTGGCATGGATTGCTTATCATTACAAGACCAATCACAAACTACTTTTAGTCCTTTTTCTTGTGCCAAAACGCGATAAATATTCGTGGTATCGTGCACCAAAGCACATACATCTACCTTTTTCCAATTGGCTTTTATTACTCCCGCTTCAATCTTCGACAAATTGATTATGCTATCCAAAATGGAGAGAAGTTGTTTCCCACTTTTCATCACAACACCAATATAATTCTCTCTATCCTTAGCGCTTATATCCGGTTCCAGCAATAACTGCGAAAAACCCATAATACTGTTCATTGGCGTACGAATTTCGTGACTAATATTGGCCAGAAACGATTGCGTGAGGCGCTCACTTTCAGAGGCCTTATCTAAGGCTACATTCAATTGCTCATTAATATGCTTTAATTGTTGCTTATCCAGGGTCAAGTCGTTATTCATCCTATTTAGCTGGGCAATATTATTGGCCAAATGTTTTCGCATTATTTCAAAGGAACTTGCCAGACTACCAATTTCATCCTTTCGGTTTATCAAATAATCGTCGCAATCGATATCTAAATCGCCTTGCGCCCAATACTCACTTTGCCTTTTAAGGCGCAATAAAGGCAGTGTAATAATGCGGCGCGACACTAACCGGACAATAAAAACAGTAAGGATTATAAATATTACACTAAATATTAAGGTCTGTCGTTTAATAACCCCGAGCACAGGAAACAATTCGTCATTGGGCACTAACATTAGTACTTTATAACGTGTATTGCCCAAAGGCACGCCGGCTAACTCAACCCCTTTGTTATCCACCCGGGCATTTGAGATAACAAACGAGCTGTCACTTTGCAATATTTCATTTAACTGATCAGGTGGCAGCTGCAAACTAAGAGGCCGATTAATTTCATCAATTCGCGACGAAACTTTAACGGTACCCACACTATCCAACAACCAAAAACAACTGTTTTCGGCTATTTGATGCTCATGAAATTCCTCCATTAAAATCGAGATATCTACCCCTACACCGGCTGCCCCAATAGGATTTCTGGCCTGACCCATTAAAACATTCACAAACAACATTGTTTGATTTAAATCACGGTCATAATCAAAATTTATCGACACTTTAATACCTTTGGCAATGGCATCAAAGAACCATTCATAATTGGCATCGTTTTTAGATATAACATTTAATAAACGATAATCGGAGCTCCAATAATTATTGGTTATACTGTTTACAGCGAATACTGCCTGATAGCCATACTCTTTCTGTAAATTATCTAAACGTTTCAGGGCCAAAACCTTTAACTCATCGTTCTTTTCGCCACCCTTGAACCAAGACAACACGACCGGATCATCGGCCAATGTAACGGAAGTTTCTATAGCCCGCTGCAAGGTAGCCTGAAATCCACTTTGCGTTGCTATTAAAACAGCGTGTAAATAATTGTTCCGGAAATCACTAAATAAAGATCTTTTAACTGATGTATAATGTGCGAAGCCCAAACCTGCGATGACAGATAGAACCAATACAACCAAAATTAACTGAAGCTGAAAGCCTATTTTTTTGAATCGTATCAAAGATCGAACGGAATTTATAGTTAACAAAAAATAAAAATTATTTTACGCAATATATTGTTTTACACGTAATAATTCAAATAATTAAGCTATTTATTGTTTCTTTGCAGCTTAACAATTTTGTGCAAGCATATGATTATTTTTTCGTATCTATTATCTGCCATCTACTGGATATATTTTGGTGTTCTGTTGGCTATTTTTCATGTTATTCAGGTTATATGTAATGCTTTAGGAGGATACCAACTCCGTAAAAAAGCAGTTGATCTACTTAACTATCTTTTACTTTATGGGCTTGGAATTGTTGGTGCGCGCATACGGTTCACAGGCTTCCAAGACCTTCCGCAAAACTGTCCACTTATTATTGTTTCCAACCATCAAAGTACTTTTGACATCCCTCCCATTGTTTGGGGTTTCAGAAAGCATCATCCTAAATTTGTTTCAAAAAAAGAACTGGGCAAGGGCATTCCAAGTATTTCTTATAATCTCCGCCATGGAGGTTCGGCACTGATCGATCGTAAAAACGGCAGGCAGTCGATGATGGAGATTGCCAAACTGGGTCGGCACATTGAAAAGGAAAAATATAGTGCCAGCATCTTCCCCGAAGGCACCCGCAGCAAAACAGGTACAGTTGGTAAGTTTCAACACCCCGGCATAGCGGCATTGATAAAAACAGCCCCATCAGCCATGATAGTGCCACTTGTAATTGACGGTAACAGCAGACTCACTAAACGCGGTTCGTACCCATTACAGATCGGCACAAAATTATCTTTTAATGCGCTGGCAGCTATCAATCCAAAAGGAAGAGACATTAAAGAACTAACGGCCGAAATAGAAGAAAAAATTAGGGAGAAACTGGAGCAGTAGCATTCGACTTAAGGGTATACGGTGTGAAGATTTAAGGGTGTAAATGTGTTTGACGCTACACGTTTATCGCCTGATAAAAAGGTGCAGAATATGCCCCGCATATGTTAAAAATCGCGGCTTTCAAAATAAGCTCCAGCTTAGCGTGAATCAGCCCTTGGTTACCCTATTCATAAAACTTTATGAATAGGGCAGGCTACGCACGTTCCTTGATGCTTATTCTCCGTACAATTCCTTTTTTGTATAAAAACCGGACCCCACCAACACTTCTTCAATGTTATTTTTATTAACAGCAATAGAACTAACTCTGTGCGTGGGTACATCAATTAAGCCATTATATTCTGTGCTGTTTACAAAAGCATCCAGGCCTTTACCTTTAGCCATTTCAATTGCCACCTGAGCACCTTTTTCGGCAATGGTTTTTAAAGGGTGAAAAACAGTAACTGTTTGCTTACCTGCAATCACATTTCTACAACCTGTAAGCTCCGCATCCTGTCCGGAAACAGCAACACTGCCCGCCAAACCATAACTTTCAAGCACGTCTATCACACCGGTTGCCATCCCATCAAAGCCGGCTATAACAGCATCTATATCATCACCATACAACTGCAACACTTTTTCCATCTCGAATGAAGCAATATCACGATCCCACTTTTCAATATAGGTTTCGTAAACGATATTTACCTGTTTACTTTCCACCTTGGGTTTTAGGTATTTTTTTACCGCAGCATATTGATCTTCTCCATTTTTATCAAATTTATCGCCCCCCAATATCACAAAGTTTCCGGATGGTTTTTCTTTTAAAATTCCATCCACCATAGCTTTTCCGATAAGATCGTTGTTGCTGGCTACAAAAAAATCCACCTCGCTATTTTTTATCATACGGTTATAGGCCATCACAGGGATTCCCTCGGCGTGTGCATTGCGCACAATTGCACCCGCAGTGTTAATATTGGCGGCTATCAATACCAAAGCATCTACCCCCTGTTCTATCATTTCGTTAGCCAATTCAAGCTGTATTGATTCATCATTGGAGGCTGTTTTAATAATCACCTCAACACCTTGCGTGGCACAGTAGTTTTTGAAATAACTACTTTCCTTATTATAGCGTTCCGTCACCTCCGACGGATATAAAAAACCTATGGTTATTTGTTCTTTTTGTTTACAAGCTGTAAACAACAAAAAGGCTAGTGAAATTATTAAATAAATATTTCTGTTCATATTGCAACAAATTTAAGTAAGAAACGTACTAGGTTCTAAGCGCTGCAAATCTAACATTTTTTTATGTAATTAAAATAAACCGACGGCTATAAGTTAAAAATAATTAATTTTGATAAAGACCCATATATCTATGGGTAATCGATTAATAATTTATATCATTGCAGCTTTTAAGTCCAAAACCAACCCTAGTGGCAATCGCCTTTACATTATCCATAACGCACAATAATTTAAGAAACTTATGTCCTGGAAAGATTTAAAAATTAAAAACAAGGTTGGAGTTGGCTTTGGCATTGTAATCCTATTAACTATCATTTCGAGTACCATCCTTCTTATTAATTTGTTAAAGGTTGACGAGGAAATACAGTCTTTATCTAACAGGTATATTCCATCGGTAAACGAAACCTCCAAAATGGATCGTTTTTGGGAGCTTGCCATGGGAAATATGAATGCTTTTGATTTATCGGGAAATGTGTTTTACAGTAAAACGTCACAACAACAGCTTCATAGTTACTTCCAGGCTCTCCAAAACTTAATTGCATTATCCGACACCAGTGATAACAACTTAAAAAGCAGAGGAGCCAACTTAAACAGCCTAAAAGAACTCTCGGAAGAATTCATCCAAACAGAAAAAAAATACGCGGATGAAGAAATAAAAAATGGGTTACAGCTGCAGGCTATTCACATTCTTTTTAATCAGCTAAATCAGGATGCCGGCAAATGGTCGGGCTCGTATGCTACACAAAACGCATTGGCCCGGGCCAACAAACTACACGCCGACCTGCTTAGCAACATGCAGACAAAAAATGTGGTAACATTAGCCCAATTACAAAGTGATGTGGACAAAATTGCCTCGCTGCATGGCTTGCCAACACAACTAAAAAATATTTTGAAAGATATCAGCAGCTCCACCTCTCAGTTTATAGCGCAATATATTAACACACGCCATCGTGAACTTAAAAAGTACGAAATGGCCAAAATGCTGATGTGGGAAATTCGTAAATCATCGGAAATTGGCTTGGATTACCTGATAGAGATGGGCGAAAAAAGTGCTGCTATTGTGGAGACCGAAAAACAGATACTCATCGTCTCCTTAATTGCCGTTCTTGTAATTGGTATTGCGCTCAGCTACTTTCTTGCCACCTCAATAAGTCGTCCGCTGGAAAATGGCATCGCGTTAGCCGAAGTAGCCGCTCAGGGCAATCTGGATGTCACTTTTGCAGCCAATAGCAAAGATGAGGTAGGTCGTTTATCAGCAGCTTTAAACACCATGGTGGGGAATATTAAAAAGGTAGTGCAAGAGATAAGTGAGGGCACCAATAAAATGGTTGACGCCAGTAAAAAGCTGACCGATGAGTCCATTGGTCTTAGCGAAGGTGCCAGCGAACAAGCTTCCGCTGCCGAAGAAGTTTCGTCGTCGATGGAAGAAATGTATGCCAACATACAGCAAAACACCGACAACTCCAGGCAAACAGAACATATTGCCGTTAATGCGGTAGAGGGCATAAAATTGAGCAATCACAGCTCCAATCAGGCCAACGATTACCTGCTGCACATTGCCGAAAAAATATCCATAATAGAAGATATTGCCTCACAAACCAATATTTTGGCACTTAATGCCGCCGTTGAAGCTGCCCGGGCCGGGCAGGAAGGCAAAGGTTTTGCTGTGGTTGCAGCCGAGGTGCGTAAGCTGGCCGAGAAAAGCCAGCAAGCGGCCAATGAGATTAATACGGCGTCGCAAAACACCATCAACAGCTCTAAAGAAGCTAATGACAACTTAAAACTTATTACTCCGGAAATTGAAAAAACGGCACAGCTGGTGCAAGAAATAACCACCGCCTCGCAAGAACAGGTATCGGGAGTTGAGCAAATTAACAATGCCATACAACAACTCAACCAAATTACGCAACGCAATGCCTCTACCTCAGAAGAAATCAGCACTGCTGCGCGCAAATTGGAAGAACTGTCGTCTACTTTAAAGGAGAGTGTATCTCTGTTTAAGGTAAACAAGGCTTAGCAGGGGGTACAAGAATCAGCTATTCCCCATCCCTGCAACTTGATTACGGTACTTTCACAGTTTTTTATAAGCCAACCCCTCCCCCACAAAAAATGGGAGGGGAAAGATTCCAATTTGCAAGAGTTGTTACATTAAACGTATTTTATACAGCTGGCAGCTTGTAAACTAAATACGGACTACTGCTTACTGATAACTGTTAAGCAAACACCAATCCTTCGGCTATTTTTTTTTCTTATTAAGCTTAGGGTACACAACACGTGCATGATAAATATTCTTTAATTTATCCTTAAAAACTGCCTTGGCCTCAGTAATTTCCCTAAAAGTAATAGGGGCATTAACAAACTGGCCTTCCTCTATCTGGGTATCCACTATAGTTTCAACCAACTTATCTATAGCTTCGTTAGAATATTCCTTTAAGCTCCGGCTGGCTGCCTCTATGGAGTCCGCCATCATTAAAATTGCGGTCTCTTTGGTAAACGGTGTAGGCCCGGGGTAGCTAAAGTTGGCCTCGTTTATTTCTTTATCGGGATATTTATTGGCAAACGAGTTGTAAAAATATTTAGTCTTGGTAGTACCCTGATGCGTAGTAATAAAATCAATTATTTTTTGCGGTAACTTGTGTTTATGTGCAATCTTTACCCCTCCCTCAATATGATCAATCACCACTTTAGCACTATTTTCGAAATCCATATTATCGTGCGGGTTGATCCCCGATATTTGATTTTCGGTAAAATAAAGCGGATGAGCTGTTTTACCTATATCATGATACATAGCTCCCGCCCTAACCAACAATGGATTGGCACCAATTTTATAGGCCACCTCCTGAGCCAGGTTGCCCACCTGAATAGAATGCTGGAAGGTTCCCGGCGCTGTCTCAGCCAACTTTCGCAACAGCGGATGATTGGTATCCGACAACTCCACCAAAGTAACATCTGATACAAATCCAAAAAGCTTTTCGAATATATAGATGAGCGGGTACAGCACCAAAATAAATAAAGCATTGATAGCGAAATACATAAAGTAATTATAATCAATAGTTCGTATCTCCCCATCCTGAATAAGATGTAAACCGGTATAAAACAACGAATAGGTTATAAAAATCAATATAGCCGAACGAACAATTTGGGCACGACGTGCCATTTTATACAAGCTAAATATGGCCGCAATACAGGCCGGAATTTGCAGAAAAATAAACTCGGCACTGTTTTCGGCAAAAAAAGAAGCCATAATAATGGCAATAACACTAAAGAAAAAGCCAAGCCGCGAGTCCATGAATGTTCGAACTATCAAAGGTAAAATAGTGAAAGGGATTATGTAAATGGAAACATCTGGAATGCGGTGCGATAAAAAAGCCATTACTATAATGGTGCACAATATGAGCAGCAGAAAGCTGATATACTTAAGCTTACCGTACACATCTTTTCGATAAAAAAATATAAACAGAAACAAACTAGCCATAAACATGGAGGTAACAAGCACCTGACCGGCATATCGAATATTATACTGCGATAGGGTACCCACCCTGGATTCATATTCTTTTTTATATGAATTTAACTTTTTTAATCCCTCTTCGTCAATTATTTCACCTTTTTCGATCACCCGCTGTCCCGCCATTAACATACCATTAGTAAGGGCCAGGTTCTTCAGGGCCGTTTCTTTTTTACTTTGCGTCCTGACTTTATCCATAATGACGTTTGTATGCAAGAAATCGTTTATGGGTAACTCCGATATAAAATTTTCTATGGCATCAAAATCGTCGGTGGAGAAAGCCAGACCTGTGGCCAACTCATTTACAATATACTTGTATGCCGACCGTAGGGTATAAAATTCATTGGCCATAAAGGGTTCCGCCAAATTATCGTACACCAACATTAATTCCAACTCATTTTTTTTGTCGGCATATTCATCCGGTATTTCAATAACACCTTTAGCATATACCTTTTGGAGAATGGTATCCACCATTTGAACTACCCTTTGGCTACTATCGGGTAGGTTGGTTTTAAGATTTAAAAAAGGGTATTTCTGTCGATAAATGGATGTGTTTTTACTAAAAACAGACCTAAACTCCTGGTGAGCCACTTTTACAACAGCTGTATCGTAAATAAAATAAGGTCTGAACTTTTTTAAAATACTATCTTTTTCAACTTGTATTTCCTGTTGCGTTTTATAAATCCTGAAATCAAAGGGGGCAATCAGTATTTCGTACCTCCACGGTTCCCCTTTATTGTACTCGTATCTAAACTTGCTTTCGCGAGGCATAAGGGTGGAGATAATAACTGCAGCCGCAACAAACAGCAAAATCCTATATGATGCCTGCGAATATTTTTTTAAACGTTGAATATATTTGTTCATATTTAAGAGCTAATTAATTACAATAACAAATATGCGTAAAATCCATCACAAATTAAGGGTTTGACTTAGGCATAACGATAAATTTATAGCACCCGAATTTTAGTGTTGGTATATTTTGGTATATTCGCAGCTCTAAATTTTAAAGCATATGAGCGGTTCAATAAGCATATATAGTTTTATTCCAGTACGAAAGGAACCTTCAGAAGCTGCCGAACTTGTGACGCAAATTCTGTTTGGTGAAACCTTTATGGTACTTGACAGGATAGAAAAGTGGGCACGTATAAAAATGGATTTTGACGGCTACGAGGGATGGATAGATGCCAAACTGGTATTTTCTGTGGGTAACAGAGAGTATGAACTTTGGAAAGATGCCGATGCATGGATGGTGCCTACCCCTAAAATAAAAATTGTTAAAGACGGAAGTACTGCTCCTCTTACGATATCTGCCGGGAGCCGCATTGTATTTAATGGTCACGACCGGAACAGTTTTTCCATTGGCAAAAATGACTATTTTGTTTCCGGCCCCTTGCCTTCCTCAAAGGAGCTGGGTATCAGAGAGGTGGCTACATCATTATTACACACTCCCTATCTTTGGGGAGGCAGATCGTATTTTGGTATCGACTGCTCGGGGCTTACACAAATCGTATACAAGATCAATGGTATAGCCTTGCCTCGCGATGCGTATCAGCAAATTGAACAGGGTAATATTATTAACTTTGTGGAAGAAGCACAAGCGGGCGATCTGGCCTTTTTTGATAACGAAGAAGGCAGCATATCGCATGTGGGTATCTGCCTGGGTAGCGGTACTATTATTCATGCCTATGGCGAGGTGAGAATAGACACCTTGGATCATCAGGGTATTTACAACCGCGACACCAATAAGTACTCGCATAAACTGAGAGTGATAAAACGAATTATTCCCGAAAAATAATGAGTTTCAGTTACCAATATCCCCGCCCGGCTGTAACCGTAGACATTGTTCTGGTTACTACAGATGATCCGGCAAAGATTTTATTAATACAACGCAAGCATCCTCCATTTGAAGGAGAATGGGCCTTACCGGGTGGATTTTTAGATATGGACGAAGATCTGCATACGGCAGCCCTGCGCGAACTACAGGAGGAAACGGGAATTGAAAACCTTGCTTTAAACCAATTTAAAACATTCGGAGCGGTAGATCGCGACCCAAGAGGAAGGACGATTTCAGTGGTGTTTTATGCCTTTATACCCAGGTGTAAGGAAACATTGGCCGGAGATGATGCAAGCAAAGCAGAATGGTTTGAGCTAAGCAAATTACCGCAACTTGCATTCGACCACAATAACATACTGAATGAGTTTAAATCGCAAGTGATGGCGCTTTAATTTTACCCCCCAATAGTTTTCTCCACTAAAATCCGAAAACAGGGCTTATCAGAGAAGGGAACTATCCTCTAAATAGTCGATGGCCTCGGGTCCTTTGTTAAACATTAAGTCGATGACACTCAAATTGGGGACAAACGCAAATCGTTCGTTAAAGACCTGACGATATTTTAAAATTTTAAAATCAGGATCCTCTTTATCAAAAGCTTTTTTGGGATGAATTATCTCGCGGTAATCATAGATATATGGGCGGTCCTTTGAAATATATTCGGCCGTAGTTTCAATACATATATCAACGTCTAACGAATTCAATATAAGCGATAGAAGCTCCATATTAAAATCAAACAACCAGCGAAATTTTTTGCTATAAAAAGGCTCAAAATCGGACATGTAATATTCAAAGAAGGGTGAAGAGTTGTAAGCCGACACAATAGACCGCCAATGTAGTGCCTGCCATCGTTCGTCATACGATATTTCCAGATCTTTCGTTTTTACTTTTAAGCGCCTGCCCTTGGCCACGGGCACCGTAAGAGACATAGCTCCGTTGGCACCCAGTATATCGCAGCGGTTACGGTATGTTTGTTTAATATAATTATCGTGCTTCTCAATTATTGCACCACCGGAAGCTATCATATGCGCCAGATATTGCACCGGTGGCAGATAGGCTATCGTAAACAGCGCCTTATATTCCGTCATCTTTAATACTTCGTCCTTCCTTTTCAAAAGGGATATCTCCGCTTTCATCTTCCATTTTGTTCTTCTTTTTCTGTCGCATGGCTATTCCATAATATAAGGCTCCTACCACCGCCCCAATTATAAATGAGCAAATTAATAAAATGGCCAGCGAAAGCTCACCCCTCCACATTAACATCGAAAAACTTACCGGGTCAGCATTTTGCACAGAAAACACAACCACAAAAACGGCCAGAATCATCAATATCCAGAATGACTTTTTCATATCTCATTATTATTTGTTCATATATGGCATTTTCCTTATTAAAGGATTAATTCTTTAATGGCATTCGAATTAACTTGGTTTCGATGTAACCCGCCAATCACACTCCTCACGCGTTTATACCAAAGCTTCAGCCACACGCCCGTGTAAACGTGCATTTGGCCTGCTCGTTTCAAATAGCGTTTAAATACAGGCGCGATTTTAATTAAGCTCTTTCAAAAATCTGTTTTTCCTGTGATATATCCAACCTTTTTTGTTTATATCTCGCGAAAAAATAATTTTCTCAACTTTGCCTATAATATGATTTTCGGGTACAAAACCCCAAAAACGGCTATCGAAGGAATGCGGACGATTATCGCCCATAACCCAGTAATAATTCAACTTAAAGGTATAATGGGTGGCTGGTTCTCCGTTCAACCATACCTTTTCGTCTGTTATTATTAGTTGATTTTGCTCAAACACCTGTATGGCTCTGGAATAAAGATCCAGGTTACCCGGTGTCAGGGAAACGGTGTCGCCCTTTTTAGGAATATATACCGGGCCCATATGGTGCATATTCCAAAGCAGGTGACTATTAAAAGGAAAAACCAGTGGATCGGGAAGGTTTTTAAGCATTAAATCAGGTTTAATTCCTTCGCTAAGCTCCTGCAAACGTTCGTAGTCTTTTTGCATAAGTTCCCAAATAGTCCCCCGCTCTGTTACATACTCGTTGTAAGGCTCAATATTATTCTCTTTTAAAAACGCTATCGCCTCGTCGCTTAGTAGGTATCTATCAATGCTTTCTTGCGGAAATTGAATGTGTTTATCATTGGCAAATACACGTCCGTAATCTATTTTAATCGAGTCGCCGGGTAAACCGAAAACCCTCTTTACAAAACGTGGGCGTTGATCTACCTCAAGATGTTTCAATTGACTTTTATCTTTTATGCCCACACCATCCTCGCCGTACAAGCGCCTGAGGTAATGATAGCTCTCTGTAGGCCTGCTTTCCAACAGGGTATCTGCTTCGGGATAATTAAAAATAATAACATTGTTATAAGTTAAATCAGAAGTACCGCAGCTCCTGACATAGTTGTTTACATTATTGCAATTATGCCTGGGACCGGGCACCAGCTTATTTACCAATAACACATCCCCCACCTGCAAGGTTTGGTGCATTGAAGAGGTATGGAAAGTATAAACATCGGCAAAATTATTTTTCGCAAAAGCAATGAGCCAGGTGGCCAATAAAATAGCCAACACCCACTCTACAAAAACCATTTTTGTTCCTACATGTTTTTTTACAAAGTTTAAGATACGAGGATAACAGGTGTTTTTGCGTAAGGAATCTAATATGATGAGCACGATAAGATAAGGCAAGATGCTTTTTGACCAAATCCCCAAGGCAACAAAAAGAACGATTAAGGTGATTTTAAAAATTCTTTTTTTATCCATCGTTGTAATTAATGGCGGCATGGAAACACAACTTTAATAGGTACTTTGATAAGAAAGTGACAAAGTACTAAATAAAAAGCGGGCTCTAAACGCATAGTACCCGCTTTTTAAAAAATCTTACTCGTTAACCACCCATTTAAAGAAACGGTTAAAGCGTATTTTTCCGTCAATCAGGGATTTATCTTTATTTAACGACAGCCACACCAAAATCGGACGCCCTACCACGTGATCTTCGGGCACAAAACCCCAATACCTTGAGTCGGCCGATTGATGGCGGTTATCCCCCATCATAAAGTAATAATTCATCTTAAAGGTATACTCATTGGTTTTTACATCATTGATATAAATATCGCCATTTTTCACCTTTAAGGTATTGCCTTCATAGGCTGTTATAATTCTATCGTAAATTACCAGATTTTTCAGGTTCAGTTTCACCTTTGCCCCTTTTTGTGGGATATACAACGGACCATAATTATCGCGGCTCCATTTATAATCGGTACTGTAAGGCCATACCTGAGGCATGCCGGTGGAGTCCACTTTATGCTCATCCATAGCCATTTGACTAATAAAAGGAAAACCTTTCATTTGTTCGGCCTTATCTTTGGTAAGTGGTAAACGATAATACGGCCCCATACCCATGTTAGCCGCATCTTCGAAGGAGACTTCCATTTTATCCAGAAATCTATTATTCAGCTTAGTACCATCGGTAATAATATTGTACCAATGCTGCAAACCATCAGGATTGACGGCTTTTTTACCATTGATGTATATCTGGTTATGGCGCATCTCCAAAGTATCTCCGGCAATGGCCACACATCGTTTTACATAGTTATCTCGTCTATCAACCGGTCGGTAAACTACTTTACCATAATACTCAGGATTAAGCATGATGCGTTGTTTACCAAGTTCTCGCAGCCTCTTATTTATTTCCCATTGACTCGCATCTTCATAACCTTTCATTAACTCCTTGTTGGCATTTACGAGTGCCAGGCCCTGATTACGTGATTCTATATAAATATCGGGGTTCACATACTTGGTGGGTACGGTATCGCCAGTGGGGAAATTAAACACCACAATATCGTTGTTCTCTACCTCCCCAAAGCCTTTTAACCTTCGGTATTCCCATTGCGGCCATTCAGAGTACGATTTGGTGTTAAGGATGGGCACGGTGTTCTGCAACAGTGGGAAGGAAAGAGGAGTTTGTGGTATACGGGGACCGTAGCTCATTTTACTCACAAATAAGTGATCGCCAACCAGCAAAGTTTTTTCTAACGACGATGTGGGTATTTTATAGTTCTGGAACAAAAACAAGTTAATAAAATAAACGGCCACCAGGGCAAATATCAGTGCATCGGCCCACTCGATCCAGGCTTTTGGTTTTTTCCCATTCTTGGTTTCTTTCCAAAAACCCCAGGGTACTTTTTTTGAAATATACACGTCAAATATAACGGCCACGCCAAGGAGCAGCCAATAGTTACCCACCCAGATAACCCATAGTAAATACACAAGTGCCGCAATGGAAAACCTTACCCATGTAGCAACAGAAACTTTTGGCATAATTATTTTTTTAAAAATTAAAATTTAAGCATATCGCCCATGCCGAGCATACCTTTATTTTTTGCAGTAAATTCGGCTGCCAGCACAGCACCAAGGGCAAATCCTTGTCGCGATTTGGCACTGTGATATATTTTTAACTCATCCACTTCCGATTCATAAATTACCGAATGTATTCCGGGTACCTCCCCCTCTCTAAACGCTTCGATATAAATCTGATCTTCCTTGGAATTTCTATCCTCTGTCCAACTATTCTTATCCTTCAAATTATCTATGATACCTTGTGCCAGGGTAATGGCGGTACCGCTGGGGCTATCCAACTTATGAATATGATGCGTTTCTTCCATTCTCACCTTATAACCAGGCACACCATTCATTAATTGCGCCAGCTTTTTATTGATTTCGAAAAGAATATTTACACCAACGCTATAATTAGAGGCGTAAAAAAAGGTTTGTCCGTGGTTTTGACATTGATCTTCTATATAGTCGATTTTGTGGAGCCAGCCGGTAGTTCCGGACACAACCGGTTTATTGCGCTTAAAGCACTCCACAAAGTTATTGTAAGCGGCATCGGGCATTGTAAATTCAATGGCTACATCGGCAGCCGCAAATCCTTCTCCATTAAAAGAATCTTCGGTCTGCATATCAATTTTGGCGGTAACTGTATGGCCACGTTCTATGGAAATTTTTTCAATTTCCTTGCCCATTTTGCCATACCCTATTAAAGCTATGTTCATTGTATTAGATTAGTAGATTAGAGACTAATAGATTAGCTATTTACAATACCAAGCTACCCGCAGGCGGAATGCGATACTGTAATAATTGAATTGAATGGCAAATATAAAAAAGATAGTTCGCAATTCCGTGCAATTGGTTTTTTACTCAGTTTTTTTTATTAGAGAAGAAAAGATCATAGAAATTAGGGCAAAATAAGATAAACAACCCCTTTAATCACCTCCTTATTTCAAAAAGAGCTTCACAGGAATAAAAAAGCTGGTGTACATGAGGTGCAAAACGTGGGCCAGTTGCCGGACACATCAGAGGGCGCGACATGTACAAAAAAAACACTTTTAAAATAAATAAAGAAAATAGTTTTTTTAAGTAAGGCAAATAAACATTACCAACAGACAGGCATTTTAAATGGCAGCTTTACCATTACGATACTTACCAATCCTAATGCAACAATCCCGTAAAGTAAAATGAGACGGAATGTGGTAGGGCCTTGATAAGTAAAAAGCAAGTATTTAATTGTGGCTATAGGGCGTAAAACTACAAAAATTAGGCAAAGGGATAGTCGAAAAAAGTCATTCAGGCAGGAGTACGGATATGGGAAAACACTTAAGAAGTAATTAGTCATAGCATTCATCATTTAAATAAGAGGTCATCATGCCTGTTTTAAACACAAAAGAATCAAAAGGTTAGGCACTATGGTAGGACTTAGAATTAAGCATTATGCTGATTTACAGACAAGCCCAAAACAACAAACCGACCATTCAAAACAAAACGTTACTGAAGATATGCCTGAATATCCTCAGAGAAGAAACTTTGGCTTTGGACGCGGAAGAGGTAGATGCGGCAGAGGTTTGGGAATGGGACAACAAAACCATTTCAGAAACGGATTTTAATTTTATTTTGGAGAGACCGTTTTAGCCTCTTGTTAATGTATTAATTCTGACTAAAAACCATAACAAGATCAATTCTAAATTTTATAACAAACGTATTCATGTTCATCTGCTTGATCTCTATTAGGGCATTTTCTAAAAAAACATGTCATTTATATATACTTAATTACAGTCTTTTACTCAACAAAAACCACCCCGGTAAACGGAGTGGTTTTTTTATGTGTTTAGCAATACACTATTGCCAACTGAGCACTACTAAACACTTGCCTATCAATTACTTTTCTTTTTCGAATGGCCATGCCATTATCCCACCTTCTAATACTTTTACGTTAGTATAACCATGGGCTTTAAGCATAACGGCGGCTTCGTAACCGCGCAAAGATATTTTACAAAAAGCAACAATCTCTTTTTCCTTGTCTTTTGGCAACTCGTTTAAGCGCTTTCGGAGTACACCCAACGGAATCAATGTTTCACCAATTCCCAGCCGGGTCTCCTCGTATTCATCGGCACCACGCACATCCAATAGATACATATCGGCACCTGCATCCAGTTTTTCTTTAACATCCATGCACGAAATACCCGTAAACACCCCTTTCATCTTGTTTTGCAATATGTGTGCAGAGGCTACACTGTGATCGATAGCCAGAGAGAAAGGCGGTGCGTAAGGCAGGTCGGCATTCACCATATCTTCCACCGTCAGCTTACCTTTAATGGCCGTTGCCCATATGGCCAGTTGCTTGCTTACATCACCGGGTCCGAGGCATTGTGCACCCAGAATCTTCCCTGTTTTACTATCAGCAAGCAGCTTGGTTACCAGCAATTTACCATCCATAAACCCAGGCTTATCGGGGCTGGCATTTACTACCTTCACAAAATCGAAGCCAGCTTCCTTAGCTTTAGTTTCGGACAGTCCCGTAATGCCAATTCCATAATCGAACAACTTACATACACCCGTTTGAATAGTACCTGGAAAAGTTACCTTATTACCTGCAATAACGTTTTCACCGGCCACCCTACCCTCGAGATTGGCCAAGTCGCCATAGGGAGCCAGCACATTTTTACCTGTAATAATATTATTAATTTCGCAACAATCGCCTGCTGCATAAATATCTTCGTCAGAAGTTTGCATGTATTTATCCACAACTATTCCGCCCATTTCGCCAATTTTAATACCTGCATCTCTTGCCAGATCAATATTTGGTTTAACACCGATAGCAATAACGGCAAGTTCACAAGGCAGCTCAGTTCCGTTCTGCAGCTTCACCCCTACCAACTTACCGTCTTTTCCCAGAAACTCCGACACCCCATTTTTAGTGATTACATTGGCTTTGGTCTTGAGATAATTCTCGACCAGCTTAGCCATTTTCCAATCTAAAAAAGTCAGCAGCTGCGGCAGAAGTTCCACCATAGTAAGTTCTATGCCAGCCAAGTGCAAGGCTTCCACTGTCTCTATTCCTATTAGGCCACCACCTACTACAACAGCTTTTTTCACTTTCCCCTCGTCTCTTATCTTTCGCAAATAATCGGCATCCTGCATCGATTGCAGTGTGCTTATACCTTTTAAGCCAACCCCTTTAACAGGTGGCAAGTTGGCCTTAGCACCGGTAGCAATTATCAGCTTATCGTATTCCTGAGTACCCTTTTCGCCGGTAACCACATCGGTAAATTCCACCGTTTTATCTTGCTTGTTTATGCGGGTGACCTCGGTATTAACCTTAGCCACTATTTCTTTTGCGTCCCAATAAAAATTCGGATCCCGCACCACACCGGTAGGTGTACACAGTAATTTGTTTCTATCGTCGAAAAAACCACCCACAAAATAGGGGTATCCGCACGATGCCATAGACAGGTCAGCGCCTTTCTGAAATAAAGTGACTTCAGCAAATTCATCCATTCTGCGTGCTTTTGCAGCCGCTTTGGGTCCTGCAGCCGACCCACCAATAACGATAATTTTTTTACGCATGTTTTCTGTTTAGATTATTAGATAAAAGATTGTTAGATTTGGGGCAAAGCCACATCCCCCAGAATTAAGGGAGAAACCAAGAATCTAGGATTTCAGTAGGGCGTGTGAGACTGAGCCCCATGTACTCCATACCGCTTACTGAAACTCAGAACTCCATCCCCTTTCTGGCTTCAATGCCTTTTTGATAATAGTGTTTAATTTCTTTCATTTCTGTAACCAAATCGGCCGCTATCTTTAATTTCTCAGGAGCTTTACGGCCTGTTACCACAATCTCCAACCCATCTGCTCTTTTATCAATAACAGACAATAACTCCTCCACAGAAAATAAATTGTAAAACAAGGCGATGTTCGCTTCGTCCAAAATAACCAGATCATATTTTCCACTTCGGATAATGCCAGCAACTTCTTTCAATCCTGATTTAGCAGCTTCAATATCTTTTACAGTAGCTATCTTTTCGATAAAACAATCCAAACCATATAACCTGATTGTGATATCAGGAGACAGTGCTTTAAGAATTTTATGTTCGGCATATTCCATACCCTTTACAAATTGTGCAAAAAACACTTTCTTACCTGCTCCCAACGCACGAATTGCCAGACCGATAGCCGCTGTTGTTTTTCCCTTGCCGTTGCCGGTATAAACCTGGATATATCCTTTCATGTTAAAATTCCTACATTAAGCTTTCCCTTTACCCATACCAATTAAACGTCCAAAGCCACCCCTTCTGTTTCCTTTACCGCGTCCGGCACCAGCTCCCTGGCCGCCTCCGGCTCCTTGTCCCGAACCATCTCTTCTGCGTGTACCAAATGAAATATCGGCTTCCTCTTGCCTGTTTCTACCTCTTCCCTCAGGGTTACATTTACCCATTCTGCGACCTGTTTGAGCACCTTTACCCTCTGGTCCTGTTTTGTTAAATCGTGGCATATCTTTTTAATTTAAAAATTTGAATTAATTTTTATAGCGCTATACAACGTATAAAGATAATGAGAATATTCTCATTATAAAATTTTAAGAGATGTTTATTAACATTCGGTCTCTTTAAAATATTATTTTATGAAAAGGTGTACATAGCATGTTCGCGGCTAAATCGATCCCATTTTTTCTATATGGTGCGTCATGGACGATTATTGGAGGGGTATAAACAAAAAAAGAGCGACCGAAATGAGTTTCGATTGCTCTTTTTAAAGATGGGCGGCGACCTACTCTCCCACATTTCTGCAGTACCATCGGCGCTAACGGGCTTAACTTCTCTGTTCGGAAT
>NZ_FXTB01000008.1 GCF_900182605.1 Saccharicrinis carchari
ATACCCCCGGGTGGAGAGTGCAACGGTAGAAGTAAAATTAGAAAAGCGAGTTCAATTTACGGGAGAATTATCCTTTGTTTTATCGGGTTCGAACAGGTAACCTGCCATGAAACACATAAGCTTGCCCCTATTGTTAATCTTGCTGTTTGTAGTCCCTAACCTTAGGGGACAGCATACCCCTATCACCGATATTAATGTCCGGCTAAAAAATGCTTCGCCGTCGGAAAAAGTACAATTATACAATCAGCTCTCGTCCTATTATGTTTCATCAGATGCCGAAAAGGCTATTCACTATGCCCATTTAGCCCTTAAACTAGCGCAATCGGTAAACGATCGTGCAGGAAAAGCGAAAGCCTATGGTAACTTAGGTATGGGCTATTATTTTTTTTCGGATTACGACAGTCTGCTCACCTATTATCAAAAATCGCTTAAGGCTTATGACTCCATTGGCGATTATAATAGTGTGACGGGCTTGGCTGCCAGATTTTACCGTTTAGACAAATTTCAAAAAGCACTCGACAACTACAAACGTTCCCTAAAGATATACTTAAGTCAAAACGACTCATTAAGTATAATTAGCACCTACCTAAATATGGGCAATGTTTATAAAGGAATGAATGACTATCAGAACTCGCTCGAGAATTACAATAAGGCATTGGCTTACATTCCCGCAAGAAACAAACACTACCAACAAGAAAAAACAGCACTCTGGGAAAACATAGCCGATGTTTGGTTTACCGAAGGACAATATGATAAGGCATTGATCTTTTACGAATTACTCTACAAACAATATGCGCAACAAAGAGACAGCCTAAGCATAGCATCGGTTTTAAATAATTTGGGCGGTGTGTACTATCAAAAAAACCAATTAGCTGAGTCGCTGCGCAACTACCGTATGGCTTTAGATTTGCAAATTAAACAAAACGACCACTATGGCGCCTCCGTTTCCTTTTTAAATTTAGCTCGCATTTATGGAAAATTAGGTGACTTTACAAACGCTATTGCCCAACATCAAAACAGCATCTTGTTAAGCAAGGTAATAGAAAACAGAAGTATATTGCAGGATAACTACCGTATGCTGGCCTTGATTTACAAACAAAAAAACAACTTTAAAAAGGCCTATGAATATCAAGTGCTGTATTCTAACATATCGGATGTATTGACCAGCGAGAAAAGTGCAGAACAATTTGTGGGCACCCTGATGATGAACGATATTGAAACAAAAAATAAGGAAAACGAAATATTGGAGGCCAAAAACGAAAACTATCGCTTGCGATTACAGAAAGAAAATTTGTCTACCTGGAGGCTCTCGTTCGGCTTTACCCTGTTGTTTGTGCTTATTTTGGTTTTCATCATCTATTATCGTTACTATTTAAAACGTAAAGAAAACGAGAATCTGGAATCCAAGGTGAACAAGGCTTTGCAAAAACAAGAAGAACAACAACAAATCATTTTTCACCAGGCCAGCTTGTCATCACTAGGCGAACTTGCAGCCGGCATAGCCCACGAGATTAACCAGCCCATTCAAAACATATCCCTATCGGCCGAAGAGATTAAATATGAATTAATGGAGCCCAATCCAGCTACTTTATCACTACAAATATCTATTGCCGAAATATTTGAAGATATCGCCCGCGTTCGTGAAATAGTTGACCACATTCGGATATTCTCAAGTGGCCAAAAAGAGGATGTCCACGAGCCGTTCTCCCTATCAGAATGTGTCAACTCAGCCATCTCCATGCTTAGTCGCCAGTATCAGAATCATCATATTCATGTGCAACTTAATTTAGATACCGATATACCTCAAGTGATGGGCAATCCGCACAAAATGGAACAAATAATACATAACCTATTATCCAATTCCCGCGACGCCGTGAATCAGTTGCAAGAAAAAAAACCTGCGTTAAAAAAGGAAATTGTTATTGAAACGGGAAGCGAAACAGGAAATGTATTTGTAAAAGTGAGCGATAACGGAGTGGGAATACCTTATAGTAAACGAACTGATATTTTTTTACCCTTTGTTACTTCTAAACCCTTGGGTAAAGGAACCGGCTTAGGCCTCTCTATTGCCTATCGTCTTGCGCAGGAAATGAAGGGCAGAATAGAAGTACAAAGTCGTGTTATGGATGGAACTATTATGAAGGTAATCTTCCCCATTACAGCAAGTAATGACCACCTTAAACAATAGCTAATTCATGCTTAATTCTCATTTGGATCTTTTAAATTTTAATTCAACACCCCATGGAGAACCTGAAAATACTAATACTGGACGATGAGAAGAGGATAACCGAAAAACTTAAATACCATCTCCAAAAAAGAGAGTTTATCGTATTTACAGCTAACACACCCAACGAAGGTTTTGCTGTATTAAAAACAGAAAAACCAAGTATTTTAATTTTAGACATCATGCTGCCGGGTATAAACGGATTGGATGTGCTGACAAAGGTGAAAGAAGATTTTGCATCTACCGAAGTTATCATGATAAGTGGCTACGGCGATATGGACATGGTGATAGAAGCTATGCGTAAAGGCGCCTCCGATTTTATACGCAAACCCTTTCAGCTGATGGACATCCAGGTAGCTGTAGAACGCACCGGTAAGTTTTTGGCCCTGCAAAAAAAACTCGAAAATGCCGAAAATATAGGTTCCCTGGTGTCGAAGGAGTTGGAAGGGATGATAGAAAAAGATTTTATTGGTGAGAGTACAGCTATAAAAAAAGTGATAAAAATAGCCCTGAAAGCAGCGCAGGACAACGACGTAAACGTACTCGTTACAGGCGAAAACGGAACAGGAAAAGAAATTATATCGCGTATTATACATTACGGCAGCCCACGTATGCAACAGGTATTTGCCCCGGTAAATAGTTCCGCCATACCCGCCACCCTGTTGGAGAGCGAATTTTTTGGCCACGTAAAAGGTGCTTTTACTGATGCGCGTGAAGATAAAAAGGGCTATTTTGAACTGGCCAATAAAGGAACTTTATTTTTAGACGAGATTGCCGACATGCCTTTCTCGCTACAAGCCAAGCTATTGCGCGTAATAGAAGAGAATAAAGTGAAAAAAGTAGGGAGTAACAAAGAATTTTCGGTTGATGTGAGAATCATCTCTGCCACCAATAAAAACATAGAACAGCTCATCCGCGACAACAAATTTCGTATCGACCTTTACCATCGTATCAACACCATTGAAATACACATTCCTCCTTTGCGCGAAAGACCCGAAGACATCCCTCTCCTGTTGCTACATTTTGTGAAATCCTTAGCCCGCAAAAAAAACATTCACCCACCAACTATCAACACGCAATTGCTAAAAAAACTGCAATCCTATCATTTTCCGGGCAACGTACGCGAATTACGAAACATGGTAGAACGAGCCCTTATTTTGCTGGAAGGTGACGAACTAATGCCGGAAGACTTCCCTTTAAAAGCGGATCACAAACAAGAAAAATATTTTTTCGACAGTCTGGATCTCGAAAAAAACGAACGCCAATTAATTGTTGAAGCGCTCAAACGCTGCAACATGAACCAAACACAAGCAGCCGACACCTTAGGCATTTCGCGTGATGCCCTAAAGCGAAAAATAAAGAAATTCGGGATAGAAATAGGTAAAAACATCGTATGATCAATAGGGCTATTTCGCTCATCTGGGCGTTAATGCCCTTTAGCCAGAAAAACAGCACAAGACGCTAAGAGCGGACAAGATGCTACTATTCAGCAGTATACAAAAATTTTACTTTGCTGTTTTATTTTTGGTATGCCAATTGGCTTTAAAGAGTTGTAAGCAAATATTTTGCTTACCTAACTTTTAAAAGCTGTATCATGGAACTTAAAAAAACAAACAAAGCCAATTTAGAGCAAAAACGAAGCATATTTTTGCAAATAGGATTTGTAATAGCCTTGGGTGCTGCCTTAGTGGCCTTTGAATGGAAAACTATTCGTACAAATCCGGGCATGCTAGCCGACAATGCCCTCCACCTAATCGATGAAGAACTGCCCCCGGTTATCCGCATTAAAGAACCGGAACCGGAAAAACCAAAACCAAAACTTATTGTTTTGGAAGAGCTTATTATTGTTGAAGACGAAACAGAGTTGCCCGGCGATGAGCTGGAAATAAATTCGGAATCCTTAGAAGATCTATCCGTAGCTTTACAACAAGTAGAACCGGGAGAAGAAGATGGCGACCCCATTCCATTTATCATGCTCGAAGACAAGCCTGAATTTCCCGGAGGCGAACGAGCCCTTCTTAAGTATTTATCCTCCTCGGTAAAATATCCAATTATAGCCGTTGAAAACGGCATTGAAGGCACTGTTTACCTGAGTTTTATTATTAGTAAAACCGGCAAGGTGGAGCAGGTGCAAGTAATTAGAGGGGTAAACACACTACTGGATCGCGAGGCACTGCGGGTTGTTTCGTCCATGCCCAACTGGAAGCCCGGCAGACAGGGCACCCGCAAGGTAGCTGTTTCGTATCAGGTGCCTATTAAGTTTAAACTGCAATAAATACGCAAACCTTGATTTCCCTACACTTCATCTTCTAAAAATCCAATCGTTATGAAATACAATACGATACTTTCTCATCATCTTACCCATTCGCTCGTCCTCCTCTGTTTTTTATATCTCTCGGCTTGTGTAAATTTAGGCACAGATATAAAGAACCGCGCCATAGGCACACCCGGTGAAGTATTAGTGGTAATGGACAATAACATCCAACAGTCGCAAGTGCAAAAGATAATCCAGGCTTTTGCCAATGCGGAATTCCCTAATCTACCACAATCCGAACCTACATTTAAACTCACTACGGTTATCCCCAAAAATTTTGAAGGCCATTTTAGGGCATATAGAAATATAATAATTATACAGCAATCAATATTGTCCAAAACCGATGTCAGCTTTCAAAGGAATGTTTGGGCTTTACAGCAGCAGGTGGTCGATATAACCCTATCCGATACCAATGATTTTGCAGATTTATTTAAGGCCCACGAAAAGGAGATTTTTGATTTTATTTACCAGGGAGATATCAGCAACATACAAAATGCAAACCTAAAAGTTGCTGACGCGGCAGCACAACGTTTTATTAAACAAAAGCACAACCTTTATTTGGTAATACCACCAGGGTTTCGTTTGGTAAAAGACACGGCCAACTTTTGCTGGTTTCGCTTAGACAGATTAGAAACGGACATGCATTTGGTCATTCAATCCTTTGACATGGATAGTTTACCCGCCATCCATAACAGAGCACTGTTAGCCCTTCTTGATCGTGTGGGTAAAGAATATATACCTGGCCCTTACGCACTTACTTTTAAGCAAACCGAAAAAAACCTCCCCATACTATTTAGTAAGATAAGCATTAACGAGCAGAATGTTACTGAACTTCGTGGCTTATGGAGGGTAGAAGGCTATTTTATGGGAGGACCTTTTGTTACTATTTTTATTAAAGATGATTCTCGAAATAAATTACTCATGCTTGATGGCTTTGTGCATGCAGCTCAAAATCAAAATAAAGCCTATTACGTGCGACAGATAGAAGCCATACTGCATTCTGTTAAAATTTTATAAATAAATGGGCCTTGGTAAAATAGTTTGTGTCGTTTTGCTTTATTGTTTCTATTTTCGATTCGTGCTACTTGCGATATAGGAATTAGCATCTATAACTTTAACACATGAAGATTAACAAGCTATTAACATGCCTCCTTTTCATCAGTTCGTTTGGTCAGCTCTTTTCTCAATCCTCCGACTTTGAAACCATCCTTACACGAGGTATTTCCGATTACGAAACCGGCCGATACGAAAACGCACTTTCATGGTTTACACAGGCATTTAAACTGAAACGCGAATCGAATAAGGCATGCTATTATTTGTCTTTGGCACATCTGGCTCTTGAAAACAATGAAGAGGCTGCCACCTACAGTGCTAAAGTAATAAAGCGTGGGGGCAAATACAGCGAGGATGCCTATTTAGTTAACGCCACGGTCTGGGCTAACCTGGGACGTAATAAAAAAGCCCGGAGAATTTATAACCAAGCCTTAAAGAAATACCCCACAAACTACCTTATTTATTATAATTTGGCGTTTTCGTTGCACAACGATAAAAATTTCGAGAAAGCTCAAGAGTACGCAACAATGTCCATTGAATTACACCCTGCACACGCCAGCAGTCATTTATTACTTGCCTACATTATGTATGCGCAAGGCGAAAGAGTGCAAAGTATGTTACCCTTATACTATTTTCTACTGCTGGAACCCGAAAGCGATAGAAGCAAAGCTGCCTACGAACTGCTGACCAATTTATGGAATCAGGGCATACGACAAAAAGGGCAGCGCGACATTCAGCTTGTGGCAGCAGGTTTCCACTACGACGATTTTGCCCAAACCGAGCTCTCTATAAGCCTGATAAAAGCTGCTAAAAACATCCAAAACGAAAGAAACGAAGCACCCACAAGCCGCAACAATCTTCTGGTAGAATTTGCACAAAACAACAATGCGTTTTTTACAATTTTAGAAGAGGCCTCGGACAATAAGGATGGTTTCTGGTGGGACTTTTATGTAAACTTTTTCAGTAAACTGAAAAAAAATAACCTAAACGAGCCGTTTAGCTACTATATAAGTGCAAGTCGTTATAACGATGATGTGCTGTTATGGATGTCGGCTAACATGGCGCAATTCAAACGATTTACATCCTGGATGGAAAATCAGTAAGCTGCAGCAGATACATACAAGCTTTTATAGAAATCAGTGCACACAAGCTACTCGCTTATTTATCCCCATAATTTGCTTATCTAACTATTTTTGAACATAAAAAACAAGCGTTTATCCCTTCTATCAAGGCACTTGCATAAAGCATCTTTTTTTGTGCCTTATTTTTGAACCCAAACAGCAATTACAACGTATCCTCATTAGGTAAATAAGTATTCATCTAAAATTTTAAAATTATGAGCCAGTTTAAAACAAAGCATTTTCAATATACCGGAGTTGATGATTTTGACACGGCCATTGATTTACAAATCAATGAATTTATCAACGAAAACAATATCGAAGCAGATCACATTGTCGATATTAAATATGCCGCACACTCCAGCCAGGGCGTAAACACCTACTCTGCTTTAATACTGTATAAGGAGGTGTAGATAAAATAAAACCTAAAGTAAAAGGTCATTGCTCATTGCAGTGGCCTTTTTTTTATCCTGACATTTGCATTTAGACTATTACTTTAACTTTTTTTTAACGGAGTTTAACCGCACCTTAACTAATACCTATTTTACCCAGTAATATATTTGCAATACTCAAATCATTTAATAACCTCAAAAAGAATATATAAAATGAAACGGTTTGGATTATTGATACGAACTGCATTTACCTATGTGCACTATCTATTGATACATTCGAGGAGACAATTATTACATTCAACCCAATACTTCAGCACCAATTTGAGGTTTCGCTGAACAGCACCCATCACAAAACTTTCTGGCATACTGTTTTTTACAGCCCTCTATTAGGCCATGTTACTAAACTGTGTATTTCAATAACTAAAGATCGTTCAACGGAAGCTATAGCAGTTTGCACACCCTGAGGTGATAGAAGATGTAATAGATGTAAAGCACTCTTTCTTCCTTTAAAAATATCACTACCGGCACCTGCCACGCTATGCTGTAAATAATTTCACATTAGATCTTTAGAGGTTTTTATGTTTGAATATCAATTATTATGTAGTTTTTTTATATAAAAATCTGTTTTAAAGAGAAATTTTATGAGAAAGATTAATCTTTACATGACGCTTTTATTTATTGCACTAATCAGCATTCAATTTCAGCAGCGTGCGCTGGCATCATCTGCCCAGCTTGAAATTTACACGCCTTATACCAAAGTCTCCGTATCGCCCGGTAGCACGGTTAATTATTCCATTGATATTATCAATAATGGAGACGAAACGCAAAACCAGGATATTTTAATAACAAACCTGCCCCGATCATGGAGCTACACCTTAACAGCCAATGGTTTAAATATAAATAAAGTGGCCGTTTTACCCAAGGAGAAAAAAACATTAAGTTTAAAGGTGGAAGTTCCTTATCAGGTAAAAAAAGGATACTATACCTTTTATGCTAAAACGGGTAATGGCGCCAGCCTTCCCATGACAGTAAATGTAAGTACGGCAGGATCTAATGAAACAGAACTAAGCTGCGACCAAAGGAACATGCAGGGCACTTCAAAATCAAACTTTACATTTAACGCAGTCCTTAAGAATAAAACCCCCAACAAACAACAATATGCCCTCATGGCTTCCCCTCCCAAAGGGTGGATAGTGGCCATTAAACCCAACCACAAACAAGCCACATCAACCGAGGTGGATGCCAATGGAACTAAAAACATCAGCTACGATATAAAAGCACCATCCAATGTAAATGCAGGTAGCTATAAAATACCGGTTAAAGCAGTATCGGGTTCCACATCGGCCGAAATGGAATTGGAGGTAGTAATTACCGGTACCTACAAAATGGTTTTGACCACACCCACCGGACTGCTTAGTGCCCGTATTACCGCCGGTGATGAAAAAAAAGTAGAACTCGCCATTAAAAATACAGGATCCGTTAAGCTAGAAAACATTGAATTATCGGCCTCCAAACCCAAGAATTGGGAAGTGAGTTTTGACAACAAAGAGATTGCAAGCTTGGAGCCCGGAAAAACCACAACCGTGCTTGCAAGCATAAAAGCTGATAAAAAAGCCATCCCGGGCGATTATGTAACAAAAATTACGGCCCGAACACCGGAAACCAACGAACAAATTTCTTTTAGAATTATGGTTAAAACGCCAATGCTAATGGGTTGGTTAGGTGTATTGGTAATATTAGCTGCCATTGGCGGTTTATGGCTTTTAATCAGGAAATTCGGAAGGAGGTAAGCTATGGAGAATCCGGTTATTCAACTCAACGGAGTTTCGAAAAGGTACGATGACTTTATGGCTGTTAACGACCTGAATTTATCCATTAACAAAGGAGAGATATTTGGATTGTTGGGACCCAACGGGGCAGGTAAATCAACCACCATTTTAATGCTGATGGGGCTTACCGAACCAAGTTCGGGTAAAGTGGAAGTCTGCGGCATTAACGCTACCGTAAAACCCATAGAGGTAAAACGAAAGGTGGGTTACCTGCCCGAAGATGTAGGGTTTTACGACGATCGTACGGGCTTAGAAAATCTGATATATACTGCGCAATTAAATGGGATAAGATACCAGGAGGCAAAGCAAAAAGCCGAAGAGCTACTAGCGCGCGTAGGGCTGGCCAATGATAAAAATAAAAAAACAGGTAAATACTCTAAGGGGATGCGCCAACGTTTGGGCTTAGCCGATGTGCTAATAAAAAATCCGGAGGTAATCATATTGGATGAACCTACTTCGGGCATCGACCCTACCGGCGTTCAGGAGTTATTATCCTTAATCGTTGAGCTGAGAAACGAGCGCGATATCACCGTGTTGTTCTCATCACACAACCTGCACCAGGTGCAACAAGTGTGCGACAGGGTTGGCATTTTTGTAAAGGGAAAACTGCTATGCGAAGGTAACATCGAATCATTATCCGAAAAACTATTTACGCATGGAAAGTATTTAATTGAGCTTGGCATCGAAGCGAAGTCTCAGGCTAATAAAGATGCAATTGCTGTTGAAGCCCTTCAAAAGGTATTATCCTCAGTTGAGGATATTCAATCCATACGAAAAGAAAAAGATTATTTCCAAATCGAATGTTCAACCGATAATTCATCCGCCATTGCCAAAGCGGTAATTGATGCCAATTATAATCTTCACTTTTTAAATAAAAAAGAATACGGATTAGACGCTATCTATAATCGCTATTTCGAGGGAGGGGCAAATGATGAAACGAGCCCCTAAATGGTCGGGGCAGGCAATGGGAGTATTCCCTCACATGCTGAGCCATCTAACGAAAGGGAAATTATTATAATCGCGAGTTACATATGGCAAATAAAATCAATTATAAACATATGAATAAATCTACCATAAAACCATTGAATCCGTTTTGGGTTATTGTAGGCAAAGAAATTTCGAGTACTGTTAGAAGCTGGAAATTTTTAATTATGCTGGCACTCGTATTACTAACCTGTATCGGCTCTTTATATGCTGCTTTGGATGATTTTTCTTCGGCTATAAAGGGCGGCAGGGCCGATGACGATTTTTTCTTTTTAAAGTTGTTTTCGCATTCCGATGGCACCTTACCGTCATACATTATTTTCATCAGTTTTTTGGGTCCCCTGCTTGGAATTAGTATGGGATTTGATGCCATCAATTCAGAGCAACACCGTGGCACGCTAAGCCGGGTGCTGGCTCAACCCATATATCGAGACTATATACTCAATGCCAAATTTACCGCTTCGCTTATCCTACTTAGCTCCTTATTTGTTGCGCTGAGTTTTTTGGTGCTTGGCTTTGGGCTCATTTTTATTGGAATCCCTCCAACTGCCGATGAGTTTATGCGCATCATATTACTTTCTGTTGTCACCATTGTATATGTGGCTTTTTGGCTCAATCTGTCCATACTGTTTTCGGTTAAGTTCCGGCAAACGGCAACCTCGGCTCTGGCAGGGATTTCGGTTTGGCTGTTCTTTACTATTTTTTATGGCATGATCGTTAATCTTATTGCGAAAGCGGTGGCTCCGGTACGATTCTTCAGCGAAACTCAGGTGATTAATTTTCAGCGATTTATCCAGAATCTGATGCGTTTCAATCCGGGGCAATTGTTTAACGATGCCACTACAACTTTATTGATGCCATCGGTGCGCAGTTTGGGCCCATTGTCAACAGAGCAAACTATTGGGGCTATTCCCAGTCCATTGCCACTGGGGCAAAGTTTAATGTTGGTATGGCCACAAGTAACGGCTCTCATTGGCGGAACATTGTTGTTTTTTGCCATTGCCTATACCATGTTTATGAGAAGAGAAATCCGATCGCGTTAAAAACTAATTTATAATACAATAAAATGGACATTTGCGTTAATAATATTACCAAAATGTACGGTTCGCAAAAGGCTTTGGACGATTTATCGTTTAAAGTTAAAACCGGAGAGATATTAGGTTTTTTGGGACCCAACGGTGCAGGAAAAACAACTACCATGAAGGCGATTACCTGCTACATTACTCCAAACAAAGGGGACATATTACTTGGCGGAGAATCTGTGAATAAATCTCCGGATAAAGTAAAAAGCAACATTGGCTATTTACCCGAAAATAACCCATTGTACCTGGATATGCCCATCATGGACTATCTGACTTTTATTGGCGAGTTGCAAGGTGTAAGTAAGGCCCATATTCCATCTCAAGTAAAAAAAATGGTTCAAATATGTGGCCTCGATGCCGAGAAACACAAAAAAATAGGCGAACTGTCCAAAGGTTATCGCCAAAGGGTAGGATTGGCTCAAGCACTTATCCACGATCCTGAGGTTTTAATACTGGATGAACCCACAACAGGTCTGGATCCCAACCAAATTATTGAAATCAGAGCGTTGATTAAGGAAATTGGGAAAGAAAAGACCGTTATTTTAAGCTCGCACATTCTGGCTGAAGTAGAAGCCACTTGCGACCGGGTACTAATTATTAACAAGGGTAAGATAGTTGCCGATGGTACGCCTGAGTCTTTACGAAAGAAAGCACAAGGGAAAGAGATATTGCGTGTAGGGGTTAATATCAAAGATCGCAATAAGATTTACAAAGCATTAAGCGAAATAAAAGAAGTGGAAGTGGTTTCTTTTGTAGAGGACAATGATGAGCTGTACGAAGTTGAAAGCCACATCGGAAAATCATCGGCCGAAGCCATTTTTAAAATGTGTGCCAATAAAGGTTGGTACTTAACGCAGCTTACGCCGGTTGAAAAGAACCTCGAAGATGTTTTCCGGGAGCTGACACAAGAAAATAAATCAATATCTGCTAATTAGATTATAATGAAACAAATTTGGATTATTACAAAAAGTGAGTTGAAAGGATACTTCGATTCCTTGATGGCCTATATACTTATAGTGGTTTTTTTAGGCTTAAGTGGTTTTTTTACCTGGCTCTACGGAAACAATGATGTGTTTTACATAAACCAGGCTACGTTGCAACCTTTTTTTGGAGTAGCCTATTGGACCCTCTTTATTTTTATTCCGGCACTTACCATGAAACAAATAGCCGAGGAATACAAAACAGGAACAATAGAGTTGTTATTAACAAAACCTATATCGGATTGGCAAGTGGTTACGGCTAAGTTTTTGGCTACATTTTTACTTATTGCTATTTCATTGGCCTTAACCCTACCCTATTATCTATCTATTGCCTCCATAGGCCCCATCGACCATGGTTCGGTACTGACGGGTTACCTGGGTTTATTGCTCATGAGTGCAGCCTACATTAGTATTGGTATTTTTGCCAGCAGCATTACTTCCAATCAAATTGTAGCCTTTTTGCTGGCCTTAATTATTGGGGTGTTTTTTCAAATATTATTTGGTATTACTTCCACTGCTTTTTCAGGTACTATTGGCGATGTATTGGCTTATATGGATATGCAATACCATTACCGCAGCATCATTCGGGGTGTCATTGACAGTAAAAATATCATTTATTTTGCATCCATCGTATTAGTTGGATTAATGGCGTCTGAACTGTCACTTGTGAAACGTAACATTAACTAATCAGAAAAATCATGATCAATAAACGTCAATTTTATTATTATATCATCTTAGCATCAGGCATCATTGTTTTAATAAATATATTGGCCAATCGATTTTTCTTCCGTATTGATTTTACCGAAGACCAACGATACACGCTAAGCGAAACCACTAAGGATATCCTTAAAGGCATCAATGAACCCATTACTGTTACGGCCTATTTTTCGGAAGGATTACAACCGCAATTTGACCAATTGCGCAAGGATTTTAAGGACTTACTGGCCGAGTACGCAAGCCGCACGAAGCAGCAGTTGGTGTATGAGTTTATCAACCCCAACGAAGATGTGCAAGAGGAACAAAAAGCAGTACAAGCGGGTATTCAAACGCTTATGATTGAAGCCCGGGAGAAAGATCAATCTACTACAAAAAAGGCCTTTATGGGAGCCGTGATACAAATTGGGGAGGAATCGGAAACCATTCCGTTTATACAGCCCGGCGCCCAAATGGAGTACGCGCTAAGCACAGCCATTAAAAAAATGACGATACCCGACAAGGCGGCCATTGGCTTTATTGGCGGGCATGGTGAACCTTCGCTAAACGAATTGCTGCAGGTTGTTCAGGGCTTAGAGGTTTTATATGTCCCCGAAGAAGTGATCTTATCCGACAGTGTAAACTTAAGCAAGTATAAAACCCTGGCCTGGATCAACCCTCAGGATACGATTCCCCCGGCGCATTTTAGCCATGTGGAGGATTACCTGAATCAGGGTGGAAATTTGTTTGTTTCATTTAACAAGGTAGATGCGCAACTCAATCAGGGAATGGGTTTTGCCAAACACACCGGCATGGCGGATTGGTTAAAAAAGAAGGGCATAACGGTTAACGAAGATTTTGTGGTAGATGCCAACTGTGGTTCCATAACCGTGCAGCAACGTCAGGGAATGTTTACGGTTAACCGCCCCATTAACTTCCCTTACTTGCCCATTTTGTCCAATTTTGCCGATCACCCGGTTACCCAGGGCCTAAGCGCCATGGTGATGCAATTTGGCAGTTCCTTGACGTACAGTAACGATTCGCTGAGCACTTTTACGCCTCTGGTTTTTACTTCCGATAAATCGGCCAAACAAGCTGCTCCGGTTTATTTTAACATAGAAAAACAGTGGACAGAAAGTGATTTCACCTCTCCAAAGCTTACTGTTGCCGGTTTGCTCAAAAAAGATATGCAAAAGATTATTGTGATAGCTGATGGAGATTTAGCAGTGAATGGAGCAGGTGAAAATATGCGTCAGGTTCAGCCAGACAATGCCAACTTTGTTGTAAATGCCATTGATTACATGAGTGACGATACGGGCTTAATTCAACTACGAAGCAAACAGGTGAAGGTGCGCATCCTGGATCAATTGGATGATGCGGACAAAAACTTCATTAAAATTGTCAACTTTTCGTTACCTATCATTATCATATTGGCCATAGGTATCTATCGTTATCAAAAAAGGAAACTAATTCGCTTAAAAAGGAAAGGGGAAAGCTATGTTTAGAAAGCTAAATATAAAAACACTCGGGCTCGTATTTATAGGTTTGTTATCATTAACCATTCTAATAAAAGTAATTGATAATACCAAGGGAGTTAATACGCTTAAAGCGGTGCTTTTTGATGTTGATGAGCAGCGCATCACTTCGGTAATTGTTAAGCCCCGGATGTTTCAGGGCCAACATATTGAATCAAAGAAACAGGATGATGGATGGAAAATATTGGCCAATGGAAAATCGTATAATGGCGATGCCAACTTTATTGAGGGCTTAATAGCTCAGGTAAATGGCTTAAAACCCCTGCGCTTGGCAGCGCAGGGTAAAGATAGCTGGGAAAAGTTTGAACTCACAGATTCTTTATCAACCGTTGTCAAATTAATGGGTTCAACAGGAGAATTGGCTCAATTGTACATAGGAAAATTCTCCTACCAACAAGCCAGGCAGAACCCCATGATGCAGCAAAACCCGTATATGCAACAACGGGGTACAATGACTACTTACGTGCGCAGCGGTGATGATGAAGAAGTATATGCCGTGGAGGGCTTCCTGGCCAGTTCTGCTAACCGGGATGTAAACGCATTCAGGGATAAAACCATATTAACAACCAGCAAAACGGGTATCCATAAAATTGCCTTTGCGTATCCTGCCGACAGCTCCTTTACCATGATAAAAAATGAAGGTGTTTGGATGGTTGATGGCATGGCCCTGGATTCTGCCGCTGTAGATGCTTATTTATCTGACATCACCACTTTAAGTGGATCTACTTTTAGCGAGGATGCACCAACATCGCACAGCCATCAGGTTAAAATTCACTTGGAGCATGGGGCAAGCATTGAAGTAAAAGCGAAGCTTGAGGATGAACAAACCTATATTTCATCATCGCAGAATTTAGGTTCGGTTTTCATGGAGAATCTCGATGAAAACTTTGAAAAGCTTTTTATATCAAAAAATAAGTTAATCAAATAAAATTAATGCAGTGGCACTAAAAAGCTCGCAACTAAACGTTTAGTTGCGAGCTTTTTTACAAGCACTTAATATGCAGATGCTATCAAACTATCCGTTTAATAATTTGATTCACATAAAACTTATCTTTACCACATATTGAATATACAACAACGAATAATCTTTGTTTACCTGCCTTTCTAGTTGCCGGATGGCAATAATAATTACAAAAAACTTATTGGATAATTAAATCATTTGCTTAAAATTGTGTATTGTCACTACAAACAATTCATGAAAAAGAGAGCAAATGGCGAGTAATGAACGATTATCCGAAAGTAATTCTGAAGAAAAGAAGAAAAAAATAAAAAAGTATTTTGACGTTGACACCCCTGTATTTTGGCCTTCGGCTATTGTAATAATTCTATTCATTGCAGTAACGCTCATTGTGGGCCAGCCGATGGAAAATATATTTAATGTAATGCAAACCAACATATCAGACTTTGGCGGTTGGTTTTTTATTCTGTCAATTAATCTCTTCCTGTTATTTGTACTTTATATTGCCTTTAGTAAGTACGGAAAAATACGATTGGGAGGTGCTAAGGCAAAGCCTGAATTTTCAAAAGGCGCATGGTTTGCCATGCTTTTTAGTGCCGGAATGGGAATTGGAATTCTTTTTTGGAGTGTTGGTGAACCAATCAGTCACTTTTTTAACTCTCCAACAGTAGAATCCGGTACCGTTGAAGCGGCCGGCGTAGCCATGGAATATACATTTATGCATTGGGGGCTTCATGCCTGGGGGGTGTACGCCCTGGTAGGTATGTCACTCGCATTTTTCACTTTTAACCGTGGACTGCCACTTACCATCAGTTCCGTTTTTTACCCCTTGATAGGGCGCAGGATTCACGGGCCAATCGGAAAAGCGATTAATGTGCTGGCCGTGGTAGCTACCCTGTTCGGAATAGCCACTTCTCTTGGGATGGGTGTTAAACAGGTAAGTGCAGGACTCACCCATCTGTTCGGCGTACCCGATACGGACAATGTGCAGGTAATAATTATTGTAATAATTACATTGGCCGCTACAGCATCCGTTGTTGCCGGATTATCTGCCGGGGTTAAGCGCCTTAGCGAAATAAACATAGTTATTGCCGCCATTTTTCTTGTTTTTATCATTGTAGTAGGACCAACCGTATTTATTGTCGATTCATTTGTGCAAAACACCGGAGCTTATGTTCAAAACTTTTTTCAAATGAGTTTTTGGACAGAAACCTACCGTCAATCGGACTGGCAAAGTAGCTGGACCGTTTTTTATTGGGCCTGGTGGGTTAGCTGGTCGCCCTTTGTGGGGATGTTTATTGCCCGTATATCGCGCGGGCGTACCCTCAAAGAGTTTGTACTGGGCGTATTAATTGTACCTTCGCTAATTACCTTCCTATGGCTTTCGGCTTTTGGTGGCAGCGCAATTTACCTGGAGATAAATGGTATTGCCGATATTGCCTCTGCCGTAAAAGAAAATGTGGCCACCTCGTTGTATGCATTACTCGAAGAGTTCCCGTTTTCGATGGTAACATCTATGGTGGGATTGATATTGGTGGCCAGCTTCTTTGTTACAAGCTCCGACTCCGGCTCCCTGGTGGTGGATAGCTTAACCGCCGGAGGAAAATTGGACGCACCGGTAGCCCAACGCATATTCTGGGCTTTAACCGAAGGTGCCGTTGCTGCAGTATTGCTCCTGGGGGGCGGACTGCAGGCACTGCAAACTGCTTCCATAACAACCGGCTTGCCTTTTGCCATTATTTTACTTATCATGATTTGGAGTTTATTGAAAGGGCTCCGCTCGGAACATGCAGGTATGATGGAACGCACAAAAAAGAGCGAACGGGATGATTACAACAGAATTATTAGCGACATTCTGAAAAGGAAAGAAAAATCAAACAAATAAACAGATACATTTTTGTAAACCCTAATTGATAAGATACTTAAAACCACAATGCCATGGATAAATTTGATAACTTGTTGGTTTGTTTGGATTTGACCGAAATGAATCATTTTCTTATAAAATATGCCAATTTTTTAGTGAGTAAGATATCACCCAAAAAAATATATTTCCTGCATTTGTTGCAGACCTATGATTTACCCGATGATATCCTCGATGATATGCCTGAAATGGAAAAATCACTGGCCGAAATAATTCGCGAAGATTTAGAGGGGAAAATTGAACGTGAATTTGAACCGGTGAACGGTTTGGAAGTTTTTGTTCATGTCGAAGAAGGAATAAAATCCGATACCCTGCTGCAGTTCACGCGCGACAAAAAAATAAACCTGACCATTTTTGGCAAAAAAGTAGGCTACTCCGGAGCCGGTTCGCTGCCGCGCAGAGTGGCCCCCTTAACGCCCTCATCGGTTTTACTGGTTAATACCGCATCGGAACCCAAGCTCGATAATCTTTTGGTTCGGAACGACTTCTCCAAAATGTCAGAAATTGCAATGGAAACAGCCACTATGCTGGCAGCCCAGACTGGTGCTAATGTTTCTTCATTCCACGCTTATAAAATCCCCATCAGTCATTTCCCACAATACTCTGCCGAGGATGAAAAACGCCTGAAAGAAAAAATGACCAAACATGGCATCAAGGAATATGGGAGATTTATGAAGAAGCTAAAACTCAGCACAGACGATATTCCATGTACCTATGTCTATGATAGAAAATATAACGAAGCACATTTGTTGTATCACCACGGCCTGGTCAATAACATTGACTTGATTTTAATCGGGTCGAAAATAAAATCCGAATTAGCCAACATTATTCTTGATCGCACATCCGAAGATCTTGCCGATTCCGAAAAAAACATCAATGTACTCATCGTAAAAGACAGGAAACAGACACTGGGTTTTATGGAAGCATTATTTAAGTAAAAGCGAATAATAAAACTACATGATATGAAGCAAATTAGGAATTACATATTGTTAATGTGCATAAGCGTTGGAGCATTGGGTGCTTGTGACTTTACAAACACTAAAGAGGATGAGGGAAATGCAGTCAAGATGGTTTATACCGAATGGTCAGAATCGGTTGCAATAACCCATTTAGCCAAAGTTTTGCTTCAGGAAAAGCTTGAATACGATGTGACCATAAAACTTGCCAATGTGCATGATGTGTACGAAGACCTGGCCAATGGCCAAGCACATGTGTTTGCCGATGGGTGGCTCCCTGAAACGCATCGCACATATATTGAAAAATACCCATCGGGAGCTTTCGATCAAATTGGCATTATTTATCCCGGTGCCCGTACAGGACTAATCGTACCCGCTTATAGTAAGTATCAGTCAATCGGGGATTTAGCAACAGCATCAAGCTCCGAAATAATAGGAATTGAAGCGGAGGCCGGGGTGATGATGCACGCCAAATCAAGCATTGAAACCTATGGTCTTAAGAATACTAAACTACTTGAAATGGCCGAAGGTAAAATGCTTGTTAAATTTACGGATGCTTATAGTCGACGCAACGAAATTGTAATAACCGGTTGGGAACCACATTGGTTATTCGCACGTTTCGATGTTAGGTTTCTGGATGATCCAAACAATGTTTTTGGAGAAAAAGAAAATATAGTGGCGATGGGTACCAAGGCCTTTGCGGAACTCAGACCCCGGGCATACCGATTTTTTGAACGAATGCAACTATCTGAACAACAATTCAATAGCTTAATGTACTTTGTAAAGCAGTACGAAGATCCCGAAATCGGGGTTCGCGAGTGGATTAAAAAAAACGAGTATGTGGTTAACCAATGGATTAAAGGATTAAAGCCCGAACGTGAAAAAATAATGTAGATAAAGAACAAAAACCCACACCCTCCATTAATATCAAATAATTAATGTAATTTTGCGCAAATTGTTGGTGTTGCATATTGCAACGTAAAAGGGAATCCTGTAATCGGCAAAAACGAGAATCAGGAACTGTACCCGCAGCCGTATTCTACCCCATAAAAAGGGTGAGCAAAAAAATCACTGTCAGTTGAAGAACCGATGGGAAGATGCTCGGGAAAGAAAGTCGGAAAACCTGCCACAAGGATAATTATTCATTTAACTTTCGGGAGAATAAAGTAATGGGATTAACAAACAAAAGTATACTGGCATTTGCCCTACTCGTGATGTTGGCTTTAACGGCCTGCCAACCTAATCAGAACAATTCAAAAACAACGCAAGTTTACGACAAACCATCTTCGTTGTACACACCGGCTTATGCCAATCGATTCAGGATAAAGTATTACTCCGATCACAAACGCATAGAAGTTATCCACCCCTGGGACTCGGCTGCCCCCCCACTGGTTACCTTACTTTCAGGTGATGCCACATTCCTCAAAAACAATCCATCGGCCATAAAAATACCTGTAAAAAGATGGGTATCGGTCGCCTCCACACAAATCAGCTACGCGCATCAATTAAACGTGTTGGACCAATTGGTAGGCATGGCCGAGCCACAATATGTTTCTAACAAAAAGGTTCAAGCGGGCTTGGCCACAGGTAAAGTCAGAGACGTAGGCACCGCCTTTGCCCCCGACATAGAAATTCTGTTGGCCCTCAATCCTGATATGATGATGATATCTCCCTTTAAAGAGGATTTCTACGCTCCCCTGCGCAGTGCAGGCATTAAAATGACCACCAATAGCAGCTATCTCGAAAACACGCCTTTGGGCAGGATGGAATGGCTGGTTTTTGTAGCCGCCTTCTTTAACAAGGAAGGTGAAGCCATTGCCACGGTAAATGAGGTTGCCAATCGATACAATAAGGTAAAACAATTGGCGGCTCATGCCAACAACAAACCATGTGTAATGAGTGGTCAAATATATCAAGGTGTGTGGTACACACCCGCCGCACAAAGTTTCAATGCCAACTTTTTAAAAGATGCCGGCGTGCGCTATATTTTTAACGACAGACCCGGAACCGGATCTTTGAGCTACGATTTTGAAACAGTATATCAGGCAGCCGCCCATTGCGAGTACTGGATGATGATGGTAAACCGGGCCGAGGCATATAGTTATTCGGCCTTAAACGATGAAGACCCCCGATATGCCGATTTTGATGCCTTTAAAAATCGCAAAGTTGTATATTCCAATACACACCACTCCATGCTGTTTGAGAAAGGATTGCTGGAACCTGATGTTGTACTGTCGGATTTGGTACAACTTTTTCATCCTGAAATTAAAACAGGCTCCGCTCCTGTTTACTATCAAAAATTAAGCAAAGAGTAAAATAATTATGCAGGGAGAATTAGCGAAAGGCAGAAAAAACTATGCTTACATGGCTTTACTTGCATTGTTGGTATCGTTGTTTGTGCTCAATATTTCGTTGGGATCGGTTAACATACCGTTTACGGTAGTGCTAAAATGGATGGTGAGTAGGCAAATTGATAACGAGATATATCAGAACATACTCCTCAAATCCCGTCTTCCTCAATCTATCACAGCTGTACTGGCCGGTGCAGGTCTGGCAGCCGGCGGTTTGCAAATGCAAACCTTATTTCGGAATCCACTGGCGGGCCCCTCCATACTGGGCATCAGTTCGGGTGCCGGATTGGGCGTGGCCATTGTGGTGCTGCTGTTGGGTGCCTTACAGGGCATATCCCTGTCTGGCCTCGGTTGGTACGGATCGCTCACCATTACCGCAGCTGCTTTTATTGGGGCGTTTTGGGTTCTACTGGTGATTCTTTTTTTGGCACAAAAACTTAAAAATAATGCGATGCTCCTAATCGTGGGTATTATGGTAGGCTACGCATCCAGTGCCATTGTTGGTCTGTTACAGTTTATCAGCTCAAAGGAAGATGTGCAGTCCTTTGTCCTTTGGGGCTTAGGATCGTTCAATAACCTTTCGTGGGATAAACATGCTATTTTTATCCCCTTGGTGTTAACCGGTTTGCTCGGTTCCTTTTTTTTAATAAAACCCTTGAACATACTTTTGCTCGGCGAAAATTACGCGGCCAACTTAGGCTTAAATATCAAACGATCCAGGTTCAGCATATTGTTGGTAACGGGCTTACTTACAGCTAGTATTACGGCATTTTGCGGACCTATCGCCTTCCTGGGGCTTGCCGTTCCGCATCTTTCAAAAGGAATATTTAAAACTGCCGATCATTCTGTATTAATACCGGCCGTTATATTGTTTGGAGGAGCGCTGGCCTTGCTTTGCCATTTAATTGCACGTCTGCCTGGTTTTGATGGCACCCTGCCTATCAATGCGGTAACTTCGTTAATTGGCGCGCCTATAGTAATATACGTAATATTAAAAAGGCGCAGTTTAACGCAATAACAAACGGAAAGATGCAGCAGACAAAAAAATTATTTTTAAGAACCGACCAACTCACCATAGGGTACGACAAGCAGGCCCTGCCGCTGCACGAAAACATAAATGTAAGCGTTAAGCCCGGGCAGTTTACTTGTTTGTTGGGGCCAAACGGTGCCGGCAAGTCCACCCTCATAAAAACGCTTTGCGGATTTATTAAACCAATGAGCGGTCAAGTATGGTACGGCAACGAAAAAATTGAGCGCATCCCGGAAGCACAACGGGCCAAAAAGATAAGCGTGGTACTCACCGACAGATTAGATGTGCAAAACCTCAGCGTATTTGAATTGGTTGCATTGGGTCGCACACCGTATACCGGTTTTTTTGGAAAGTTATTGCCCCGCGACATCCAATTGGTTTACCATGCCATTGAAGAGGTAGGATTGAAAGGATACACTCAAAAATCTATCGACAAAATGAGCGATGGTGAACGCCAAAAAGCCATGATAGCCAAAGCGCTGGTTCAGGAAACACCCTTTATTATCCTGGATGAGCCTGCTGCCTTTTTGGATCTTCCCGCAAAAATTGAAATCATGCAACTGCTCCGTCGTTTGTCTAAAGAAAAAAACAGGGGAATACTCTTATCTACGCACGATTTGGAGATGGCCTTGCAAACAGCAGATAAAATATGGCTGATGGCTCAGGGAAAGACTTTGCAAGAAGGTATTCCGGAAGATTTAGTACTCAACAACCAATTTAAACACTTCTTCGAGAGGGAGGGTATCCAATTCGATAACTATACCGGTACTTTTAAATACCACAAACAAATACAGCATAAAATAAACCTCAAAGGCGAAGGGAATGCTTGTAATTGGGTGGCTCGGGCATTGCATCGCATCGGTTTTGCAACAGTTGATGAAGGCAGCAAATATACCGTACAAATTTACCACAATGTCCCTTCACAATTTGCCCTATATCATAGCAATAAATTAGTATTGCGTTGTAATACCATAGAAGAATTGATGGAAGGTGTAGTGCGTGCTGTAGCTGCGAAACCCTAAAAAAACCGCATGATAGGCATACAGTACTATGCTTAGTAAGCAAATAGTATCCCGCTTTAAATTATCTTTTTAATTTTATTAGAAACTGCATAGCTCTCAACTTAAAACAATATTACAGGATACGGCGCTTCTACTCTTTTTTCCTGAGAAAAAACGGAAGTGATGGATATTGACAAAGCGAATTATGAACTTTCATCAGCACAAAACGTTCACGGCCACTTCATAGACAATTTCGCACTTCACGCTATCGCTGAATCATTGTCCGACACTTGAAGCCCATACAATGGACTTATAGGGTGCCGCCATTGCATCCACCCCGCCTTTTCCAAGATGGCGAATCCGCAGCGGGATACAGCCTACAAACCATATTTTCTTTCGCTGTATATTGCTTTTTTTGTATAAAATTACAATCCCAAAAAACTCAACTAAAATGCTCCTACGATAGTCTTTTAAACAATAACACCCCCTTAATTTGCCGACACGACCATATATACCGGCAAATGGTCGCTGTAACCGTTTAAGTAATCCTTACCTCCGTAGGTGCGCAATAAGTAACCTTTGTAATTACCCTCTTGCTGAATCAGATAGGGCTTTTTGTAGATATAAGCCGAATCGTAGCCAAATCCTTTTTTACCCCTTAACCACCCTTGCGATATTACTATTTGGTCAAACAAATTCCATTTACCTCTGTAAAACAAAGTTCCTTTTCCCTTACTAAAATTGACTGCCAAAGGGTTGTACAGATCACCTTTTTTAAGTTGATCCCGTTTTGCATGTGCCCTTAAATACCCGGCAATTGACTCATCCGTTGGATCATCGTTCAAATCGCCCATGGTAATTATTTTTGCGTGCTTATTTTCACTTAAAAGCGAATCGATAATATGGCGATTTAACAGGGCTGCTTCCTTACGGAAAGGTATACTGGACTTCCTTCCCCCGTATCTGCTGGGCCAATGATTAACAATTATATGAATTTTATCGCCTTGAAGCCGTCCAGAAACCAGCAATTGATCTCTGGTAAAAATTCGATTCCCTGTTTCCTCATTATAAATTTTCAGTGGATAGGTGTGGGTACTTTTTACTTCAAAAACATCGGGATTATACAGGAGCGCCACATCAATCCCCCGTTTGTCGGGAGAATCCATATGCACCACATTGTAATTCTTATGTGCAAGCCCTTTAGTTTTAATTAAATCCTCCAGTACGTTACGGTTTTCCATTTCACATAAACCTATAATGCTGGGGCCTTCAAAACCCTGATCGGAACCAATATCTGCCATCACTTTGGCCATATTAATTAGCTTACTGTCGTACCGCTCGCTACTCCACTCTTTAGAGCCCGCAGGCGTAAACTCACCATCGCGGATGCCCGGATCGTTAATGGTATCGAATAAATTCTCGAGATTATAAAAAGCTATTACATGAGAACCCTGAAATTGCCCCTGCCTGGCCGATGAACATTTGCATCCAATAAAACAAAGGCTAACAACTACAACTATAAGTACCTGCTTCATATTTTTATCATTGAAATTTAAAAACAGGGAGCAATTTACCTTATTTTTAATAATTTTAAATGGCGTTTTTCCTGATAAACGATATTTCTTCAAATGAATCAGAAACTGCAAATATTGCATAACCATGACTATTTAGTTTCTGAATGGCTTGTTTGGTTCTTAATGCTCCATTTTCAAAAAATCTATCATGAAATTCAATTAAAATCTGCGTAATTGAAACCTTTGATCTTAAAATATTATCAATCACATCATACTCCGCGCCTTCAATATCCATCTTCAACACGTCAATGTGTTTATGATTTAATTCATTCATAATATCTTCTAATGATTTCATTACAACACGGACTTTCCTGTTTGTATCTACATTTGTTGTGTCAAGTAAACTACCTGAAACATATTCAGGATTTTTTGGTAGAAAAAAATCAACAAATCCACTTTTATCACTAATCCCAAACTTATAAAAATGAAATTTTTTATTGGTTTTTTGGCTATATATCCAATCTATTGATTTTGGAGTTGGATCAAAACCAAAAACATGACAAGCATGTTTTTTAATAACTGTATTATCAAAGGACACATCTTCACCTATCCCAAAAGAATAAACAATCGATTTTTCGTCCAATAAATCCGGACAAACATAAAAACCCGCATATTTACCGCCGTACCATAGATGCTTACACCTTTTAGTTATTTTAAAATGTTTTACTTTTCCTGTTGCTTTAAGAAATAATTTTTTGAGTTTTACTTTCACGCCATGCATCATTATGGTATTTGTTTTTTAATTGGATGCTTGCAAAAACATACATAAAATTCGCGGTAAGCAGCCATTACGGGCACACGGATTGCATACTGAAAAAAATGTCGGTGGTAAAAAATTTGATTTATTTGGGAGCAACCCCATTTTGCAGGTAAAAAAAGCCAGCTACACTTTTACACAAAGCATCACCTATACGCCAATTGCTGTTACAATATCACTAATCCGATCTAAATGTAATTGCAGCATTTTTTCATTTTTGCTGCGCAGTTCCAAATGCTCCAGGAAAAAATCGTGTACTTCGGTAATAGGAAAATCCTTGTTATAAAATTTCAGTTCTTGCTCCTTGGTTTTGATGCGGCCCTTAAGTTTCTCGAGTGCCTCCTTATGTACTTCCAGCGCCAGCAATTCAACTGCATTCAGGGATTTATGTTTTTTATCTTCCGGCAAGTGCGTATTTCGGGAAACGATAAGCTCCACCTCACTCGAAAAAAGATCCAAGCGTTTTTTCCATATTTTATACTCAAACTCTAAATCAATTAGTTGAATTACTCCATTTTTCATAGCCTTTTAGTTTTAGTCAGCACCTTAGTTATCACATTTTTATTAATCTCACATCGCTTTCAAACTTAAATCCAGACTTTTAATTTGATGTGTTAAAGCCCCTACCGAAATATAATCCACACCACATTCGGCATAGTCTCTAAGCGTATCCAAAGTGATGCCTCCGGACGATTCCGTTTCAAAACGGCCCTGGATAAGTTCTACAGCTTTGCGTGTGTCGGCAGGGCTAAAGTTGTCGAGCATTATTCTGTTTATCCCTCCCACTTTTAATACTTCTTCCAATTCCATAAAATTACGTACCTCAATTTCAATTTTTAGCTTTTTATTTTTTTCTTTCAGATATTGATGCACCAGCGTCACCGCTTTACCAATACCACCTGCAAAATCAATGTGGTTATCCTTTAGCATAACCATATCATAAAGGCCCATCCTATGATTAACGCCACCCCCCATTTTTACGGCCAGCTTTTCAATTTCCCTTAGGCCGGGTGTAGTTTTACGCGTATCTAAAACACGAGTAGGCAGCCCCTCTAATTTTTTAACATAGGCATTGGTTTGAGTAGCTATTCCACTCATACGCTGCATAATATTTAAAACCAAACGTTCTGCCTTTAACAGGTCCTGTACCTTACCCTCCACAACAAAAGCCACTTCCCCGGGCGAAACTTTGGTTCCATCGGTAATAAACACTTCCATTTGTATTTGTGGATCAAACTTTTCAAAAATTTTTTTCGCAATTTCCACGCCCGCTATTATTCCTGCTTCTTTTACCAGTAACTGTACTTTGCCCACCGCATCATGCGGAATACAGGCCTGCGACGAATGGTCGCCATCGCCTACGTCTTCGGTAATGGCATTATCAATAACACGGTTAAGTACTTGTTCGTTAATCATTTTGTTCTTCTATTCTTAATTGATGGATATAGGTTTTATTATCGGTTTTTTTGGTTAAAAAGTAAAAACGATAGGCCATGGATGATGTTTGATACTTTCCGATGGCAAAAGAGGAATTTTCGCGTACCCCCTGATGGATGATACTAAAATTAACAACCGGATTGTTTTTAAAAAATTCGTTAAGCACCAATTTGGCCTGCGCATCGCTAAACACACCGGATTTTTGAGGGAGTACCAATTCAATTTTATTATTGAAATACTCGGATAAGGCTTCGGCATTTGCATTTTTTGTTGCCTTAACAATGGCCTCCGGAAACTGTGCACTTGCACTTGCCAAAAGGGTAAAAAGTAAGGTAACTACCAGTATCCCCTTAATTGTTGTACATCTTTTTATTTCCATTTGTTTAACTTTTGGTTCAACAAAAATAAAGTATTACAAATACTAAACCAGCTAATGCGCTTGTTTTTGTTTTTTTATTTTTACAACTCACATCATAAGCAATGTATGAATTGTTCGGACTAAAACATATCTTTATACGCATGAAAATAATATTAGTTGTAATAGGCAAAACAGACGAGGCCTACCTAAATACAGGAATTGTTAAATATTACAATCGCATCAAGCATTATATATCGTTTAAAATGACGGTGATACCCGATATTAAGAACACAAAAAACTTATCTGAAGATCAGCAAAAAAATAAAGAAGGTGAACTTATTTTGGCGCAAATTCAGCCCAACGACGAACTTGTTTTATTAGATGAGGGAGGAAAAGTTTTTTCGTCACGAGGATTTGCCGGTTTTATGGAGCAAAAATTGTTACACGGAACAAAACGTTTGGTATTTGTGGTTGGTGGCCCTTATGGTTTCTCCAAGGATGTTTACCAAAGGGCAAGGGTAAAGATATCTTTGTCAAAGATGACCTTTTCGCATCAAATGGTACGCTTAATATTTGCCGAGCAATTATACAGAGCCATGACCATTTTAAAGAATCAGCCCTATCACCACGACTAAATAGCTGGGGACGTAGTTCTTCAGGCAAAAGCACGTGCAGTGCGGAACGCAGAGTGTAGCGTATAAAGAGGAGAGTAAACAGCAGACCGGAAGGTAAAGAGTATACAGCACGGAGCTTAAAGCGTGGAAGGAAAAGCATGAAGTAACTAATGTCTAATATCTAAAAGTTAACGGTTTATTGTTAAGTACAACCTGAGCTACCATGATGCAAAAAATAAAAAATAAGTACTTATTCAGTTGGCAACACCTGCTTTTTTTTGTTTCGGTTTTGTTAAGCTTCTTATTTTCCTGGACCTATTACAACTACAACCACCACTCTTTTAATGCCTTAAGGTTTCAGAATGCACTACAGCAGAAAAGTGAAGAGGCCGACATTTTCGCTCATACATTCATCCAAAAACTGCGCCCTAATCAGGAGTGGTTTGCTGTTGACTCTACCGAAACCATCAAGCCACGAGGTGTTGAACTGTTGGTTTATAAAAATGATTCGCTGTGCGCCTGGACAGGTGAGGTGCTGCCCTTTAAAAACGAAAGCATTTCGCTATTGAGCCGGCGTGTGGCCAAGTTGCTTAACACCTGGTACATCATCAAAAGAATTCCACACGCTCATTGGGATATTTTTACTTTAGTGAGCATAAAAACAAATTATCCTTATAATAATGATTTTTTGAGCGACACCTACGAAACATCGCTTCCCTTTATGGTTTGCCAAAAGGTAAACACCGATAAAAATGCCGATGGTGTCAGAATAAAAGATGTAGAGGGCAACTATTTGTTTACAGCGCAGGAATGTGACACACCGCATACACTGTATGCCAGCTGGTCTGCTTTTTTTATGTTTATGGCTTTGATCCTATACATTCAGCTCATTGTTCACCTCATCAAGCAGCAGCACAGCGTTTTAAAAAACAACCTGGTATTTATACTAAGTGCCTTGGTATCGGCCATTTTTTATTTTGTGCATGTAAATTACTTCTTTCCGAATATATTATTTGCCACTAAATTATTTTCGCCGTTATATTTTGGTGCATCAGATTTATTCCCGAATATGGGCAGCATGCTTGTTTTTGCCATACTGGTATTTGGTCAGGCTTTTATATTTTTTAAGTACGTAAACCCTCCACACTTTATTAAACAACTCCCATCGTCATCTATAAAAAAAATAACTGTAGTTACCTTTTCCATCATAACTGCATTTATATTTTGGCATGTGCAAAACAATATTGTTACGCTATTGGTATCGCACTCGGCTTCGGCACCTATTCTTTTTAAAATCACTGATATTGAAACCTCCGATGTGGTTCGTTTATTTATCATTAGCTTGCTGTGGCTAGCAGCCGTTTTGGTGTTAGAAAAAACCGTTGAAATATTTTTACCCCAACTAAGCAAAAAACAACTTTCGTGGATGGTGGTAGTTTGTATGTTTTCAATGGCTTTGTTTAGTTTTGACGCCATGTACCTTTTATCGGTTTTAGCTTTCCTCATCATTTTTATCATGCTTATATGGGTGGCACGCCGTAAACAACATCATGCCTACAATACTTTTATTTGGTTTGTTTTTGTATTTGCGCTTTATGCCGTGTATAATTTCTACTATCACAATGTACACAATGAGCGATTAGAACGTGAGTTGCTCATAGAAAACCTATCGTTTAAATTATTCCAGGAAGAAGATCCTTTAACAGAGCTCTTACTGAAAGAAGTTGAAGATTTAATCAGTAGCGATTCAATAGTGCTGCACGAACTTGAAAAGGAAAATTGTAATGTAACCAAGCTGGAAAAATATATAGCAAAAAAATATCTGCTAAGGTATTTAAACAGATACGAACTACAGGTGATACCCTGTTGGCCGGGGAGCAATTTAAAACTAAGTGGCGAAGACAAGGTTTATAACTGTTATGATTATTTTAATCGTTTGCTGGAAGAAAACGGCACCCAGGTTATGGGAAGTAAACATTTTTACTTTTTAGAGAATCAACCAACGCAAGTAACCTATTTTGGTGTTTTTACGATACATGAAGGTGTTCCGCAAAAGGAAAGTCGCATGTATTTAGAGTTAGTTTCGAAACCCTTTTTTGAAGGGCCAGGCTACCCGGAGCTGCTGCTTTCGGAACGCGAATCGAAACTGCGCGAGCCACTGGTCAACTACTCGTACGGCAAATATGTTGATGGTCAGCTAATACGTCAGTCGGGTGAATTTTCATACCCTATCCATTTAGAGCGCATAAGCAACGTACATTACGATTTTCAGAATTACGTATCGGAGGGTTTTTCTCACATGACTTTTCATCCTTCAGAAAATGTATGCCTGGTATTATCGTTGCCCGTAGTAGGGCCTTCGATGATACTGGTTGCCTTTTCCATATTTTTTATTTCCTTTTTTATATTTGGTGCCCTGCTAATTATATCTACCCGGGCTCGCAGAGAGCGCTTCAAGTCCGTTTTTTCTATTCAGGAACGCATACAGCTTGCTTTTATAGGATTGATGCTGGCACTACTGGTAATTATTGCCGGTGGTTCAGTATGGCAAACCATTCGTAGTTTCGAAATAAAAAACAACCAAATACTATCGGAAAAAACCAGATCGGTGCTACTGGAACTGGAGCATAAAATAGGCACCGAAGATGCCATTACCCCTGACATGGATGAGTATCTGACCAGCTTATTAAAAAAGTTCTCGAGCGTTTTTTACACCGATATTAACTTGTACGATTTGCAAGGCCGACTGATGGCCACCTCGCGCCCCGAACTTTTTGACAGAGGACTATCAGGCCATTTAATGAATTCGCGTGGCTTTATCGAGTTAAGCGAAAAAGGAGAGCTGGAATTTATACATCACGAATCTATTGGGCAGTTAAAGTATCTATCGGCCTATATGCCGTTTTATAATGTAAACAACGAATTACTGGCCTACTTAAACATGCCCTACTTTGTGGGTACCAGCGAACTCCGCGAAGAAGTTTCGTCTCTGGTAATGGCTATCCTTAATTTTTATCTGATATTTCTGATCGTGGTTATCGGTTTAACTGTAGTAGTATCGCGTCGTATAACTCATCCGCTGTTGGCGCTGCAAAATAAATTGAGCGAGCTTAAATTGGGTGGCCGCAACGAGAAAATCGCCTATAAGGGTAAAGATGAAATAGGGCAATTGGTAGAACAATACAATCGCATGGTAGATGAGATGGCAGCCAGTGCGGAAAAATTGGCCAAATCGGAACGTGAATCGGCTTGGCGCGAGATGGCCCGACAGATAGCCCACGAAATAAAAAACCCGCTTACCCCCATGAAATTGAGCATACAATACCTGGAAATGTCGAGGAAAAATAAGGATGTCGATTTCGATCAGAAGCTTAAAAAGGTGTCTTCTACCTTAATAGACCAAATTGACAAGCTCTCTACCATTGCATCAGAGTTTTCTAATTTTGCTACCATGCCCAGAGCCAAACGAAGAAAAATAAACGTAATAGAAGCACTTAAACAATGCGTTACGCTATACAAGCGCTCTGAAGAAGCCGATGTGGTGATAGGCGACAATGGTGTTACAGAATTTTTTATTTATGCCGATAATGAACAGATGATTAGTGTATTCAACAATCTGCTGCAAAATGCTATTCAGTCTATACCCTCAACAAGGAAAGGATTAATAAAGGTAGCTATTGAAAAAAGCGACCATTCAATTATTATCAAGATAAAAGACAACGGCACAGGCATTTCGCCCGAAGCACAGGAAAAGCTTTATGTACCTAATTTCACTACTAAATCCTCGGGCATGGGATTGGGACTGGCCATTGTTAAAAACATTGTTAAAAATACCAAGGGGAAAATCTGGTTTGAAACGAAAGAGAATGTAGGAACAACTTTTTTTGTGGAGTTTCCCGCTTATGAGGGCTAAGAATGGGGAGTGAGGAACGGAAAGGGTAGCGAGTAAATTAAAGATCGAAGAGGAACAATTCCCTGATTGTGACAGACAAGTATTGCCTAAAGTTTAAATTCCAACCTGGAATCTCGGGGGGAGCGTATTTCTGTAGCTAACCTGCTCCATTCATAATATATACCTATGGGCACCAGAGGCCGGTTTCACAAAGGCAAAACAGAGGCTTACCCCGTTTCAATTTTTCGTGAAGTTTTTTCTGATAAGCATAAGCTACCAGACGCTGTAGTTGTTCTATTTACCAGTTGACAATAAAATACTGTCCGAAAACATCCATTGTTTCGGAGCTGAAGACAGCCCTGAATATTAGAATAGTTTTCAGCTTCAATCAAGATAACGCTTGTGCCTATCTTGATTGAAGCTTTTTTAATTCACTTATGTTTTTACAATAACCATGGATCATTTTCCGGTTCTATATAATCCTTTGTATTGGTATCTATTTCTACTCCGGAATCTACCGGCTCAGTAGGCGTGTTTAATTCCGGGTGTTTATTATTGGCTTTGATTTGATTTTCGTGCGAATCTCTCTTTGGCAAATCCAAATCCACATCATCTATTGAAATATTCATTGCCTTGGCTACGCCCTTTCCGTAATTCGGATCGGCTTGGTAGCAATGGTAAATATGCCGGTGTTTTATTTGTAGGGTTGAATCGCCCATATTTCGGGCAGTGTTGTCGAATAGCACCTGTTGTTGATCTGCTGTCATGGCTCTAAATAAAAGTCCCGGCTGTGTATAATAGTCCGAATCATCTTCCCTAAAGTCATATCTATACACATCTCCTCCTTTTTCCGGTGGCAGGTTGTCTTTTGGGCTATCGGTCCAGTTTCCATAGCTGTTGGGCTCATAATGTAACTCGCTTCCTAAATTTCCATCTACACGCATTTGTCCATCACGGTGAAAACTATGCGGACATTTTACGCCTTTGGGACTATTTACCGGTATTTGATGATGATTTACACCTAAGCGATATCTTTGTGCGTCGCCATAGGAAAACAAACGTCCTTGTAGCATACGATCGGGAGAGAAACTAATTCCCGGAACTGCATTAGCAGGATTAAACGCCGCCTGTTCTATATCGGCAAAATAATTATCCGGATTCCTGTTCAACTCAAATTCACCCACCGGCATAAGCGGAAAATCTTTTTTTAACCACATTTTTGTTAAGTCAAACGGATTGGTTTCCATCGCATCGGCCTGTTCTTCTGTCATAATTTGCACATAAACCTTCCATTTTGGATACATGCCTTTTTCAATAGCTTCGTACAGGTCACGCTGATGAGATTCTCTATCCATCCCAACTACCTTTGCCGCCTCCTGATCCGTTAGGTTTCTTATTCCTTGTTGTGATCTAAAGTGAAACTTAACCCACACCCGTTTATTTTCATCATTAATTAAGCTATAGGCGTGCGAACTAAATCCATGCATATGCCTATACGAAGAAGGCAGTCCCCTATCCCCCATAAGTATTGTTAATTGCAATAGCGCTTCGGGCAGCGACGACCAAAAATCCCAATTGGTATTTGGACTTCTCATATTGGTACGTGGGTCCCTTTTAACAGCATGGTTTAAGTCAATAAACTTCATGGGGTCTCTAAAGAAAAATACGGGCGTATTATTTCCTACTAAATCCCAATTACCTTCTTCGGTATAAAATTTTAAAGCAAAACCACGTATATCTCTTTCTGCATCTGCAGCACCTCTTTCGCCAGCAACAGTGGAAAAACGGGCAACCATTTGGGTCTCTTTTCCTACTTCAGAGAATATAGCTGCTTTTGTATATTTTGTAATATCATGCGTCACTTTAAACGTTCCAAATGCACCGGAACCTTTGGCATGCATTCTACGCTCAGGTATAACTTCCCGATCAAAATGTGCCATTTTTTCTAAAAACCATGTATCTTGTAAGGATACAGGCCCTCTTTTACCGGAGGTCATCGTATCTTGGTTATCTGTTACCGGAGCTCCTGCCGCTGTTCTTATTTCCGGTTGCTTTCCTTTATTTTGATTTCTACTAGGAATTGGATCCCCTAAATTATTTTTATCCATAGGGTTCATACCCATTTTACCTTTTTTCTTATCCATATTATAATCCTTTAAAAATTAATTTTTAAACCGTATGTGTAAAACCTTTTTATTAAAAAGTCCTATGCCGGAATCATACAACCTAAGCCATCACTTTTTTATCCGTATCGACTAAGATAACGAAATTTTCTAATGCAGCTACCATTGATTTAAATATCTACGTAAATTAAACTGGCTTTTTTTAACACAAGATGTACTTGACTTTAGGAGACGCCTTTCATCGTTATTCTTTTCGGTTAACCTGGCCTATTCATAAGTTTTATGAATAGGTCACCGAAAGCCGATTCAGCCTTAGCTGAATTATCCGGCCCATAATATAATTTGTTTCTACGCCAATAAATTTAAATCGTAGAATATTTATATATTGCAGGCAATTGTTTCAAAAAACATTCAACCAAAACAGTCAATGCGTACAGTAGCGATTAAAACTTTATTTATCACCTACTTATGCTTATGCACCCTCCCATCTCTTGTTCTGAGCGGAAATAACCCAGCATCCAATATTGCCAACGAGATACCTGATTCCGCTCAAACAGTGCTTAACCAAAGAATATCGGATGCAAAAAATGACAGCATCAAACGGATGGAAGCTTATTATGATTTTGGCGAATATTTAGAGGAAGTGGGAGAATATGAAAAATCGATCGAACAATTTACTGCTGCACTGCGAATTGCACAAAGCATTCATCGGGATGATAAAGTGGCTACCATGGCCAATTATTTGGCCAATATATATGCCGGCACAGGTGATTTTAAAGCATCTAACGATACCTATTTAGTAGCTTTAAAAAGTGCAGAAAAAATTAAAGACAGTGGCGAAATTGCCAAAATAAGCATGAACCTGGCTAGCAACTACAACTACACAGGTGATTACAATAAAGCCGTTAAATACGGACTTTACGCCCTTAAAACTAAAGAAACCACCAATAACCTCACCCGTATTTGCTACCATTATATTGCTATGGGCAATATTTTCAGGGAAAACAACAACACCGTTAAATGGGAAGAATATGTTGAAAAAGCATATAAAATGAAGGATAGGGAGGGTTGTGCATCGTTTGGTGATTTGGCGAAAATATATAACAGCCTGGGCGGAATTGCTGTTGCTAAAAATGAATTGGAAAAAGGCTTGCTTTACTACGACACACTTTTAACATTGAGCAAAGAAGCCGGGTACTATTTAGGCATTTCGAGCGCATTAAGCAACAGCGCAGGCGTTTACAAACAACTGGGCAACTATGAAAAGGCACTTACCATGGCTACTGAAGCGGAAAACTATTTTAGCGGTAACCCCTATGAAATCCTGTTCAGCAATAATTTTAAAGCCGAACTGTATCAAATAAAAGGACAATTTGCCAAAGGATTGGAACTGGCCAAAGCCAACATCCATATCGAAGACATCAACAATTACTCCACCGAGAAGCTGAAAAGCCTGCAATTATTGTACGAACTCAATTTTAACTTAAAAAACTACGACGCAGCATTTTTTTGGAACGATTCGTTGCGCACGGCCGAGAGCCGTTTGCGCGACGAAGATATCCGCCAATCCTTTGAGGATTTGGAAGCCAAATACGAAACTGAAAAAAAGGAGCAAAAAATAGAACTCCTCTCTGCCGAAAACAAACTAAAAAACCAGCGAATAAATGCAGGATTGGGTGTAGTTGGGGCGCTAATAATTGTAATCTTACTGATTATCTACATTTCCCATATCCACAAAAAACAGGCAGAACTAAAGCAAAACATACTACAGCAGCAAGTCCTCCGCGCACAGATGAACCCTCACTTTATTTTTAACGTGCTGGGGTCTATACAAAATTTCATGCTGCAAAACGACACACGAAAAGCATCCAACTTCCTATCGTTATTTTCTTCGTTGACGCGGGCTACATTAAATAATTCGGCTGCCGAAACCATTTCGCTGTCGAATGAAATAAGTATGCTGAAAAATTACATTGAGCTGGAGCAAATGCGTAAGGGAAATAAATTTGATTATGAAATCAATTTCGACCAGAATTTAGAAACAGATTTCATTCAAATACCACCAATGCTTATTCAGCCTTTCATTGAGAACTCGATTAAACATGGCTTGGAAACCATTGAATATAGAGGGATGCTGCAAGTCCATTTCTATGATGAAAGGAGAAAAATCCGCATCGAAATTACTGATAATGGCATCGGTATAAAAAAAGCTGCCTTACTAAAAAAAGGAGGTCACAACAGCAAGGCTATGCAAATATTTGAAGAACGCAGGAGATTATTTGCCAAAAAAACAAAACAACACATTGACTTTACAATTAACGACCGTTCGGACCAAAACCCCAATGAACAGGGAACCCAAGTAGAGATACAAATACCGATAGACATTAATTATTAATCGGCACAAAAAACCAAATAGAATGAGGGCTATTTTTTTTGTTATACTCAGCTGTTTTCTTGTTATAGCACCCAAGAGTTACAGTAATTCGCTTGATAACTTAAGCGACAGCTTGCATCATGTTATTCAAACACAAACAAGCCATCACCAAATGGATGCTTTGCTCTCTTCCGTACGAAAACATAAAAATAAACTCGGGAAAGATTATATACCACTGTTAATGCAATATGCCCAAAGAGCCCGGCAAATAAAATACAGTAAGGGCGAAATGAAAAGCTATGATTTTATAGGACTCGAATACCGTTACCGCGAAAACTTTGATACGGCTTACCTGTACCATAATAAATCGTTAGAAATGGCCATTAAGCAAAAGGACAGCACCCAATTGTTTTACAACTACAACAATTTAGGGCAGGTGTTTCGCAAGCAAGATATTACTGCGGTAGCCATTGACTATTTTCATAAAGCCCTTGAAATATCAAATGCAGTAGGAAACTTAAGATCATCATCGTACACTATGAATACCCTGGGAACTACGCATATTATGCAAAAGGATTATGATCGCGCCATGAACTACTTTCGGCAATCATCTGAAATTGCCAAACAACGAAACGACATGCGGACACTGGCTTATAATTACGGCTCCATGGGCGAAGTATTTTTGATAGAAGAAGAGGTTGATTCGGCAATGTATTATTTCAAAACCTCGCGCGATTTGTTGATTGAAACTGGCTCTGACAAAGGAATGGGCGTTGCCGAGCATTTGATAGGAAAAGCTTATCTGGTAAAAGAAGATTATAAAAATGCCAAACAACAATTTGAACTGGCTTTGACTTACCACCAACAAGGTGAAGATATCCGCTACCAGGCTTATTGCAATGGTTATTTAGGAAAAATTGCTATTGCCGAAAAAAAATATGAAGCTGCTCATGTATATCTCAATTTAGCCATAACACAAGCTATAAAAGTAAATTCGTTAAGCAATATAATGAAAGCTTATACCTGGTACGCCGAATTGTATAAACGATTAAACAAGTGGGAGGATGCCTACAAAGCCTTGGAAAAAAGCCACATTTATGCCGACAGGATATTAAACGAAAAAAGTAACAAAACAATACAAGCCCTCGAAATTGGATTTGAAACGAAACAAAAGGAACAAAAAATTGAGTTACTGGCAGCCGAAAACCAAATAAAAAATCAGCGTTTGCGAGTGGGATTTATTTTGCTGGCCGTATTGTTGATTTTAATAGTATTGATAACATACATCTCTAACATACTCCGCAAACAAGCCATCTTAAAACAGAACAACCTGCGACAGCAAGTGCTGCGCGTACAAATGAATCCGCACTTTATTTTTAACGTACTGGGCTCCATACAAAATTACATGCTGGGTAATGAGCCACAAAAAGCATCGCACTATTTGTCGCAATTTGCCTCACTTACCAGGGCTACACTCGAATATTCAACCGAGGACACCATCACACTAAGCGACGAAATTAACATGCTCAAAAATTATATGGAACTGGAGCAAATGCGTACTCCCGCCAAATTTAAGTTTGAAATTATTTATGACCAGGACCTGGAAACCGATTTTATACAAGTACCCCCCATGCTGGTGCAACCTTTTATCGAAAATGCCATTAAACATGGTTTTAAGAATATAGATTACACCGGAAAATTAAGTATCACCATTAGCGATAAAGAGGAATTTGTGGAGTTTGTTATAGAAGATAACGGGACCGGTATAAAGGAAAAATCAAACAACAAAAAGAATCATCGCTCCATGGCCATGGAAATTTTTAAAAAGAGAAGAAAATTAATTCAACAAAAACACAAAAAAGATTTTAAATTTGAAGTTTTGAATTTAAACGATATAAATACTACGCTATCGGGCGTAAAAATTTGCATCCATATCCCCATTTTGAACGATGATTAAAGCCGTGATTATTGACGATGAACCTGCCATGCAGGAGGTAAACTCTTGCTTGCTGGCCGAGTATTTTCCCGATATCGCCTTGCTTGGAACCGCCAATTCAATTGAAACCGGACTTGATTTAATTACTTTGGCAAAACCCGATTTGGTTTTGTTAGATATTGAGTTAAGCGATGGGACCGGCTTTCAACTTCTGCAAAAACTGCACCCCTACCAATTTAAGGTAGTTTTTATTACCGGTTACGATTCGTTTGCAATTAAGGCGATAAAGTTCAGCGCACTCGATTACATCATGAAACCCGTAAACGAAACGGAATTTCAACAGGCTATACGGCAGGCAGTGGAGCTGATTGAAAAAAATGAAAATACCGAGTCACAAAACGAAGTATTGATGGACTCCTTCCACAAGGATTTAAAAGCCAAAAAACTAGTTTTGCGCACCTCTGCCTCCATACACATCGTCGATATTGCGGACATCTATTTCTGCATGAGCGACAACAGCTACACCACATTCTACTTCGAGGGCGATGAATCCATATTGGTTTCAAAAAGCTTAAAAGATTATGAAACCCTGCTGGGTGAACATTTTTTTTACCGGGTCCACCAGCGCTTTTTGGTTAACCTGAACCACATAAAAAAAGTGGACAAAACCGACGGCGGTTTTATAATTATGAAAAATAAAAAAGAAATACCCGTTTCGTTGCGACAAATGAAAAAATTAATTTCATTGCTAAACGAGCTCTAACAAATTTTGCAACGCTAAATCTCTTATGAACTGCTTAATATGTTTTGTAGTGGTTTGATTATTATAGTTACCCACAATATTCCATATAGCACCTCATTCTTTGTGTCCTTTGCGCATCCCTTGTGTCCTTTGTGGTTATTTTTTATCACCTGCTCGCTGATTAAGCCTTGGTTCTTATATTCCTTTCAAATCACTTCAATTTCAAACCCAATCACTACGCTTTCAAGTTCTATCCATTCTGTAATTATTTATTGTGCGTAATTGCGTGTAATTAAACTTTTAAAAACACACAATTATGAAAACTTTTACATTAAAAAGAATTACATTGCTATTGGTTTTAACCGCCATGTTAGCAATAACAAATTTTGAGGCAAGCGCAAAACTTGTAACGGAACATTCCAATTTAGCATTGGCAAACGTAAGCAAAAATATTTTGGCTGCCAAGCTTGCAGAGGCAGCCATAACAGCGGTTACCGCCCCCGTTGCCAGCTCTGCCACAAGCATAAGCTCCTCCTCATTTCAGGCCAACTGGAATGTGGTAAATGGAGTAGATGGTTATTTGTTATATGTTTATACAAAGTTTGGCCGACTTGGCCAAAAAATATATCTCACCAACTACAATCCCAAACCAGTACCAGGTGTTAAAACCAATAGTGTTTTGGTAAGCGGTTTGAGTATGAACACAACTTACTATTATGTTGTAAAAGCTGTAATCGGTATGGATGCTTCTCCATTATCCAACGAAATATCAATAAAAACTTTGTTATCCGCCCCTGAGCCACCCGTAGCAACAGCTGCAACCGATGTTACAACCAACTCGTTTAAAATAAATTGGGAAGCTTCGCCGGGTGCTACAGGATATTTCGTAACCCTAGTAAATAATGACGAACAAGGCTATGTGCAAATTGACGGTAATATAGATGGTGGCGATGTGACTAGCTTAAATGTATCAGGACTGACTTCCGAAACATCCTATAACTACAGAGTACAGGCTATTAATTCAGCAGGAACCTCAGGGTTCTCAAATATGGTTAGTGTCAATACTTTTGGCATACCAGCCGCGCCGGTTGCTACGGAAGCAACCAATATTACAACTACCTCGTTTCAGGCAAACTGGGAGTTTGTACCGGGAGCTACCGGGTATGTAGTGACCCTTGCTGACGACGATGGGCGGGTTAATGTTCAAATTGACGGAAGTGTTGACGGTGGTAATGTAACCAGCTTAAATATAACAGAATTAAATTCAGACAACAGGTATAGTTACTTCGTAAAGGCAATTAACCCGGAAGGCACTTCGGCACTTTCAAACAGAATAGAAGTACAAACCTTTGGCATACCTGCCGCTCCGGTAGCTACAGAAGCCACCAATATTACAACCACCTCGTTTCAGGCAAATTGGGAGTTTGTACCGGGAGCTACGGGATATACGGTAACGCTTTTGGACGATGATGAACAGGACTATGTTCAAATTAACGGAGATGTAGATGGTGGTAATGTAACCAGCTTAAATTTAACAGGACTAATTTCTGAAACAAATTATAGCTACTATGTAAAGGCATTCAATGATCAAGGAAGCTCAGAAAATTCAAATAGGGCCAGTGCTCAAACCTTTGGCATACCTGCCGCTCCGGTAGCTACGGAAGCCACCAATATTGCAACTACCTCGTTTCAGGCAAATTGGGAAGTTGTGCCAGAAGCTACGGGGTATCTATTAACCGTAGGGGATGATTTTGAGCATAATTACATTATAGTTGACGAAGCGGTAGCAGGTGCTGATGTGACTAGTTTCGAGGTAACCGGTTTGCAGCCTGATACGCCCTATAGCTACCATATAAAAGCCGTTAATGGGGCAGGAACATCGGATAACTCAAACAGGATTTCCCTGAGAACACTTGCTTATAAATCGCTTATTTTATCTGCGAATATCGCAGAAGGGGGTATTGTTACCGGTGATGGAACATTTGACAAGGGCACGGCTGTAATTGCAACTGCCACGGTAAACAGAGGTTATGAATTTATAAACTGGACCGAAAATGGCGCAGAGGTATCAACAGAGGCGAGTTATTCTTTCGACTTAAATACGGACAGAACACTGGTGGCCAATTTTCAATTAGCTACGGGTGTTGATGATGATTTTAAAAGCCACATCAAGGTTTGGCCAATTCCAATATCTACTTTAGTTCACCTATCCGGGATACCCGCAGGCTCAAGCATCCAAATAACATCAGTGTTAGGCCAGCTCCAATTTCAGAAAACAGATTGCAACGCAATGGAAACATTGAACTTAGCATCATTGAAAGATGGTGTTTATATACTGTTGATTAATACCGAACAGGGCAGATATACGCAGAAAATAATTAAACGATAATTGTCGGGAATATTAAATACCCTGTTTGTGGCCGATAACTTGTTTGCCACAGGCAGGGTATTGTTTGGTTTCAATCATGTATCCGGATGGAGTCCTAAAAGCACTCCAAGGATTTACCTTTTCCTCTATTCCTCTTTTCGTTCAAAATCCTGCGCTTTCAAACCCAAGCAAGGCGCATTCAAATCTCTGCCAATTACAACTCAATAAATCGCTTACTTGATAATAATTTCTATTCCAAAACCGTAAGAAATGAAAAAATCAACAGGAAAACTGGTACTGTCCACCCGCGACCATTATCACTTAATAGAAATCGAGAATATCGTGTATTGCCAAAGTGAAAACACCTATACAACCTTTTATTTGAACGACGGGCAAAAGATAAAGGTTTCGGTGCCTATTAAAACAGTGGAGAACCAATTGCCCACCAAAAGCTTTGTACGGCCTCACCAATCTTACCTTGTTAATGTTCAGCATATTAAGAGCATACATAAATGTGCAGGGGGCAACCTGTTAATGGATAACGGGCAAACCATAAGTATCAGTTCGCGAAAGAAAAGCCAGTTGCTGCACTTTCTGCAAAATATTGCACGGATTCAAGTTTAGGACAGGCAAATTCATGTTTGCCATAAAAAGGCAAATCCATATAGCGTAAATTTGAATTAAACAAATAAACCTCCTCATTATGCAAACACGGACAATAATCAACCTCATCATCATTGCAATGCTCTGCGCCACAAATTCGTTTGGCCAGGTTAAAGTGGATGCGAAGAAAAAAATTAACCACGAAGCCAACCAACGGGCCAACCAGCGGACCGAACAGGCCGTTGACAAAGGCTTTGACAAATTGGAAGAAGGCATAGGCAGCCTTTTTAAAAAGAAGAAAAAGAAAAAAAGGAACGAAGCTCCGGAGGAACAATTTGGGCAAAATAATAATGCTTCCCAACCCACAAATGCAGATACTGAGAAGCAAGTTACCCCAGCTCAACCGAAAGTGGAATGGGCAAAATTTGATTTCGTCCCAGGTGACGAGGTTATTTTTGAAGACGGTCCGAGCTCCGATGAAGAAAATGGAGAGTTCCCCAGCCGCTGGGATTTGGCAGATGGAAATATTGAAATTGCATCGGTTAATAACGAAAATGTTATCTACTATCTCACTGGTGGGGGTATCGTACCATATATGAAAAATTCGAAAGAGGACTATCTACCGGAAATTTTTACCCTTGAGTGCGACATGTATTTCACTCCCGGAGAATCCGCGCGATACTGGATAAAATTGCGTGATGCAAAGAACCAAAGACATATTGGTGATGATATTAAAGTATATGTGAACGGTATTGAATGCGGCAATTCTGAAATGAGATATCCCGGTACAGAAGACAACAATTGGGCATATAATGAAATAGGCGGCTGGAAACATATATCTGTAGCATTTACCAAAGGCAAACTAAAAGCCTATATGGACGATACCCGTTTAATTAACATCCCCCGCTACGAAGGCAACCCTACTGGGATTACAATATCGGCTGAAAGATTTTCAAACTCCAAATACCAACCTTTTTTAAAAAACGTACGCATTGCCAAGGGCGGTGTAAAATACTACGACCGCGTACTATCCGACGGAAAAATTATCGTAAACGGTATCCGTTTCGATGTGAACAAAGCCACCATAAAGCCTGAGAGCAACGGGGCCATAAATAAGATATTTGAGTTGATGCAAAAACAGAGCGACCTGAATTTTAGTGTTGAAGGCCACACCGATAGCGACGGCGACGATGCCTTAAATCAAACACTCTCGGAAAAACGTGCCAAAGCGGTGATGGACAGGTTAATTAGTATGGGTATTTCTTCCAACAGATTAAAATCAGCAGGTTGGGGCGAGAGCAAACCCATTGGCGAAAACGGCACCGCCGAAGGAAAAGCCAATAACCGCAGAGTGGAGTTCGTAAAATTTTAAGGTAGCACAACATTTTTTATTGCCAGAGTTAGCATCACTAACAATGCAGCTTTTATTTACTGACATTATGACAAAATTAACCACAAAGGACACAAAGAATGCACAAAGAATCCTAGTGTGCTTAGTGCCTTCTTTGTGAACATTGCGGTTGAAAATCAAATACAATAAAGGACAAATTATTCATTTCTCGATAGAACGTGAACTGAACATTAAAACAACAAAAACCCGGCGAAAAAGCCACAAACAAATCATTTAAATTTAAACAACATGAAAAAATCTATTTTCAAATTCACAATTCTATTAAGTGCCATCGCAATTATGACCGCATCTTGCGGTAAAGATGACGACAAAAAGCCGGCACAATTAGATGGTAAGTACAAAATAGCCATGAACGGAAAAACAGTGGTCGAAGGAAAAACAGAAGAAGTAGGCATGATGGGAAATGCAATTTCACTTTCATTGGGCGAAGAATTTGGCCTATTAATTTCTGGAGTGCCCGAATCGGTAGGTGGGGAAGCCCAAATTGGAGGAAATAATTCAGAAACCACAGTGGTCATTTCAGGTAAAAATTTATTGAAGACTGGTTCGGACGAAATGTATTTCTCTATTAAAGGAATGGTAAAGAGAAGCTCGGCCAACAAAATTACTTTTGAAGGGACTTGCAGCGAAATGGGTAGCTCAACCGTTCACACTTTTAGTGGAACAGCTGAGTCTGCCGCTTTTAAAACAATATAAAATAACTTTATAATTCTTATATAAATATTTAAAACCCAAACATCATGAAAAGTTTATTTAAAACATTTATTGCCATTGTTCTATTTTGTACAATAACCGAGGCCAGCGCACAAATAAGTGTAGGGCCGGGAATTGTTTACGGAACCGACATTAACAACATTGGTTTAAGTGTAAACGGAAAATACGAACTTAACTCACAGTGGGCAGCGGCACCATCGTTTACCTATTTCTTTAAAAAGGATTACGTAACCTGGTCGTCGTTAGACCTTAACGCCAACTACCAAATTACCGAAATCGATAACCTCGGCGGCCTTTACGGTGTTGGCGGCATAGGCTTTACCTTTTGGGGGTTTGACGGCGAAGGTTTTGGTGAAGATCTTGGCGGGAGCGAGTGGGGAGGAGACTACGGAGAGTATGATGACTATGTGGGACCTCAAATGTCAATGGCGGGCAGCTTGGATACCAATACCACAGAAATTGGCGTAAATCTGGGCCTTGGTGTAAATATTGCAACTAGCGAAAAAATGGCCATTGCACCCGAAATAATGTACACTTTTGGTGGGGTTAACTACCTGCGCATTGGCGTTAAGGTTATGTTCGGTTTGTAAAAGACCTTATTTATAATTTTAGCGAAGAGGCGAACCTGTCTATCCAGGTCGGGTTCGCTTCCTTTTTTCAGCACTATCCTTAGTACAAAAAAATCGACTATAAAATGAAAAAAACAATTTACATCCTACTTCTTGCTACTATACTAATAGCTTGTGGTTCAAACAAAAGCAAAGTAGAAGAGATTCAAGTTGAAATTCCAGCAGCTCTAAATGATAATACAGTTGCCAAAGAGCTTATCGAAGATATGACTGATGCGGTGAATTCGTGTCGCCAGAATATGGCGACAGGTGCAAAATTTGCCATAGAACAAGAAAAAAGCGGTTCAGATAGTCTTACCGTTAGGCAAGGATTTAAAGCTGCAAAGTTTGCTGCTAAAATGATGATTGCTGCCAAAAAAATTGAAAAAGTAAAAGACGAAGCGCTGCAGCTTAAAGAGCAGTTAAACGCCACGGAATGGGCAGCCCTGGAAACCAAACTGGATGAGTTGGAAACACGTGTTGGCGATTTGAATCCGGAAGATTTGGGACTGAGCGAAGAGGAGATAGCCAGATTTAAAGCCGAAGGTGAACTGCACATTGGAAAAGAGGCGATGGCTAAAACAGATGAGCCGGTGACAGAGAAGGAACTTGCAGCAAACCAGGAGGATTTGGAAAATGGGGCAGCACTTCGCGAGTTGGAAGAGTCGGTAGTACAAACCGCCAATGAAAATGACAAAATGCAGCAAGCCGAAAATGACAGTGCCGGCGGTTCTGGCTGGTTTGTTATTCTATTTATCATACTGGTTTTTGTACTGATAATATTTGGTGTAACGCGAAGGGTTAAGTCATACAAGCAAAAATTCAGAAATACCTCTAATACCTTTTCTCAGATACGCAATCAATTTAACAATAAAAATTAGATGCCATGTCAACATTACTAATTATAATTTTAGCAGCAGCAGTAATTCTTGTTTTTGCGGTAGTATCTATGTACAATGGTTTAATTCGCAGGCGCAACGAGGTTGACAATGCCTTTGGGGGAATGGACGTGCAATTGAAAAAACGCTACGATTTAATTCCGAATCTGGTTTCAACCGTAAAACAATACGCTACTCACGAAAAAGACTTGCTTACCAAAGTTACCGAAATGCGCGCACAGGCCACATCGGGCAAATTGAGTAACGATGAAAAAGTGGCACTCGACAACCAGATTTCTGCCGGGATGAAAGGCATAATGGTGGCTGTTGAAAATTATCCAGATTTAAAAGCCAACGAAAATTTCATAAATCTTCAACGTACGCTTAACGAAGTTGAATCGCAAATTTCGGCAGCCCGCCGTACTTTTAATGCTGTAATTACTTTGTATAACAATGGCATTCAAACCTTTCCGCAAAATATAATTGCCGCAAGGATGAACATGCTGCGTAAAGAAGTATTTGTTATTCCCGAAACCGAACGACAAAATGTGGATGTGAAGAGTATGTTTTAAAAAAGCCGGAAGCTAAAAGGCAGAAGTGCGAAGGGCATCGTTGCGACCGGCAGTAAATATTTCCAATTCAGCAATTTATCTATGAGCCTACTCAGTAAAGTAAGAGTTCATTGATTTTCACCATTCTTACCCCTGCCCCCTAAAGGGGAACTTGCTGAAAATCAATACACTTTTACAAGTCCCCTTTAGGGGATTTAGGGGTATTCTACTATCCGGAGCAGATTCATCTATTTCAATCTAAAACAAATGATATCACAAGAAAAAATTAAAAGCCTTTACGAAACTGAACTAAAACCGCAATTAGCCGACATGGAAAAGATGCGGAAGTTTGTAAAAAGGTGGAGAAGATTAGCCATTGGAAGCGGAATTGTGGCCATTCTTTTTTTGTCGAACTGTTCTTCGGCGGTAGAAATTATTGGTGGAATTGTTTTTATCGCCGGAGCAATTTACGGCGGTATTAAAGCATACGGGACTTATACCAAATACAAGAAACAGTTTAAAAACGAGGTGGTTCGCAAAGTAATTTATCTGATAAATCCTGCTTACGAATACAGCCCGGATAAACATATTAACAGTAGCGATTATAATAAAGCCGGCATTTTTAAGCAAAAAGCCGAACGTTATAGTGGCGACGACCTTATTATTGGAAAAATAGACAAAACCCCGTTTAAGTTTTCCGAATTTAAAACGGAATACAAAACCACTAGTACCGATAGTGATGGAAATCGTGAAACAAAGTGGCACACCATTTTTCGAGGACTTTTCTTTTTGGCTGATTTCAATAAAAATATTGAAGGACAAACCTTTGTTTTTCCGGAGAAAGACCGAAAACTAACAAACCTTTTTGGGAAAGAGAAAGCTGAAAGCAAACATTACGGCGAGTTGGTTAAACTCGAAAATCCGGAATTTGAAGAAATCTTTTCGGTGTACGGAAGCAGCCAACAAGAAGCCCGCTACATTTTAACACCGGTACTGATGGAAGCGATGGTAAACATTTATAAAACCTATGGTTTAACCATGTATTTCTCGTTTAAAGGCGCTAACGTGTTTTGTGCCATTCCGTTTAACCGCAACCTGTTTGAGCCGAACATTAAAAAGTCGGGTGTAAATTACAGCGATGTAGAAGAAATGTATGTGTTGTTCAGCCTGATTGAAACCATTGTAAATGAATTGAATTTAAATACCCGGATTTGGACGAAAGATTAAAGTAAAACCATACAATGTAACTAAACCATGAAAAAGCTTTTTATTATAGTAATCGTTTCAAGTACTGCTTTTTGCAGTTTTGCTCAAACCTGTAACAGCAAAGCAAAACTTTTCTAGTCGATAATGAATTTGAAGGCTGGGAATTTTCCGAAAATTTAGAATTAGACAAACAACACTTTAGCGGCTACAGAAGTACCGTTGTGGTTGCCGGTGTTGAAAAGGACTTTAAAGTATACTTGATAGATAATCAGCTTTTCGCTATATCGTGTGTCTTTTCTAAAGAAGGTCTTTCGCACGAAAATGAAATGAACGAATCAGCCGACTTTTGGTATTTCGAGAAAGTAAAAGGAAATCTGCGATTGGTAAAGAAGTTTACTATGGAAGCCTCAAAAGCAACTCAGTTCCTTTTCTCACAAAAACAACAGACAATTATCACTATTAAAAACTTACTAAAATGAAAAACTTATTCATTATTGCCTTAACCATCATTGGATTGAACGTTCAGGCGCAGGAGGCAAAAACCTACCTGATAAAATCAGGATACATTAAGTATCAATTAAGCGGTAGCACAAAAGGAACAAAAGAACTGTGGTGGGACGACTACGGCAGAAAAACCTGCGAAACGGAGAAATCGACAACCACCACAAAAATGTTTGGCATTAAAAATACCGAGGAAAAACACGCCACAACGGTAATTGTTAAAGATAAATTTTGGGTGGCTGATTATATCGACAACATGGGCTCAAAAGGTAGAGTTCCCATGTATCAAGAAGGCCAGGACATAGTGGGCGATATGACGGAAAAAGAACAGCAAGAATTTGCCGATGAAGTGCTTGCCAGCATGGGAGGTAAAAAAATGGGCACCGAAAGTTTAAATGGTTACACCTGCGATATCATAAAATTAATGGGAGTTAAAACGTGGATCCACAAAGGATTGGCACTAAAAACCGAAGGTAAAATATTGGGCATTGAAACCAACGAAATGTTTGTTGAATTTAAACCAAAAATGAGTGTGTCCTCCTCAAAATTCAATCCGCCATCAGGTGTACAATTCGAAGGCTTAGCAGCACAAGCAGACGCCCAGGGTTTTGGTAGCTTATTTGGCGGTATGGAAGATTTGCAAGAGGAAGAAAATGAGGATGAGGAATTTACACCTGTTGATTATCCATTCGATAAGTTTAGCAAAATTGTAAAAGACTGCAATATTGAAGGTTATCGCTGTGTAAATGTGCGAACCATGGACGGAATGCATGTAGCCAGTTTTATGAAAGGACTGAACTCGATTATGGTAATGGCACAATCGGACGAAAATATGGGCGATGATGAGGAAGTTGACTCCTTTGAAACATTTGAGCACAACGGTCGCACTTGTCATTACGGTGACCTGGAAGAAGATAATGGCTCAGCAATAATCGTTGAATATCCATCAGACGATATGATTGTTACATTTATGGCAATACCTAAGAAAAGTAAAAACGACCTTATTAAAATTGTAAATAGGATGCAGTTTTAAGATGATTGTAAAACGGATATATCTCTTGATTAAGCTTGGGGCAGGTTTCGAATAATAAATTTCAATACTTGAGCAATCATAAAACGAGCATGTTCGTTGAACCCAAACACGGATGAAAAGTTCCCTGCCTGCCCAGGCGAGGTATCCGACTCTAAAAAATAAATTATTACCATGAAAAAACGACCATCAATACTTGGAACACTCATTTTTGCAGCCGTATTTTTTATAGCAGGCTTAATGACTTACAAACACATTACAAAACCAATTGCCGAAGAGGCCGAAGCCTCAAAAGATTGGCCAACGGTTCAAGGAACTGTTACACATGCTGAATTAACAAAGTCGCGAGACAACGACGGGAATGATATGTACTCGGCCAACATACGATACAATTATGTGGTTGACGGTAATTCATTCAACAGCTCCAACATAAAAACAGTAGATGGTTCTACCAGTATGAAAAGCAGCGTAAAAAAAACCTTGAAAAAATATGCCAAAGGAACCAAGGTGGCGGTACATTACGATCCTGAATTTCCGAATACCGCCGTACTCGAAACCGGAACCAGTTTTTTATTTGGATTGCTTTTGAAATTGCCACTTTTGTTTTGCGCAGTTTCGGTGCTAATGGTATTTAGCCTGTTTAAACGCTTGCTGTTTGGTTGATAAAAAGCACTTCGCTAAGTGCTTTTAAAACGATTCGTCAGTTGACAAATTTGGGCTACCCGAAATTTTATGATTGAAATTAGTAGGCAACCAACTATCTACCCCTAAAAAACAATTATATTGACAAACTAAATTATATAACGCATTATAATTAAAAACTAAAAAAATGAAATCACACGAAGTAGATTACAGAATCGGAGGCCACGACATCCAGTATGTAGAAATTGAACTCGACCCACAAGAAACCGTTATTGCTGAGGCGGGGGCTATGTTTTACATAAAGGAGGGCATTGAGTTTGTCGCAAAAATGGGCGATGGCTCCGAGCCGGAGAAAGGCCTGTTCGGAAAGTTGATGTCGGCAGCGTCGCGCAAAATTACCGGCGAATCCATTTTTATTACCCACTTTACCCATCATGGTGTGGGCAAAAGCCACGTCGCCTTTGCCGCCCCCTACCCCGGAACCATAGTCCCGGTTGATTTGGCGGCCATGGGGGGCTCTGTAATCGTTCAGCGCGATGCTTTTTTATGCGCTGCCCTGGGCACCAAAATAAGCATGCACTTTAACCAAAGAATAGGCAGCGGTTTTTTTGGCGGCGAGGGTTTTATCCTGCAAAAACTGCAAGGCGACGGCAAAGCCTTTATTCATGCTGGCGGAACACTTGTAGAACATGAACTGAACGGGCAAACGCTACGCGTAGACACAGGTTGTGTAGTGGGATTTCAGGAAGGAGTAAGTTTTGATATTCAGCGTGCCGGTAACCTTAAATCGATGATATTTGGTGGCGAAGGCCTGTTTTTGGCTACCCTCAGTGGAACCGGAAAAGTATGGTTGCAGTCCATGCCTATCAGTAAATTAATCAGCCAGCTCTCCACAGGCAGCCCCAACAAAAACAAAGAGGACAGTGGCGGTTTGTTAAATAATTTGTTTGAGTGATAACATCTTTTTATAAGCTTCGATCGCCAAGCATGCACCCAAGATATGCTGGCGATCGAATGAACAGGAAATATTTAAAACAGTTATCCCATTCTGCCTGTTTACCTATGCCCATCAATGCAATCCCATGAGAAAAATTACTTATTTCATTATTTACTCCTAAGTGCACCCAAGGCCTTTTTAAAAATGAATTATAAGGTAATTTAGATGAAAGTACCGGATAGCGGTATCAATCGTTACCCAACATTCAGGATTAGGTTCCAATCCGATACCCCCCTGATTAAATGCAGTTTCGCTCAAGCACAACTTCATCTGCCCAGCCGAACAGACTTGCTGCACAACCGGACAGGGAACGCAGGTATGCCACTTGATAAATTGGCTTTTACCAATGTAATATTCTGTGTTATCTTGTGGTAATAATAAAAAGCTATACCAACTTACATTACCAACTTATATCCTTTGCCATGTACATTTATAATCTCTACAGCCGGCTCCTCCTTAAGGTGCTTACGCAACTTGGTAATATACACATCCATACTCCTGGCATTAAAGTAGTTGTCGTCAACCCAAATTGTTTTAAGTGCAAAATTACGTTCCAATACTTTGTTGGCATTATTACAAAGCAATTTAAGTAACTCCGATTCCTTGGTTGTCAATTTAACCACCGTTTCGCCATCTATGAGCTGCTGCTTTTGCGTATCGAACTTATATTTACCCAACTGATACACATCTTGCATTGCACTCATCCCTTTGGTTCTGCGAATAATCGCTTCCAGGCGAAACAGCAGCTCTTCCATGCTAAAGGGTTTGGTAATGTAATCATCGGCCCCAATTTTAAAGCCTTTAAAAACATCTTCCTTCATCGATTTTGCCGTAAGGAAAATAATGGGGATGTCTGCATTAAGTAAGCGTATTTCCTTAGCCAGGGTAAATCCGTCTTTTTTGGGCATCATCACATCCAACACACATAAATCGTAGGTATTAGCTGTAAATGCATTATACGCCTCCTCCCCATCCGGGCAAAGATCTGTTTCATATCCTTTAGCTTCAAGGTATTCGCGCAATAGCATACCCAAATTTTCGTCATCTTCTGCTAAAAGAAGTTTGTATTCTTTTTCCATTCTTTTGTACTTTTTATAGGTAAGAATATTTCAAATTTTGTTCCTACATTCAATTCGCTTTCAACACTTATTGTACCTCCATGATCCTCAACAATTTTCTTTACATAGGCCAGCCCTAACCCAAAACCTTTTACATCATGAACATTACCGGTAGGTACACGGTAAAACTTTTCGAAGATGCGATTCTGGTTTTCCTTGGAGATACCCAGCCCATTGTCTTTAACAGATATTATCACACCATTGTTCTTATTCCATGTATTTACATTAAGTATGGGTCGTCCTTTTCTGTATTTATAAGCGTTATCGAATAAGTTAAAAATAACATTGGTAAAGTGCACCTCATCCACGTAAACCGTACTACTTTTTGCTTCGAGGCTTTCAATTATCTTACCCTTTTTGTTTTCTATTTTGAGCTTAAAGTTAGTAGAAACATTGTGAATTAATTGGTTTACATCAATTTTTTTTATTTTGAGGCCGGCCTTACCTTTTTCAAAGATAGCCATTTGCAGCACTTTTTCAACCTGGTAACTAAGTCTTTTGCTTTCATCCTGAATAACACCCGAAATGTGCTGCAAGGTTTTTGGAGTTTTGGCAACCGTACCATCTTTTAACATTTGTGATGCCAACGATATTGTAGAGATGGGTGTTTTAAACTCATGAGTCATATTATTAATAAAATCATTTTTGATTTCATCCAGACGCTTTTGTTTAAATATAATCATGATGGTAATGATAGAGGTAAAAATCATAATTAAAGTAAACACAGCAGAAGGAATAAAAGAGGCCACTGACTCCAACATAAAATTAGGCCTTTCGGTAAAATATAAATTGATATGGTGGGCTTCCGGGTGCGGGTCGTTGGGAAATAGATATTTTTGATAATTTGTTTTTGAAGCGTTAGGCTGATATCCGGTGGTGGCCATAGCCATTTTCCCCTTACCATCGAATACGGCAAACTGGAATTGAAGCGTAATACCCCGATCCTCAAACTGTTTCATCAACAACACATCCACCTTCTCGCGATCTACTCGTTCGGATATGGCCTGTTTAGGAAAAAAAGTATTCAGCACTATTTCAGCTTTATCCTCCACTTTGGACTTTAGCTCATCCTGTATACTCAACAAAGCGTTGGTTAATGGGCCAAATTTGCTGCTACGTGTAGATATGGGTGTACGATTGTCGAGACTAAATATCAATGAATCTTCGCTGTATGTTTGCAAAGTAGTGCTGATGTATTTGTCTTGCAACTGAAACCTGAATGAGATATCCAATATTTCTTCATCGCTTAACATGCCATTGTTCTTAACATTATCGAAGTATTTGGGCGGTCGCTGCAAGTTTTTAGGCAAATGGGCTGATGCCTTTTTATTTCTGAAAAACGTTTGTTTAATCCGCGAAGCTTGCTCTGTAACCTCGTCACGCTCCAACTTGCTAACCACATCACTCATGGCCTGTTTAACCAGTTTATCAAATTCCTCCTCTTTGCGCTGGCTGTCATTTTGCATCCAAACAGTTTGAATATACACTATACCAGCCAAACTGGCGGCAATAATAAAAGACAAAAGATATATGTATTTTTTGCTCATTGTTGCTTTTTAAATCACGGCATAACCGGCACAAGAAAACCTGGTGCAAAATAAAATTTTAATCGTAATTATTTTAATGAAAACCGATTCGCAATATAGCTATTTGCAACCAGATTTGGTAAATATAAAAGGTAAATCGTTATCTTAAAAGGATGGCTGGTCGCTACTATCGGAAGATACCTTATCGAGCGCTTGCATGGCCGCATTTTGTTGCGATTCTTTTTTTGAGCTGCCCTGTCCCCTGCCCAGCACCAAATCTTCCATCTGCACCACCGATACAAAAATCGGGTCGTGTCCGCCGGTCTCGCCTAACTCATCCGTTATAAAGTGTATGTTGCGCTTATATTTTTGTCCCCACTCAATAAGTGCCGACTTATAGTTGTTGTCGTTATGGGTTATTTCGTACAAATCGACATAGGGATTTAATATTTTCTTCAAAATAAATTTGCGGCATCTATTGTAACCTCCATCAATAAATATTGCACCTATAAGTGCTTCTAAGGCATCGCCGGGTATATTGGTTTTTTTTAGCGACATGTAGGATTGCGAGCTGATGAGATTTGAAAGCCCCAATTTATTTGCCGTTTTATTTAAAAACGAGCGGTTAACAATTTTAGATCGGGTTTTGGTAAGGAACCCTTCATTGTGATTAGGGTATTTGTTATATAATTCGTGGGCTACAATTGCGCCCAACATGGCATCGCCCAAATACTCCAATCGCTCGTTGTTGATACTTTCGCCATTTTCCAACACTTTTAAGGCCGACTTATGAATTAGCGACGCTTCGTATAACTTAAGATTTCGGGGATAAAATCCTATTAATTCGCGTAATAACAAATAAAGCTTTCTCCGTTCGGGAGAAAGCTTTATTCTATTCAATACTATTTTAATCACAATGTATTAAATTGCTTTAAATATTACAGACGCATTATGTCCACCAAAACCAAATGTATTAGATAAAGCAACATTTACCTCGCGCTCCTGCGCTTTATGAAAAGTCAAATTAAGCTTTGGATCTATTTCAGGATCGTCCTCAAAATGATTGATCGTAGGAGGTACCAAATTGTTATTGATTGCCAAAATACTTATTATAGCTTCAATAGCTCCTGCCGCACCCAAAAGGTGACCTGTCATTGATTTTGTTGAACTAATGTTCAAGTTATAAGCATGTTCACCAAAAACCTCTTTTATGGCCAATGTTTCGGCAATATCGCCACGTGGCGTTGCCGTGCCATGTACATTGATGTAGTCCACCTGTTCGGGTTTTATGCCATAGTCTTTTAATGCCGCCAACATCACGTTCCTGGCGCCCAGTCCATCCGGATGGGGTGCTGTAAGATGATGGGCATCAGCTGTCATACCCGAGCCAACCACTTCGCAGTATATTTTTGCACCGCGTGCTTTGGCATGCTCGTATTCTTCAAGAATAAGGGAAGCCCCCCCTTCTCCCATCACAAAACCGTCACGATCCTTATCAAAAGGTCGAGACGCTGTAGCCGGATCATCATTTCTTGTTGACAATGCCTGCATAGAGTTGAAACCTCCAATACCTGCTTCGCATATAGCCGCTTCCGACCCACCGGTAACAAACACGTTGGCCTTTCCTAAACGGATAAGGTTAAAAGCATCGCCAATGGCATTTGTGGACGAGGCACATGCAGAAACAACATTAAAGTTGGGTCCCCTAAAACCATACTTCATCGAAATATGACCTGCGGCAATATCCGCGATCATTTTTGGAATAAAGAACGGGTTAAAACGAGGGGTACCGTCGCCGGTAACGTAATTCGTAATCTCTTCTGAAAATGTTTGAATGCCACCAATTCCGGCGCCCCAAATCACACCCACCTCATCATGGTCGATACTTTCTGTGTCAATGCCGGAATCTTGAACAGCCTGCTCAGCTGCAATCATTGCAAACTGAGCAAACATATCAAGCTTTCTAGCCTCTTTTCGATCAAAATAATCGGTAGGGCTGTAGTTTTTTACTTCACAAGCAAATCTTGTCTTGAAATTGGTGGCGTCAAAACGAGTAATGGGCTCGCAGCCGCTCACTCCGTTAGCCAGGTTTTTCCAAAACTCTTCAACCGAGTTACCTAGCGGAGTAATGGCCCCCAGCCCCGTAACTACAACTCTTTTTAACTCCATAACTTCTAATAAAGTGTACTACTTTGTTAATTTACTTACTTAGCGTTTTCCTCTATATAAGAGACGGCATCACCAACTGTGCCAATGTTTTCTGCTTGATCATCGGGAATAGCGATGTTAAATTCCTTTTCAAACTCCATGATCAACTCAACAGTGTCAAGAGAATCAGCTCCTAAATCATTAGTGAAGCTTGCTTCAGTTGTAACTTCAGTTTCGTCAACGCCTAGTTTGTCTACGATGATTGCTTTAACTCTTGATGCAATGTCAGACATAGCTTTTAAATTTAAGTTAATAATTAAAATTTATTGATTAAATATAACAGTGCAAAGGAAAAAAATTAGCCATAATCAGCCAAATATAATTCAAATAAAATCAATAAAGAAAGTTTTTTTCCTATTTTTGACTGTTTAAATTAGATAAGTTTTAATCCTTAAACAGCAGTAAATGAGCAAAGTTGCGATATTCGCCTCAGGTTCCGGAAGTAATGCAGAAAACATCGTAAATCATCTAAAAGGAAGGCTGAAATCGAGCGATTTTCACTTTTTTACCAATAAGCCGGATGCTTATGTAAATGAAAGAGCGCGTAAATTGAACATTCAACTCACTTTATTTTCAAAAAATGAGTTTTACAACAGCGATAAAATTCTGAAAATTTTAATAAACGGAAATTTCGACCTTATTGTTCTGGCGGGCTTTTTATGGCTTATGCCACTAAATATTGTACAAGCCTTTAATGGGCGCATTATAAATATTCACCCTGCCCTTTTACCTAAATATGGCGGTAAAGGAATGTACGGAAAACGCGTTCACGAAGCTGTGGTTGCCAACAATGAAATAGAAAGTGGCATAACCATCCATTTTGTAGACGAAAACTACGACGAAGGAAAAGTCATTAAACAGGAACATTGTGCTGTTTTACCTAGCGATACCGCTGAAGATGTAGAGCGTAAAATACACGATTTAGAATTTAAACACTTCCCCAAGGTGGTGGAGGAGCTACTTTGGCCTCGCTGATTAATGTGGATAATGAACTGCCTATAACTATCTACCGACCGACTTTTTAGTAACTAACCGCTTTGTTAGGTGGTGGGTGCATTTAAGTTGACCAACATTTCGTTTTACTGCGCATATTTACGTAAATTGGTACTTCATTCGCCATATAGCAATATGGCTTATCAATTGATGTATCATCCAAACAACATAGCAATGAAAACATTTATCAACAAAGCCATAATTTATACTTTTCTCACCTTTGGATTTTTGCTTGCTTTTTCTTTAGAAAATAAGGCTCAAATATTAAAAAAATTAAAACAAAAGGCAGAATCGAGGATGGAGAAGTCCACTACGGATAAGAAAACCGATAATGCTGACAAGGAAAACAGCAAAGCTATGCACAAGATGCTGGATCCGGAGATGATGAAGAAGAGCTCTATGGCAATGGGGTTTGAAAGTGGAAACTTAGCTGATGTGCCCGACAGCTACCAATTTGATTGGGTATACGTGATGAGTGTGACCACAGCACGTGCGGAGGATAAGCTACTGATGGAATATTTATTGCGTAGCGATGCAACCTATTGGGGCTTTAAAATGAACCAAGACATGGAGATGACAATTGTATACGATCTGAGCAATAAGCTTACGGTTGTCTTTATGAACAACGAAGGCAAATCACATGTAAGCGTAACAAAAATACATGAAAATATGCTTGATGGCATTGATGAAGAGGATTCTGAATTTGATTATACGATAAATGAAATTTCCGGAAAAGAAATTCTCGGCTATTCATGCAAAGGGTACCTTATTGAAGATGATGAATATAAGCTAACCATGTATGTTGCTCCAGATGCCGAAGTACGCTTGGGTAACATTTATAACAACAACCAACAATTCTCGAACGCAATGCCCACCGATTGGCTTGGAAAGGATATAACGGATGGATTAATGATGGAAATGCATATGGTAGATAAAAAGAAACCCAAAAACAACACGACTATGGAATGCGTTAAGCTGAAGAAACAATATAACGAAGTAAATAAATCAGATTATCAGGGGATGTAATACACCTGGCTCATGTGCACCATGAGTAGTTGGTGAAGTTAATATGCTATTTTTACTATCTCAAAAACCCTTTCGCCGTTAGCCAACTTTAAAATGGCTTTGTCGCCTACCTTTTTATTGAGCAGCACCTTAGCTACGGGCGACACAAAGGATATTTTCTTTTTACTGATATTCGCCTCATCCACCCCCACTATCTGATAACTTTGCAATTCAGCTTTGTTGTCAATACGCAAAGTTACCCATGCCCCAAAGCGTACCTCATCTTTAGGCTGCCGGCTCTGATCAACTATTTTGGCCTCAGCAATCCTGCTGTTAAGCAACCTTAATTTGGCGTTGATATGGTTGAATGAGATACGATATTCTTTTTCGTTGGATTTATCCAAACGGCTTAATTCTGCAATAAGTGCATCTTTTTCGTCTAACAAAGCTTCCATGCCTGCTTGGGTAACATAGTTAATTACACCCCGGGGTAAATCAGCTCGTTCCGGTACAATAGGAGTTTCTTCCTGATCATCCTCTTTTACAAATCCTCTGCTCATCACTTTTTATATTTTATAAAGATGTAACAAACAGAAATACGTTTTGTTATGGGTTTATTTATAAGACCCATTTGCTAAAAATTGATAAAACATAGCTAACAACAAATGTATTCCTAAAAACACGATATATCTGGTAAGATAAAAAAGAATAGAACAATTACAATCCAATTTATTTTTTTAACGATGTAAAAGATCTGAAAACATGCGTAGGTTGTAGCTATCCAAACTCAGCACGAATACGCCCTCTAAAGTGTATTCTACTTTCAATTCCTGCATGCTGCGGTTGAAGGTTTCAGTAAACAGTAAACAGTAAACACACATTTCAATTCCAGTATGGTGCGGTTGAAGGTGCAAACGAATGAAAAGGTAATTGCCGATATGAAATTTCAATTCCAGTATGGTGCGGTTGAAGGTTTAGGCCGGCAGGTGAAAAAGTGTTAATGAATGGAATATTTCAATTCCAGTATGGTGTGGTTGAAGGTGAGAGGATAGGCGCACGTTACTTCGTTTTGCTTAAATTTCAATTCCAGTATGGTGCGGTTGAAGGTTTGAGGATTGGTGGAGTGATTACATGTTTGAACTTATTTCAATTCCAGTATGGTGCGGTTGAAGGTGTCAGAAACTTGCGGTGCATTTACCACCGATTTCGTATTTCAATTCCAGTATGGTGCGGTTGAAGGTGGATCGCAAACCGTCTGCGTTTCGTTATATTCCTATTTCAATTCCAGTATGGTGCGGTTGAAGGTGAATTTTAATGAATTTACCCAATATACGGGTGACAAATTTCAATTCCAGTATGGTGCGGTTGAAGGAATAGGGGAAAAATTAATAATTACATACGATGTAATATTTCAATTCCAGTATGGTGCGGTTGAAGGCACAACCACCCAAGCGGAAACCGAACCCCAAGCACATATTTCAATTCCAGTATGGTGCGGTTGAAGGAACCGCATTATACACAAGTATTTACATTTTTATCAATTTCAATTCCAGTATGGTGCGGTTGAAGGTAATATTTCATTTAGCGCGGTATGAGGGTTTAACGGATTTCAATTCCAGTATGGTGCGGTTGAAGGAAGGGCACAGTTATGAATTGCTGTTTATAAACGAAATTTCAATTCCAGTATGGTGCGGTTGAAGGTTAAGGTTGAGGAAAGTTCAAGTTATGGCCTAATATGATTTCAATTCCAGTATGGTGCGGTTGAAGGTCGTAGGCGGGGCGGGTATTGGTAAATCACCATCCATATTTCAATTCCAGTATGGTGCGGTTGAAGGTCGTTGATGTTTACGCCCGTTTTTTTGATGTATGATTTCAATTCCAGTATGGTGCGGTTGAAGGAATTGCCATTTGCATCCTGTGCGTACATCCTTTGGTTATTTCAATTCCAGTATGGTGCGGTTGAAGGTCGGATGTTAAGCGCACGGGATATGGTTTAGATAGTATTTCAATTCCAGTATGGTGCGGTTGAAGGCTCTCTTAACTCTCGCTTAATCGTGTCTGTATTTATTTCAATTCCAGTATGGTGCGGTTGAAGGCGTTGTAAGGAGTATAGGCGGCTCTGAAACTGCATTTATTTCAATTCCAGTATGGTGCGGTTGAAGGAACCTTTTACGTAATATTTACCGTCAATTTTCAACATTTCAATTCCAGTATGGTGCGGTTGAAGGCGGAAATAAAAACCGAATTGCGAAAATGTAAAAACAATTTCAATTCCAGTATGGTGCGGTTGAAGGGGGATGCGCTCTGTTGTGGATAGGTTCGCTATGCGTATTTCAATTCCAGTATGGTGCGGTTGAAGGCGTTATCAAATACCTGAAAATGTGTTAAATGATGCAATTTCAATTCCAGTATGGTGCGGTTGAAGGCGTGAGCGGTATTTTTGCCGATTATGCCGTCCTCAAATTTCAATTCCAGTATGGTGCGGTTGAAGGATAATAGTATCAGGGTGTCGGTCTTAAACTCTACCATTTCAATTCCAGTATGGTGCGGTTGAAGGGAAAGTAAGATAAATAGGTATGTCTATTTGGGACATTTCAATTCCAGTATGGTGCGGTTGAAGGCTGGCTATTGAAGATGTGGCAACGGTGCGTATAACAAATTTCAATTCCAGTATGGTGCGGTTGAAGGGCGATTATTTGAAGAATTGCAGAACGACGATAAGGCTATTTCAATTCCAGTATGGTGCGGTTGAAGGGGCTTTGATTTTAGAACCTGATACGATTGCTAACATATTTCAATTCCAGTATGGTGCGGTTGAAGGTTATCAGCAGTAATACAATTACGAACAATCTTTCTATTTCAATTCCAGTATGGTGCGGTTGAAGGGTGGGATGGGCCACGTGGTTTAAATGCCCATACGATTATTTCAATTCCAGTATGGTGCGGTTGAAGGTAAATTGCCCAGCTTGGTGATGGCCTCCCTGGGATATTTCAATTCCAGTATGGTGCGGTTGAAGGGTAGAAACAATATTGGTATGGCCGTCGATATTAAAATTTCAATTCCAGTATGGTGCGGTTGAAGGTACCGACGAAGGAAGCAATCCAGTTCAATTTATACATTTCAATTCCAGTATGGTGCGGTTGAAGGAGCCAACCAGGATTTATACAAGGATGTCAAACCCTATTTCAATTCCAGTATGGTGCGGTTGAAGGGACACCATGGAATAAGGGAATGAAAGGGCTATCAATATTTCAATTCCAGTATGGTGCGGTTGAAGGGATAATTATCTGGCCAGTGTGCGGCAGTTTTTTCGAATTTCAATTCCAGTATGGTGCGGTTGAAGGTAGATGAAGCTCCTACGGGCACTGTTCAACTTATATTTCAATTCCAGTATGGTGCGGTTGAAGGCAACAATAGGATTAAACAACCTCGCACATTAATGAATTTCAATTCCAGTATGGTGCGGTTGAAGGTAATTATCTGGCCAGTGTGCGGCAGTTTTTTCGAATTTCAATTCCAGTATGGTGCGGTTGAAGGCAATGGCTATCGTACGGCACTGTACGCAACAGGTATTTCAATTCCAGTATGGTGCGGTTGAAGGAGTATAGCAAGCGCAAGTTCCTGAGCCGCGATATGTATTTCAATTCCAGTATGGTGCGGTTGAAGGATATATCATTATTAATAAATCTTGTGGTATCATGATTTCAATTCCAGTATGGTGCGGTTGAAGGAGCGGTTGGGTGGTGACGGTGGGGGCGGTGACTGTATTTCAATTCCAGTATGGTGCGGTTGAAGGTTTTTTTAGTTATCAGTTCCAGCGTGGTCATGGCCTATTTCAATTCCAGTATGGTGCGGTTGAAGGGGCGGCCTGCTGCTGCCTGCGCTGTATCAACTGTGATTTCAATTCCAGTATGGTGCGGTTGAAGGCATCATTTACCGCTACACCTACCACCATATTGGAGATTTCAATTCCAGTATGGTGCGGTTGAAGGTATAGATCTTGAAACGGCTAAGGCCATTGGCAACATATTTCAATTCCAGTATGGTGCGGTTGAAGGCACAACAATAGGATTAAACAACCTCGCACATTAATGAATTTCAATTCCAGTATGGTGCGGTTGAAGGGGGGCCACAAGGTCCTCAAGGAGTAGCCGGACAGGAATTTCAATTCCAGTATGGTGCGGTTGAAGGTTGCAATTTTGCCCAACCCTACGCACGTTCATACATTTCAATTCCAGTATGGTGCGGTTGAAGGCCGTTGATTTAGCTAAAAAAAACTCCCTAAAAATAGGGGTTTTCAAATCAATTTCGGCCATGATTTCTATATAAAAGTTGTCGAACTATGATTGTACGATTTTACCCGTGGTTCGACAATGTGTTTTAAAAGCTTTATTTACAACATGTCAAAGAACGTTTGTTGTTTACGGCAAAGCAAATGAATCGGTAATTCATGAATTTTTTATGCCATCGACAACTTTTGCATTATAAAAAGTTGTCGATGGAACTCAGTTCCTTTCCTACAATTTCTTTGTCTAACCACTTCTCGTTTCGGCTCTTAAATATAATTAGGCTGTCGTGGTTTTTATCCATAAAACAGGAAGCCTTACTCTTTAGTTCCTCTAACTTCACTTCCGTAATTTCTCCCTCAAAAACAGAATTCTGTATCCAATTTAAGTATTTACGGCATAACTTCAACATTTTACCTACCCTTTTTTCGCCAACGTCGTACATCAATATTACATACATAAACAATAATTTTACCACCACATTTTAAATGGCTTATAAGTTTCTATTTGCATTATATGCTTTACCAATTTATAGCATTCCAATTTTATCAGGTGCTTGTAACTCACCGACCGGTTTAGGGTACGATGCTGGATGGTTTCCGTCAGTCGGTTTTCAAATGCCTGGACAAAGATTTTTTTGGCCCCCTGCTTTAGCACCACTTTATTAATGCTCGTTTCAAAGTCCTTGTCGCCCAGCATTTTTTTGTTCAGCACTTTAAATATCACCCTGTCCACCAATATTGGCTTAAAAATCTCGGCCAGGTCCAGCGACAAGGAAAAGCGCCGTTCGCCGGGTGAATGCAAAAAGGAGATGGTAGGGTTTAGTTGCGTTTGATGTATGGCTCGCAAACATTGGCTGTAGCACATCATGTTACCAAACGAAATAAGGGCGTTGACTTGGTTCAGCGGTGGCCGCATACTCCTGCCGCTCATGCTAAAATCGTTTACAATCAGTTCAAAGCCCTCGTAATATGTTTTTCTGATATTCCCTTCCAAGCCCATCAGCTCGTCAATGGCTTTTGCGTCTTTAAAGCTTGCCCTATAACTTTCCATGGATTCAACGATCGGCAAAAGATCCTTTCCCCGTTTGTCGTAATACATCAAATTTTTAATCATATTATGCACGGCGCCTTCCAAAATAAGGCGGGCCAGCTCAATCCTTTTTTTCGTATCGTCGTGCAATCTGGCTTGGGCCATCAGTACCTTGCCGCTCAAAAGCGATTCGCGCGGCATATACGAACCCGTGTAATTTTCGTAATAATCGAAAAAATGGACGGGCACCTGTTGTTGGCCCAAAAAGTTGTACAAGCTCGAGTTGGCGTCGAGGGCGCCAAAAGCGTATAACTCATCAACATTTTCAACGGGCAGGTACCGTGGTTTTTGCTCCTGCCCCTCCTCGTCCAAAGCAACGAACTTTAAGGTATTGTCTTTTCGCGAAAGCCTGCCCGGGTTAAATAGGTAATATGTTTTCTTCATTGTTAAAGCCAATATTAATGGGTGGTTCAGTCCTCGGTACTGTAACAGAAATCGTAATAGGCACACTTTTTACACTTGGGTGCATCGATGGTTGCAGGGCACAAGTCGGAATCTATAATTTGTTTGATTTCTTCTTTCATTTCAACTATCCTGACCCTATCTGGATCCGAAAGCAGAATTTCTTCTTTTTTTCGCTCCTTGGGATATTCCAGTAAACCCGTGGCATTTTCGACCCCAGCATTTTGAAGCACAAACAAATAATACTTCAACTGCCAAACGTGCGAGGCCTGTTCCTTTCGCGATTTTTTTATTTCGTGTACCACATTGTTGTGATGGTCGAAAAAGTCGATTTTTATGCCATCCAATTCCACTTCCTTGAACTTTTCGGCACGCTGATTATAGGAGGTTTCATGAATGAGCTTACCGGCATAAACCAAATCGCTGCTGTGTTCCATGTTTATACCCTTGGCAAAAAGCCAAAGCTTGCGTTTACAAACAAGGAAATAATTAAAATGAGTTCCGGTTATCTGCATGGGTTGAATGGATGAAATAATGTAATTTCTACTTTTTCTACAGTATATTTTCAAATTCTGCTTTTACTTGAATGTCAAGTTGAAGACCCAATTCATCGTCGTATTTACGATTGATGATATAATAAGCTTGTTCTTTAATTCCTTCCTTTCTAAGGAGTTGAAATGCAGAAACGTCACGATGAATTCCGTCTTGAGAGATCAAAGATGCAAAACGCCGTTTTGAAACGGAAACTTTCAACGATTCGGCCTTGATGAATTGATTTGCTTCCAATAAATCTTGGTATTCTTTATTTAAAATTGCGGGAAGTACTTTCACTCCATCAAACTGTTTTTCAAACTCTTCTTCGCGATGAGGGGAATAGATAAATGGGGCTAGATTTTCCCTGACATCGGCCCTCAAATGCTTATAAACAAGATCAAATTCTTCTTTTTCTTTTTCAGACCAATTGGGATAAACTTGGTCGATATAGAATTGAAGTTCATTCTCGGCAACAAGGCCTGAATTTTCCGATTGAATATTTTTAAGTGCATTCAATGTTCGTGTAATAACATCCTCATTTTTATAGATGAATTTATCCACGTCATTCCGTCCGGAGAAGATGATACAATCGCAAGGCGGGCGATATTGACCATTTACACGGTGCCGGTTTACACGACCAAAACGCTGCAACAAGGCATCGAGTGGTGCCGATTCGGTAAAAATTACATCGTAATCAATGTCTAAACTTACCTCAATGGCTTGCGTACCAACTAATAATTTCACTTCGCCCGACATCAATTTGGCTTCTTTCTTGTTTCGGTCTATACCATTAAAGGCACTGTGTAGCAAAACTTTTTTTGACGCATCTAATCTATTGTAAATCTCTTGGGCTTGTTTCACGGTATTACTCACCACCAAAACTTTTTCTCCTAAATCTAACCTCTGTTGAATTTCATTGATGTGCTCCGAGAGTAATCCATCGGCGACTTTGATGCGGTGGCGTATAAGCGATTGGTACAGCTCGGCGTCGGCACGGATTTCGGAGTGCTCACCAATGGCATTAGTAAACTCCTTTTTCAAAAAAGTTGGCAAAGTTGCTGTCATTAAGCATACTTTCACATTCAGAAATTGGCAAGCAAACTCAATCAACACTTTTATTTGAGCCGTTACCTCAGGATCATAAGCGTGGATTTCGTCGAAGATAAAGTAAGCTCCACTCATTTCGAAGATGCCTTTTTCAAAACCTTTCAATCCAAACATAGACTTCAATAGTTGGAAAGGCGTTGTTACTTTTAGCGGCGGAACCAATGCCCGGAAGTTATCTTTTAATTCATGTTTCAGTTTTTCATTTTGCCAACTGTAATTTTCGTCACCAAACCTGCTTTCGATGTATTCCGAAAGTTTACCATGAATAACGCCCACAATTTCATTATTGCCCTGCATTTTTTCATCAAGCCTTTCGAACATGGCATTGATGGAAGCTGTAAACGGCAAAATGTAGAATGTCCGTCCCTGTCCGTTCCCTTTCATTTGTTTGTGCAACCACATCAATGATGCTTCGGTTTTGCCCGACCCCGTGGGAGCGGTAAGCACAATGTTTCCATTGGTTTCAGCAGCCTTTTTTTGGTGGAAATAAGGAGCCCATTTTTTTTCGTACAAGAAATTGAAATGCCTATCTTCTAACACATTTACTTTGAAAATGCCGGCTGATGCTGAATGGTCGCATTGTTTCAATGCTCCCGCAGCTAAAAGCAGTTCTCTGAAATTGATGCTGGTGGTGTTGACTGGTTTGTGCATATATTCTTTTACCAGTTGCATGGGCAAAGCCAGGGGGCTTGGCTTTAAAGAAATATGGTACTCTTTGAGGAACGATTGGACAAACCCATCATCAATTTTCCGTGTTTCTTCCTCCCAATCGAGTTTCCCATCCTCTGTTAGCGAAAAAATATCTTCGCCCGATTTATATCCATGTTGAATATGCTCAAACAGGAAACTGAAATCTTTGTGATGCCCGGCAACAATCAGTTTCAAAAGCAACCTATCCTCTTCCGGCAAATCCAGCCGATCGATAAAGGGTGTTGAAAACAGTTCATGCCGTTGCTGATACCAGTTTGCCCGCTTTCCTTCAAGCATCCTCTGAAACTCGGAATGCGATTTCCCCAAATCGTGAAAGACGATGCCCAAACGAACAAGCTCCCAGAAATTGTTTAAATCGCTTACAGGCAAACGTTCAAATGCTTTTCTGAGAGATTCGTATACACGGAGGCATTCGCCAACGTGTTGTTTTAGTGAAACAGGAGGTTCTGATTTAGCCAGAACCTCCTTGGTATTGTTTGTCATACTTCAAACGTGTGAAAGTAAATATCGCTATCGAATTCTTCCAGTTCAGACCTGAATCCGGTTAATGGTGAGTTGACCGGATTGTCGTAAGAGATTACAGAGTACGGTTCAGTCCCCACGTTTTTGCGAGGAATGGTATTGCTGAAGTATTTGGGCAACGCCTGAATCTGTCCCGGCAAATAGTTCCCGTTGAAAGGGATAACTTGCCCCGCAAATTGGGCATTGCTTACTTCTTGCAATTCTACTTCCTTGATGCTTTCGATTCCAGCCAAATCGCCGCTTCGTCCCAATAGAAGTTGGTAAGCAGGTTGATAAAAGCTGGAAACCAATTCCTCATCGGTTAAATAAAGGAACAACTGGCAATCATAAAGGAACTCGCGTTGGATTATGTTCGATTTCACCGTGTTGTCTGGGTAATTCTTAGCGTTGGCTTTGATCTGATATATTGTTTCCAAGTCAACAGTCTTTATTTTAAAATCGAAATAGTAGCCCAACTCAATTTGCCAGTTCTTCAAATACTTACCCGATGCAGCATTGATTAAGCCCATAACCGTACTCACTGGAGGTGCTTCAAGCGTAGGTTGAAAACCCGAAATCAGGTTTGGATATCGAAAGCTTGAAGTCCAAGAGTTAATTTTTATACGGAATGCTTTCATTATTCAATTTGTAATTTCATTTGTTTGCAATACTGGTCGATAGCCTCATTTACGGGTAGCACTTTCACCGAAGGAATGTCTGTCATGCCTTCCAACGTTTTCAAATCATCTGCTATCTCATCCATAAAACCGCTTCGATGTCCAATAAAAATGGATCCAGTGAAAGTTTCTTTGTAATCTTTCAACACTTCAAGTAGTCCTTTAAAATTGAATACCACTTCTTCATCGCGTTGACCTTTGTTTCCAACTACATGACTAAACGGATGGTTTCCGCTAGTAGTGGTTGCCAAAATTACAAACTTGGGCGTAACATCCCCCATGTTATTAGTTTGCATGGCACCCCCCGAAATGGTTTTAAGTGCCTGAATTGTATCAACGGCTCTTTTTTGACGGGTGTTCTTGTCAAGGCGTATTAATTGTTTTGGTTTACCTTTAGCGTCAAGTACAAATGGGTCGTCAATTTCGGATGCTCCATTTTCTAGTGCTTCCTCCTGTAACACTCCTGAAAGATTTTTATATCCTGTACGATCATAATTCGAAAAAGTACCAATCATCGATAAATCAAGACTGAACATTCCCTTCATAATCGCGCTGTATTCCTGCTTTTCGTATGGTACAGCATCTCCTTCCTGACGCGCCATACTCGACCAGTTTTCTTCGGGGCGAACACTTGCTGCTGAGATTATGGCGGAATTTTTTAATGGAGATACGCGGGTAACGGTAACATTGGTCATTTTAATGTTTCCTCTTTTATCTTTCTTGGGTTCTCCATTTTCATCAAGTTCAGCATCTTTTGCTGCACGCATATAACCAAAAACATCGTCATCTGCATAACTTATAGGATTTGCATTTGTAAAGGCGATTTTACCATCTCGTGTAATTGGCGATAATGACCAGCCAAGATTCTTCTGCAATGCTTCGCGCCACCAGTAACGCCAAGCCTGCCCCGATACATACACATAACTGCGTCCGTTTTTACGAATTGATTTGGTTGCAATTGCATTGTCGTTATTACTTTGGGTATTTTTTCCGGCATTGTTTAATGCTACAACATCTACGTCAATCAATACGAATCCCTGTGTTTTAATATTTTTCATGATTTATTTGGTTTAATCGTTAATTACTTCTTCTTCAATCTCTGGTTTTAATTCCGCTTTCAACTCCTCTGAGATTAAATCTCGTTCGTGTAGTTCCTGATAAATAGCGATGAGAAGGAGATCTCTGATTTCAGCCCAATAGGCTCCATCGGGAAACAGGTAATTTACATAATCATCGACCGAAACGATCGCTTTTTTGCTCCCTTCCGCGTAATTGGCAACAACCACATCTTTCAGTATAAAACGACGAAGGTGGGATGCATTTTTTGCACCGTCGAGTGCCTTTATTCTTTTCTTGATTCTATCAGCATCTTCTTCCCGCACAAGGAAAGCAGCCAACTCTTTGATTTTGATAATGGTTTCTTTTTTCATGCCTATAATGTTTTGTTGATATATTGATACAATTTCAAAATTGAATGGATGTTTGCGTGACCAACGAAGCATTTCCATCCTTATATTTTCGTTAATCAAAAGCTTATTGTAAATACGGTTAAACCATTGTCTGTATTCTTCCTGTTCAATAACCTCTGTATTTTTTGATTTGATGATTTCAAACTTTTCTGTTTCAATATTGTATCTTGCTCCTTTGTGTTTACCATCGAAATAGTGACATCGAACAAACTTTTGCCAATCATCTTTAAATCGAGGCTGCAAGCAAGTCCGATAAAACAGAAAAACTTTCGCTGGAAGTTGATATAATTGTATTTCAGGGCTTGCCCCAAAATTTGTAAAGTGATACAGAGTAAGAGAAGGCAGAATGTTACTTTCTCTGAATTCAATTAATTTCGATAGTGCAAAGTCCACGAAATCAAAAATTGCATTGGCGGGCTTGTTATAGTTTGATCTTGCAACACCTTCTGAAAGCCCAACTCCAATTTCATGAAGATTTTTTTCAACGGTCAACCTTACGAATAATCTACTTAAAACCTCATTGCTGCTTTGCATCAAGCCTATTTTTCCTTGTAGCTGTTGACAAGCAAATGGCACAAAGTGAATTCTTATCAGAGCTTCCTTTGAAAGTGAAATCCCTTTTTGGAAAAAGTGGTGATAATTGATCAACGTACCTGATCCTGTCATAATTGAATTATCCCTGCCTCCATTAAATATTTTTGTTCTTCTTCCAGTTATTCGACAGTAGCCTTCTTGCGAAGTCTCTTCTTCTTTGACAAGAGCACAAAAATACTTTACAGTTTCTTCAATTTTTCGAGCTCCCTTAAATGCAGGCTGGGTAATTTTCGAATTAAGAAAAAAAGCGTTCAATTTCCCTCCCCATTTTTCAACGTAAATCTTGGTGATGTAGTCAATCAGCTCCAGTATATCCATATTCGGAAATTTTTCCGAAAGATATTCAATGGCAAATCCGCCGGCATCTGCAAAGGGATCGCCTGTTGGCCGAGTCAGCCATTCATAATCAATTGTTTTGTAATTTTGTTTCATGTCGTTTCTCGGTTACTCCTGACATATTTAGAATCCTTTCAGGATTGTTGTTTTTATATTTCAAACCATTTCTCCAATTCTATCACTTCCACTTTTTCATTATGCATTGTTTTAAAGTTCGCCATACCATCAAACCACCCAATAACCGCTTCGCGACGCAGCTTAGTTGGTTTAATGGAAATGCAGCTTAGGTAGCTACTCCAGGGATATTCAATTGGGTGTTGACAAAACCCGTGGTGGACGGGATTATTGTGGATGTATAAAACCAAGTTTTTAAAATAGTTTGCCTGATCAACTCTTTTTCGTTTAAATGGTTTCTCAAACAGACTACCGTGCCGCTTATTCCTTTTATTAAAAGCTTGCGCATAGCTATTGAACAAGTTCGAGAATTGCTGCGTTACATATTTTGTTATTTTTTCTGCATCACAAACCCCGAAAGGGTTTTGAACCCTTTCGGGGTTAATATTTTCAACAATGTCTTCAACATCTTTTATGCGAATTAGTGCATGAAAATGATTTGGCATTAATACCCAGGCAAAAGTGTCGGCAACTTTATAAATGTACTTTTCATACAAACCCATAAAATATTCATAATTATCGCTTCCATTAAACAGATTAGTACCGTTTATGCCACAATTATAAATATGATAGTAATAGCCGGGTTCTATAGTCTGTATTACACGCATCAAACAAGCTTATTATTTTTGTTTAATTATCCATTTGCTTATTGTTCACTTCACACCACCCAAAACCACTGCTGCTCTTCTCGCTAACCCCTGCATTCCAGAGCATTTTTTGTAGTTCGATGGGAGCCTGAAGCTCAAAGTCAAAAATATTTCCAACTACCCTTGTTTCTTTGTTGGTGCCGGACTTAACCAAGAAACCACTTCTTTTAGATGGCCCACAAAGCTTTAACACTATTGGAGTTTCAATGGTACCATCCTTTCGCGTATTTAAAAACTTCTCTTTCAAATGCTTTACCGACAACGTATTAAACATGGGTTCGTTAGGTTTAAGGTATTGAGCGTATTTTCTTCCCTCCGGTTTATAACTTACCACCCATGGGGTTTGCAGACGGTAGTGCATGGTTTCCGAAAATTCAGGTTCGGCCAGGGCTTCTACACTTGTTACTTTAAAATCGATGCCATTAAAACGATCGCCAAGGTAAAACTCCTGACTCATAAACAGCCCCTTAATAAAATGGGTGGCTGCCTCGCTTACATCAAAACTAATTTGCAGGGTGATTTCCTGTTCCTTTATCTCAAACAATTTACGCTCCTTCCACATCTTTGGTTTTCCAAAATCTAATCGCGAAAAACAAAACAGCTTGTAGAGCTTGGTGTCACTCAAACCATAGCCCTTCTCGTGCAGGAAGCTTGCAAAGTCTTTGTCGGCCTGCTTTAACACTTTATATATCCAGGCGCTGATTAAATACTGGTAATCCATGGGCAGCATGCGTTGCCTACTGGTGCGGTTTAATGTTATTTTCAATCTCATTCTTATTCATTATTTTTTAATCCATTGGTTATTAAATGGCCAATAGCTGAATATTTAAGTATATGGTATGTAATTATTGTGTGATTTATAAGGCTTAATCACTTGGGAGTTAAAAGGAGGTGATGATTCATTTGCTTAGGTATTAAGATTTGTTAACTGTAAATCTAATAATTATTTTATTGCGGTCAATGGTGAGAATTTAATATTTCTGTCTTTATTATTTTATTTGACGAACAATTTGCTTAAGCATCATAACAAACCACCTGCGATAGAGGCAATAAGGTGTAAGCTAATAATCCGAAAAAAAAATTCTACACTCCTGCTTCGCTGGGAGTATTTATTTTGGAACACTCCCTTACTCAAAAAATAAATCATTAATATGTTAGACGCAATGTTTAACGCGGGGTAATAGTGAAGAATGCAGTAAACCATATCACGAAAAGGCTGAAGAAAACAGTGCAGCTTACGGCTTTGCTACTTTGACAGGTAAAAATACAGTGGATACAATTGGGATATGAACAGGCAGATCTCTTGTTTAGCGGGTAGCAGAATTTAGGATGCCTTAAATGGATGCCGAAAAGGAAGATAAATGCCGGCAGGAGCTACATACCCTTTAGGGTTACCGAAGACCTGCCACGCGAGCTCTACTTTTTCAACTGATCATTAAACAACTTTCGAAACTTCTCCACTTTAGGCCCCACCACCATGCGACAATAGGGCTGGTTAGGGTTATTGGCAAAGTACTCCTGATGGTAGGCCTCGGCCGGATAGAACTTGGTGAGCGGTGCTACTTCCGTCACGATGGGATCGGTGTAGAGTTTTTGCTCGCCGATTAATTTTATTTGCTCCTGTGCTATGCGTTTTTGCTCCTCGCTATGATAAAAAATGACGGAGCGGTACTGTGTGCCTACATCGGCTCCCTGACGGTTTAAGGTAGTCGGGTCGTGCACCGACCAAAACACGGCCAATATCTCGCCAAAAGATATTTGGTCGGCATCGTAGGTTATTTGGCACACCTCTGCATGACCCGTATTGCCGGAACAAACCTCGTTGTAGGTGGGGGTTTCGTCGTGCCCACCTGCATATCCCGACACAACGGACAATACACCTTGTAATTCATCGTAAACAGCCTCTACGCACCAAAAACATCCGGCACCGAGTGTTGCTTTCTTTTTATTTTTTGCTTCTGAACCCATAAATAAAAATACTGCTGTGGTTATTATAAACAATCGTTTCATCTGTCGCTTTTTCATTCGCTTAACAACAAACCGCTGACAAGAATTACAAATGTAAGCTGTTGCTTGGTATTTTAAAACAACATATGTCCGATTGAGTTCAAAAAATGGGCAGTTTTTAGTTTTGTTTGGATGAGTCACAGTGTTATTTACATTACTTATTTTGGTAGTTTCAATTTTTCAAGAAGACAGGAAATAGAATAGCTAATTCAGCTTGGATTGTTAATTTTGTGCAGCAAACAAAAAACAGATATGAATGCTTATCCCCCACTGGCCGAAAGACAGCGCCCCACCACTTTAGATCAATACATCGGTCAGCACCACTTGGTGGGCAAAGATGCTGTGCTGCGCAAGATGATAGACTCGGGCGTTATCTCGTCCATTATTTTATGGGGGCCTCCGGGGGTAGGTAAAACCACGCTGGCAAAGATTATATCGCAACAACTGGATCGCCCCTTCTACAATCTTTCAGCCATTAATTCGGGTGTAAAGGATGTGAGGGAAGTGATAGAGAAGGCTCGCAAGAGCAAGTTTTTCAGCAGCCCCAACCCTATCCTTTTCATTGATGAGATACACCGGTTCAGCAAATCGCAGCAGGACTCGCTACTGGGTGCCGTGGAACAGGGTGTGTTAACCCTGATAGGAGCCACCACCGAAAACCCCTCGTTCGAAGTGATATCACCCCTGCTTTCGCGCTGTCAGGTGTATGTGCTAAAATCATTGGAAGTGGACGATTTGCGGAAGCTCACAAAAAAGGCCCTAACCACAGACGAAGTACTAAAAAAGAAAGATATCAACATTCAGGAAGAGGAGGCCTTGTTCCGCTTTTCAGGTGGCGATGCACGCAAATTGCTTAACATACTAGAACTGGTGGTCAATGCCCACGACGGCGATACAATTGATGTAACCAACGATAAGGTAACGCAATGTCTTCAATCGGATCCGGCAGCCTACGACAAAAACGGTGAGATGCACTACGACATCATCTCGGCTTTCATTAAGAGCATTAGGGGCAGCGATCCGGATGCAGCGGTTTACTGGCTGGCGCGCATGGTAGAGGGTGGCGAAGATCCAAAGTTCATCGCCCGTCGCCTGGTTATTTCGGCGGCCGAAGATGTGGGCATGGCCAACCCCAACGCATTACTACTGGCCAACCAGTGTTTCGAGGCCATAAAAATGGTTGGATGGCCCGAAGGCAGAATTATCCTGTCGCAGACTACCATATATTTAGCTACCAGCCCCAAAAGCAACTCGGCCTACATGGCCATAAACGAAGCGCAGGCTTTGGTACGCCAAACGGGTAATCTACCCGTACCACTGCACTTGCGCAACGCTCCTACCAAACTAATGAAAGAACTAGGCTATGGTAAGGAATATAAGTACTCGCACGATTACCCGAAAAATTTTGTGGCTCAGGATTTTATGCCCGAGGAGATAAAAAACAACAAACTGTACCGCCCCCAAAACAATCCACAGGAATCAAAAATTTTGGAAAGATTAAAACGCCTCTGGAAAGGCAGGTTCTGAGCTTTTCTTTTCCCAATACTCAGGCAAGGCACGGTAAACTACCGATTGAATTTTTGTGCGTACATTATCAGTAATCAGCTTTTTATTGTACTGGTTGGGGTGTACCCGGTTCGACAAAAAAACATAAATCAAGTCGTATTCAGGATCTACCCAAACCAGTGTTCCGGTAAAACCTGAGTGCCCATAGGATAATGGAGAAGCTTCCGGACAAGCCGGACCCGACAGTTCCGGATCGAGCACTGGTTTGTCAAAGCCCAGCCCTCGCCTGTTGCCTTCTTTTTGAACGGCACTAAAAAGGCTGATGGTAGTAGAATCTATATACCTTTCGCCACCATATGATCCTTTATTAAGGTACATTTGCAACACTTTGGCTAAATCACCAGCCGAGGCAAACACCCCAGCATGACCGCCCACCCCGCCCATCATAGCTGCTCCGGGGTCGTGCACATAACCATGTATAAGCTCCTTACGGAATGCCCTGTCATTCTCGGTAGGTACAATTTCTTTTTTACTAAACCGCCTTAAAGGATTATACAACACACGCGCTGCACCCAAGGGTTTGTAAAACGCATTTTCTGTAAACATATCCAGGGGCATACTGTACGCCTGCTCCACTATTTCTTTAATATAGTAATATCCCAAATCGCTATATAAATATTTTGGCCTGGCCTTTACCTCAGAGGTGTCTATCCCCATTCGCATTGAATCGATAAAAGCATGGTTCATCATCAGGCCTCCACTCACCTCAATATTAAAGTCATCTGCTTTACTACTCCGAAATATATCCGATCTGTAACGGACTGACTTATTGAGATATAATCGGGTATCCAACTTAAGATTATACTGATTAGAATATCGGTATCCGTATACCTCGCCATTTAGTTTGTCGCGATCTATGGCACGGATATAAAAAGGAATCCACGACTTTAATCCCGCTTGATGCAGCATCACATCGTCAATACGAAGGCCGCCTTTATTTGTCCCTTTTAACCTCGGCAACAGATAGGATAAGCTGTCGTCCAGTTTTAACTTTCCTTCATCGTACATCCTCATCAATGCCGGTACAGCAGACACTATTTTGGTAACTGAGGCCACATCATACAAATCGGAGGTAGCTACATGATTTTTTTTGTTGTAGGTATGATAACCAAAAGCCTTGTTATAAATAACATCGCCATCCTTCACCACCAATACGCAACATCCCGGTGTAGCCCTTTCGCGAATGGTTTTATAGGCCAGTTGATCAATTAACCTTAGGGTATCTGTATTGGCCTTTTCGTAGGTGGGCGCATAACCCAATCGGGTTTTCTGAGTAAAAACGCCGGTACCGAAAGTAAATTTATCGTTAATTCTTTTCGCCAGTATGCCCTGTGCGGCCACGCCCCCAAAAATAATTTGGGCTGCAATATCTTGTGCCATATTATTACTATCAAACGATAACAAAACAGCTTTAAAAGGATGGGCATCGGGCAATGCCGCCAGCCTATTACCCGAACCAAAATGCACTAGTATTAAATCGGCCGTAGAAGATATTTGATGCAAAAAAGAGTAAAGTTTGATGTTTACATTTTGCTCGTACCAATCGCCATTCACACCTACAATAATAGTGTTGTAATTTTCCATTTCTTTACGCAGCCTGTTTAATCTTTCCATGTTGGGAATTTGCTCTACCGTAAAATGCTTTATAGCACTATATTCCGACAATGTTTTTTGAAACACAGACTCCTCCTCTACCCCAATATGAATAGATGCGATGTTGCGCTGTACTAGTTTATTCACCGGTATTACCCCTTCATTTTCAAGAAGCACCGCTCCTTTTTTGTACAAGTTGCGGATTACATTCTTTACTTCCTGCTTTAAAGTAAAATATTCCTTGGTGTCCGGCTTATGATTCAATAGTTCATTGATGCGTAATCTTTTCTTACAACTCTTCTCCAATATTTCAACAGGTAAAATGTTATTGCGGAATAATCTTAATAAGGTATTGTAATCATTTTCAACATCATCGCTATAGATGAGCCCGCCGTGCTTCAATAGCATTTCGAGGGTAGGATTTTCATACTCCTTCAACATTTTCTGCATGTTTTTCCAATCCGTACCTTTTAAGTAATTGGAAGTAGCCATTTGCTGCGGCGAAATACCCGACCGACTATCATGCTCAGATAATACCTTTTCCGGTAACTTATAAAGTTTGGTTTTAAAAAATTGCTTTAGTGTATCTTCATCTATAAAAGGCACAACCAACTTTCCTGCGGGTTCCAGAAAAAAATCAACCGGCTTGTTGTCATTATCCTGAAAGAGCAGGGAGTAGGGTGATTGCATAGGAAAATAAACACCATCGGCTTTTTTCCGTAAAAGCACATTAGTCAATTGATTTTGCAACTCATGGTTTTTGCCATTCATAAATGCCGATCGCATTAACATATCCGACACCATAGGCTTATATCCTTCTTCCAGTTTAAAAAGCCTATCCATACTAAGCCAAACAGCTGCCGAATCATTCCTTTTTGAATAATGACGAATGGTGGGCACAATTAAAATCGATTTAACCTTTTGCTCTATACTTAAGTTTAAATAAGCAGCATCTATTTTTGATTCATCCCAAAACCCCTGACTGCGAAGACTCACCTGCCAGGATATAATTATAGCAAATAGAAAAATATACTTTGTCACCCCGATACATGTTTATACGATACGTTTACTAAACGTGATTAAATACTCAAAATTACATGGAATAAAAAGATTTATTAAATAAAAAATTACAATGCTTTGTATTTAATTATTTCAAAATATATCCAACACAATTATTTTTGATTTATTTGGTAAATACCACAACAAAGATTATTTTAGCCGGTATAAAGGCAATAATTATTATCCATTTCTGAGGCATTATGAGCGAAAACATAAGCAGTTCCTTAAACCAAAATTGGGGAGATAAAGTCATCCTGGTTGTTGAGGATGTAGATACCAACAAGATTTTTTTTGATGCAGCACTCAGAAAAACGAATGCTACCATTCTTTGGGCCAAGGACGGTCTGGAAGCAGTTGAAATGTACAAAGAAAATCGCATCGATTTGGTTTTGATGGATTTGCAACTTCCGATAATGGATGGCTATACCGCAACCCGCGAAATAAAAAAAATTGATAGCACCGTACCCATTATTGCACAAACAGCACATGTTATGTCGGGCGAAAGAGAAAAATGCTTAGAAGCCGGATGCAACGATTACCTGGCAAAACCAATCCGACTTCAAACTTTAATGGAAACCTTATCGAAATACCTTAACAACTAAGTAAATAATATAATTATATCAAACAAAGGCTGCGCTTTAAATAGTGCAGCCTTTGTTTGTTGGTAGCAATGCGTACTGAACTTAAAAGGAAAAATGTGGGATACATGAAAATAAATAAAGTCTTGAATTATTAATTTTTTACATAACTTCGGGGTGATAAATGAAAAAATTAAAAAACAAATTGTTTTTGCTCATGAAAACCAACAGACGCAAATTTTTAAAAACGGCAGGGGCGCTTTCCCTGTTCACGGTGGTTCCCCGTCATGTGTTGGGGAGAGGCTTCATCCCACCCAGCGATCAGCTCACCAAAGGCATCATCGGTGTAGGCGGAATGGGACGCAACCACTTTAACTACGATGGTACACGCCTGGTTGCCATCTGCGATGTGGACAGCAAGCACCTGGCCATAGCCGCTAAAAAAGCCAAGGACAAAGTGTCGCAATATGCCGATTTCCGTGAATTGATCATGGACAAGAACGTAGATATCGTACACATTGCCACCCCACCCCATTGGCACGGCATTATGGCTGTGGAGGCCGCCAAGGCCGGAAAAGACATCTTTTGCGAAAAACCCATGACCCGCACCATCGGCGAAGGGGAGAGGGTTAAGGAAGCCATCCGACAACATGGCAATATCTTCCGGCTGAACACCTGGTTCCGTTTTAGGGATAACTTTTATGGCTTGGGCACTCCCGTTAAACCGCTTAAAAAATTGGTGAACAGCGGCATGCTGGGTTGGCCCCTCAAGGTAACCATCAGCAAGCACACCGGTTTCGACTGGAAATTTTATTGGGTGGGCAAAAACCATCTCGAGCCTCAGCCTGTACCCCGCGAGCTCGATTACAACGCCTGGTTAGGGCCGGCACCGCACAAACCGTACAACAGCCATAGAGTTCACAGCACCTTCCGTGGCTATTGGGACTACGATGCGGGCGGACTGGGCGATATGGGCCAACATTATATCGACCCCGTACAATACCTTTTGGGCAAGGACAGCACCAGCCCAGTTAAGGTTGAGGTGGATGCCCCGCAGCAGCACCCCGATGCAGTGGGCACCTGGCGCTCCATCACATACACCTACGACGACGGCTGCCAGATAGTACTTTGGGGCGGCGAGTATGGTACCCCCGATACCCCTTATATTGCAGGGCCAAAAGGAAATGTATATAAAAATTTTGTGTGCGACATACCCAATTGGAAAAAAAAGCTGGCCGACTACCCGGAGCCCGAAACACAGAACACCGATTTTGTAGAATGCATTAAATCACGCCAGAAGTATGCCCTGAACGAGATCAACGGACATGCTTCGGCCACGGTGGTAAATATGGGTGCCATAGCCCTTCGGCTAAACCGGACGCTCCATTTCGATCCCGCAAAACAAACATTCATCGGCGACGATGAAGCCAATCGCTTGGCCAATCCGCCCATGCGTTCACCCTGGCACATCTAATTTTTGCAAGCTTACATCAAATGACTCACGCACTTTTACATGAGTTTTTAGCTAAAAATAATGAAACACTCATATTATTGGGTTAATACACACAATAAACTATGCCGTCCCGTTTAACGGGAATTAAAAGGAAAGCAACTGCGTCTCGGTGTATCTTCCGCATAGGCGGAATATGCTGTTTTAGTAGTCTTTTCCCAGCAAAAATAAATAAAAAGTAACGGAATAGTCTCTTATCTAATATCTATCAGATGAAACAAACATTTATATTAATTCTACTCAGTCTTTTTGTCCTAACGGGGACACAGGCACAGCATGCCAAAAACCGCAGCGTTTCAACGGTGATTGCCGATGCCTTAGCACAGCTACCTGCCGACAAGCAGGATAAATACAAACACACCATTCAGGATCTGATGGCCACCGGCGAAGAGGGTATTCTGAACCTGGTGAGCAGGATGCAGCCTCCGGGAGCGGAGAGCAATGAAGCCATAGAGTTTGCCCTAAGTGGCTGGACCCATAATGCTTCTATGGACGAATCCCAACGATCGCTTACCGAAAAAGCTTATCTCAAAGCCCTGGAAACCACGGATGTACCCGAAACCCTAGCCTTTATTATTCGTCAGCTCGAACGGATAGGACAAGAGGAGAGCATTACTCCTCTCACCGCCTATCTCCAAAACGAAAGCTTGTCCAACCCCGCAGCGCAGGCGCTTGCCGCCATGAGCAATCCCAAAGCCGATGCGGCATTGTTATCCTCTTTACAGAGGACCAAAACTGAAGCCATCCGCATAACCCTGGTCAATACCATCGGCCAAAGAGGGTATAAAAAAGCTGAACCCGTTCTGTTATCTATGCTTAAAGCTGCCCCGTCAATGCAATTAGAAGGCGCGCTATTGATGGCCCTTGGGCAAACCGGTTCAAAAGCCTCGCTTAAAACACTCCGTAAAAACGCCGAGAAGGCTGGCTTCGGTTATGACAAAACGGGCGCTACCAACGCTTATGTGGCCCTGTTGAACAGATTGGCCGGGCAGGGAGAATCAAAAACCGCCGCAAAAGAAGCCGGCAGATTACTTACCAAAGCCACGGCATTGAACAAACAGGAGCTGCGCATCGCCGCGCTGAACATTTTAATGGCCTCGCCCCAATCCAATACAGATGTTCTGCTATCAAAGGCTCTTAACGACGCGCATCTGGATTATGTTACCAAAGCATTGAGCTTTTACATTAACAACGGTGGCCATAACAATCAGCTGATTCTCGACCGGCTCCCTTCCGCCAATCCCATTGCAAAAACCGCCATCCTCTATTGGCTGGGCAACCAACGGTTGGAAGCAGGTATTCCCGCTGTTGTCAATGCGCTCAACAACAATGATAAGAACATCCAAAAAGCAGCCATCAGCTCCGCCGAAAAACTAGGCGGACCCCAAATTCTCGAAGGCCTCACCCAATTACTGCAAAGTAACGATAGGGAAGTTATTTCGCTGGCCAAAGAAGCACTTTCTACCTACAAAGGCAACATGGCTCCATCGTTGGGGAAAGCTTTCCCGCAAGTTGGCCAGGCAGGTAAAGTAGCCATACTCCAGCTGTTGGCCAGTCGCCGCTCGGCCGACCAATACAATCTGGTGCGCAGTCAACTGACGGCAGATGATACTGCACTTAGGTTAGCCGCTTTTGAGGCTTTGCCCTACGTAGTTTCAGCGCAAAATCTGGACGAGCTCTTTGGTATGCTTGAATCATCCGATACCCCAAACAGGGCAGCCATCCAAAAAGCCATCAACATAGCGCTTTCGTCACAAAGCCCGGAAGAGCAGCTTAAAAAGATTCAGGCACAGATGGAAAATAACAGCGAAAAAAAGCACCTCTATTATGCAATGTTGGCTCATACCGGTGCAAAAGGGGCACTGGACTTGTTGATGAACGATTACTCAAGTGCTTCGGGCGAATCCAAGGCCGCGGTTTTTGAGGCTTTTACCCAATGGCCTGACTTTGAGGCAATCCACCCACTGCTCTCCATTGCCCGAAACAGCGATGAATCCACCGAGGTAATAAAAGCAGTAGATGCCATCGTAAACCTGATTTCCCGTTCGCAGCAAACCGGCGAAGTGCGTACTATCTTTTTACGCGAAGCCCTGCAATTGGCCAAAACCGATAGGCAGAAGAAGGAAATTTTAAAGCTATTGGGTAACACAGGTACTTTTCAGGCACTTCTTTCCCTTGAACAATATTTAGACAACACTGATTTAATGGAGACTGCTGCACAAGCTGTTATGAACATTGCTTTAAACAACAAGGCCTACGCCGGAAGTGTAGCTACCCGAATGCTCAACAAAGTTAGCACAGTTTTAAACAACCCCGATGCCGGATACCAGCGCCAAGCCATTAAAAAGTACCTGGACGAAAACCCCAACCAGGGCGGTTACGTTTCCATGTTTAACGGCAAGAACCTGGACGGCTGGCAGGGCTTGGTGGGCAACCCTCTTACACGCGCAAAAATGAGCAAAAAGGAATTGGCGGTCAAGCAAATTATAGCCAACAAAGCAATGACCAAAAACTGGAGCGTTAAAGATGGTACCATCGTATTCGACGGCAAGGGGGCCAACCTGTGTTCGGTAAAAAAATATGGCGACTTTGAGATGCTCGTGGATTGGAGAATTACCAAAGGTGGCGACAGCGGTATTTACCTGCGTGGTTCGCCCCAGGTTCAGATTTGGGACACGGCCCTGGTAGAAGTTGGCGCTCAGGTAGGTTCCGGCGGACTTTACAATAACCAGAAACACCCCAGCATACCGCTGAAGGTAGCCGACAACCGTGTAGGCGAATGGAACAGCTTTTATATTAAAATGATAGGCGAAAAGGTAACTGTAATTCTTAATGGCGAACTGGTGGTGGATAACGTAACGATGGAAAATTACTGGGACCGCAAACAGCCTATCTTCCCCATTGAAGCCATTGAGCTACAGGCACACGGCAACGAATTAGCTTTCCGGGATATTTATGTGCGCGAAATAAACACAGTAACCTACGCCATGACTGAAGAGGAGGAGCAGGAAGGGTTCACGGCTCTCTTCGACGGATCCAATTTAAACCATTGGACCGGGAATACCACTGATTATATTATCGAAGAAGGCAACATCGTTATTCGCCCCAGCAAGGGATCCGGTGGTAATCTTTACACTAAAAAAGAGTACGACGACTTTGTTTTCCGTTTCGAGTTTCAGCTCACACCCGGAGCCAACAACGGCCTGGGCATTCGAACACCCATGGAAGGCGATGCCGCATACGTGGGTATGGAACTTCAGATACTGGACAATACGGCACCCATATATGCCGAGCTGGACGATTTCCAATACCATGCCTCGGTATATGGCATCATCCCGGCCAAACGCGGGTATCTGAAACCAGTTGGCGAATGGAATACTCAGGAGGTGATTGCCAATGGCGACCACATAAAAATCACGCTCAACGGTACAGTTATCTTGAACGGCAACCTTCGCGAAGCCACCAAAAACGGCACTGCCGATGGTAAAGAACATCCCGGCCTTTTCAACAAAAAAGGGCACATCGGATTTTTAGGCCACGGTTCGGTGGTGAAATTCAGGAATATCAGAATAAAGGAGCTATAGAGGTTAAGACAAAATCAAAAAAACCGTTTCTACTAGTAGAAACGGTTTTTTTACTTATTTTTTTTGGCGTGGCCACCTTACAATTATTGACCCTATTTTATTTTTACTTCAAATCGCTTCAGGTAACATTCTTGCTCATTGGCTGAGGTGTTTACCATTCGCACAAAGCGATACAAACCTTCCAGCTTTCCGCCTACCCATTCCTTTCGGCCATTGTATTTACCCTGGTAATCAGTCCAGTTATCACCATCTGCCGAAACCTGAATTTTTGCCCATTCGGGAAATTCATCTAAGCCCATGTTTATTTTGCTGTGTAATACGGTTTGCTCCGGAACTAATTCTATTCCCACATAACCATTTGCCGGAACCTTTAGTACCTCGAGCAATGGTGAGATAGAAATAGTTTTGTGTAAGTAACGAATGGGCAAGTTTTCAACCTGATTTAAATTAGTATAAATAAGGTGCGGTATGTAATTGGCAATGGACGGCAACTCCTCGTTATACCTTTGGGCGTATTGCTTACTCAACTCTGCCAGTGCATTATTAATAAGCGGCTCAATAACCAGGCTACCTGTTTTAACGCCAGGTTGATAAGGGTTTTGGTTCAAAGAATTACTATTTTTAAACATCTCCTCTTTAAGCAGTTTGATATAACTGTACAATTTCTTAAAGTAGGCTTTGTCGTTCTTTTCGAGCGCTACTTGCAAATGGGTAAGCGCCAGTCCGCTCTCGCCCAACAGACGGAACTGCAGCAACCATGGCTCGATTTCATCAATCAATGCTGGATTATCTGTGCTTTGCAGCAGGGTTTTTGCCGACATCATCATCTGAATAAATTCTTGTTGAACATCAGCTATGGTTTCCACCTTCCACTTTCCGGATTTAACCTCGTTCAGATATTTTTCTGCTATCTCTTTAAACTCCCACGATTCGTCCCTGCGATAGCCATGCCCGTTAGGTCCTAGGTCGGCATTGTGGATGGCGAAAACCCGGAACATCTCGCAGTTGTTAGGCATCACGGCTTTCAGGGCTCTCTCCCATGCCTCCATCGATTGGTAAGCTTTTATGTTCCAGGCATAATCGGCCACGCTATAGATGGCCACTTTGGATGCTTCGGCAAACTCCATTGGGTTGCTCATAAATCCCGACATCAAATCGCTGGCACCCGTGTCTAATCCATAAGCCGGCCCCATTAACAGATGATCACGCACATAATCCGACACCGGAAAGTTCCACCAGATATAAGCTTTTCGCTTAATGTGTTGATTAATCCATTCCAAGCCCTGGCGATCGATATCTGATATCACACGGTCACCGGTCCACATCACATGAATTGAAGGATTCAGTTTTTCTCCCAGCGTAGGCAGATACCCTTTCTCGATCTTTGACCAGCTTTTGTTATATTCCGTGGGGCATAAGATTAGGGGCAGCACATTTTTCTTCACCTTCACAAAATTATCATCTAAATAATTAAGAAAATCGGCCTGCTTAGCCGCGTTACTATCCTCCCATGAAATATCGTCGAAGAACACGGCAAAGGCCCTTACACCCAAATCATACATCGCTTCAAATTTGCTAATGGCTGCATCACGATCGGCTGTGTTCCATTTAATATCCATGCCCGGATGGATGGCCCATACAAAATCAACATGATTATGGTTGGCCACCTGAACTAATTCCTTAATGGCTTTTGCTTCTTTGGCAGGATAAGGCTCACGCCAGTTGGGGGATCGGTGATAGGGGTCGTCCTTGGGGCCATAGATGTACGTGTTCAACTTATTGGCACCATAAAATTTAAGCTGACTCACCCTATCCTCGTAGTTCCAGGGTGTTCCGTAAAAACCTTCTACTACTCCACGGGCGGTAATGTCGGGGTAATCCTTAATGTTTAAAAGTGGCAACTTGCCATCGACCAACAGCTGCTTTAAAGTCTGCATTCCATAGTAAGTGCCGCGTTCATCGTTACCTGCAACCACAATTTTGTTCTTCTCTATTGAAAGATAATAACCCTCTGCTTTATTAGGGATTTGAGACTTATATTTACGGATCGCTTTATCCGACTTTTCGCCCAAATAAATAGGAAAGCCTTTTTTACTTTCACTTATTGAAAAAAGTGATTTCAATAATTTTACCGCCTCTTTATCGGCACTATTTGCTCCGATAATCCGCACCTCTTCGGGCTTTAAAATATGGCCGGATGGCTGACTAACTATTTGCGGTGTTGGCTGAATTTGAACCTTTTGCGAAAATAAGGTCTGAAAACCCATAATCGCTATCGATAAAAAGAAAATTCTTAATTGCATGACTTTATATTTTAGATAATTAACAATTAAACATTCTAAAAAAATAAAAAAGGCCATCCACATGGATAGCCTTTAAATATAATAATTAAATAAATTACATATTCATACCACCACAAACATGAATAGTTTGTCCGTTCACGTAGGAAGAAAGATCTGAACCTAGATAAACACAAGTGTTGGCCACATCTTCCGGAGTACCACCCCTTTTCAGAGGTATCTGGCTTTCCCAGGCTTTTTTCACGTCTTCGGGCAACACACCGGTCATTTCGGTAATAATAAAACCCGGTGCAATAGCATTGTGTCTGATTCCTCTGGCACCCATTTCCTTGGCTGCCGATTTGGTAAAACCAATAATGCCTGCCTTTGAAGCAGAATAGTTACACTGGTTGGCATTACCTGAAACACCTACCACAGAGCTCATGTTTATCACACTACCCGCTGCTTGTTTCCACATGATGGGTTGAACTGCTTGTGTAAAGTTAAACACTGATTTAAGGTTAACATTAATAACCAAATCCCATGCCTCTTCGGTCATTCGTTTTAAGGCACCGTCTTTAGTGATACCGGCGTTATTCACCAAAATATCTACACGGCCAAAGTCGGCTACTATTTCACCAACCACTCGTTTTGTATCCTCGTAATTACTAGCATCTGAAGCATAAGCCTTGGCTTTAACACCCATAGCGTTCAATTCTTTCTCGGTTTCCTGAGCGGCCTCATTAATGGCCAAATCGGTAAAAGCAACGTTACAACCATTTTTTGCATAAACAATAGCAATGGCTTTCCCTATTCCGCGCGCAGCACCTGTAATTATAGCAGTTTTGCCTTCTAATAATTTCATTTTCAAAGGTTTTATATTTAAAAATATAGTTTGCGTAAATAAATATACGACAAATGTAATAATTTATATTCAAAGGAGCTATCTCCCATTGGCAGGTAATATACGCTGCTTCGATAGCGGAAAAATAAGACTACTAAGGCTTTGTATTACGGTGTATATCCCTATTGAGCAAATTGCTCTCCTATTAACTCCATTGCCTTGCCTGCACCCATTTTTAAATGAATATCAGTAATTTGGTGCGTAAAATTTGATTCGCCGGGATTAATCTCCACAACGGTAGCCCCCTTTCTTTTTGCTTCGTAGGGTACCTGACATGCAGGCATCACCTCCCCGGTTGAACCTATCACCAGCACAAGGTCGGTATTACGGGCTGCCTCAAAGCTTTTTTGATAAGCCAAAGGTGGGATACCTTCGCCAAAAAATATGAAATCCGGTTTTAAAAGTCCGCCACATTTTACGCAAGCAGGTGGAAGCAGGTTTAAATCTGCCTCGTGCGCATTTACTGTCCACCCACACTTTAAGCACTTGAGTTTTTGCGAATTACCATGAAACTCGTACACCTCTTTGCTGCCCGCTTTAAAATGCAAATCATCAATATTTTGGGTTACTACGGCCTTAAGAATTCCCAACTCTTCGAGCTTTGCCAAAACAACATGGGCCGAATTGGGTTTGGCATCAGTAAAAAAATCATAAAAAATTTCGCGTATGGCTTTCCACGAAGGTTCAGGATTGGCTAAAAAATAGTCCAACTCCAATAGTTGTGGATTATACCTGTTCCAAATACCCTGATCGCCCCTAAACGGAGGCACACCACTCTCCACCGAGATACCTGCGCCAGTAAAAGCAATGGTATATTTTGATTTTTTTAATAACTCAACAACTTTATCAATCATATTTTAATTGTAAAAAATTAACGTAATTTACTGTATGCCACCTTCAAATGCTCCAACCAAATATTTACCACCTCCTGATATTCTGCCAATCCTTTCTGAATAATATCCACTACAAACCCTTCCTTTAATAGTATGGATTTCCACGAATGCTCACCCTTCCCTGCCATATCATTTTTGGCATGGTCGCCGGCAACGGATAAAAACGGAGCAAGCGTTACCTTCTTAATGCCTTTTTTCTTTAAATCCGGCACTATATGTCTCAGTTCCGGATAACCATCAATGGTAGCCATAAAGTAACTATCTGATTTTTTACTAAGGTAGTATTGAAAACCAGGATAAAAAACATTAGAAGCGTGAGAAGTTCCGTGCCCCATCAGTATCAAAACGCTACTGTTATCGGTATATTTGCCAAAGGTTTGGTGGACAATGGCAGCCATTTTTTGAATATCTGTGTGCAAAAATAAAAGTGGCGTGCCCAACTCTACAGCTGCTAAGGCTTTGGGTATTTTTTTAAAGGCTTGAACAGTTAATTTCAGATTATCATATTCCTCACCGGGTACAATGTGTAACGATTGCACCGCAACATGCGTAAATCCCTCGTCCCCCATTTTTGCTAAGGCCTGAGAAGGTGAATTTATGTGTCGCCCTCGGGCACTCAGAATTTTTCGGATTATTTTTGAGGTATAGGCCCAATGCACCTCCGCGTCGGGAAATTCAATCTTCACCCTGTTTTCGATATGCTCAAAAACTATAGCTGCTTCGGAATGGCTGGTTCCGAATGCAACCAACAATATCCCACGTTTTTGTTCTGTTTTTTTTGTCATTGTATTTATTCAATTGCATTACTTGAAAAAGCAATAATAGCTTATATAATGGCAATCCGTTTTATTTTAACTATGCAATAAATAAACATTTTTTTGTACAAGTCCAAATTACTTGGGAATTATGCAAACGGACAACTAAAACCTTAATCTGCCTGCGCCCTTCTATCTTCCATTTCTTTTTTATTATATTGAGGCCAAACAAAGCAAAGACCTGATGAACCTCGAACCTGAAATATCTTTTTCTGCATCGCGTAGTTCCGGCCCGGGCGGGCAAAACGTAAACAAGGTGAACACCCGTATTATTGCACGTTTAGACGTGATGGCTTCGCAAATACTAAGCGAAAAGCAAAAAAGTACCCTAGTGCACAAACTAAAAAATCGTATAAACAAAGAGGGGGAGTTAATTATTGCCTGTGAAGAGACGCGATCGCAGCTCCGAAACAAGGAAATGGCCATTGAGCTGCTCCATCAACTGATTGCCCAGGCATTAAAACCGGCCACAAAACGAAAACCCACCCAACCCACACGCAGCTCAAAGCTTAAACGCTTACAAAACAAAAAAATACGTAGCCAACGAAAAGAAAACCGCCGGAGACCCGATGTATAGTAATCCGTATTCCGTGAACAGCAATCTGTATCCAATAATTTATAAACAGTATTCAATTTATGCGGATATGCAAATAAATTAGTAAGAAAGTACATTCCACCTTATCAAATTAATTTAAATTAAATTTTTAAATTGCAAAATCCGTAATTTTACTGTTAGGTATTTCTTTTATCTTCCGCTTTAACGCTCGCAACCAATACTTTATAAATTTATAGATATACTGCAGTAAACTGTGGGCGCTTTAAAAATTAACCACAAAGGACACAAAGGATGCACACTATACACAAAGAAACCTGGTGTACATCGCGCCTACCTTATGAATATAATTATTAGAAAGGTTGTAATTTGGCGGTTTTGGTTCTGGCTGTCCGGTTTCACTTACTTAGAGCGCAACATGTACAGCTCGCTTATTGTGGTACCCCAAGGCTTAAAATACCGCCCTTCTTCTTCCCTACGTTATTGTTCCTCTCCCCATCGGGGGAGTTAGCGGGGGTTTTATCTCACCTGCAACTCATGCAACTTACTGTATGCTCCTCCTTTTTTCACCAGCTCGTCATGCGTTCCTTGCTCCACTATCTCACCTTCGCTAAACACACAAATCAAATCGGCGTTACGTATGGTTGACAATCTATGGGCAATTACAATAGACGTTCGCGAACTCATCAGGTTTTCAAGCGCTTCCTGCACCATCTGTTCCGATTCGGTATCGAGTGCAGAGGTGGCCTCATCGAGGATAAGTATATCGGGATTTTTAAGCACCGCACGAGCAATGCTTATGCGTTGCCGCTGACCACCGGAGAGTTTTCCTCCCCTATCGCCCACATACGACTGATATCCCTCTTCGGTAGCCATAATAAAATCGTGCGCATTAGCCACTATGGCCGCCTGTTCTACTTCCTGCTGGCTTGCCTTCCCGGCTCCAAAGGCAATGTTGTTAAAGAAGGTATCGTTAAAAAGTATGGCTTCCTGATTCACATTGCCCATCAATCCGCGCAAGTCGTGAACCTTTAAGTCGCGGATGTCGATGCCATCGATACTAATACTACCTTCCTGGATATCGTGGAAACGGGGCAGCAAGTCCACAAAGGTTGTTTTACCCGAACCCGACTGACCTACCAAGGCTACCATTTTTCCTTTCGGGATGGTAAGCGAAATATTTTTTAATACCTGATACTCGTTGTAACCAAAGCTCACATTTTTATATTCAATAGCATTTTGGAAAGAATCGATATGCCGGGCACCGTCTTGTTCCAGGATTTTATTGTCGGCCAAAAGTATTTTATCAATACGTTCCATGGCAGCTAATCCCTTTTGTATATTAAAAAAAGCAGTGGTAAAGCTTTTTGCCGGATTGATTATCTGATAAAAAATACCGATGTAGGCAATAAATGCAGAACCCTTTAACTCCGCACCAGTACCAGTGATCAGGTACACACCAAACCACACCAACACCACCATTACTACCGTACCCAAAAATTCGCTCAAGGGATGAGCCAACACGTAGCGTCGCTGCAACCTATTCATATGCTGTCGATAAGCCTCTATCTCTTTACTAAACCTGTTTTTCATGGTGCCCTCGGCATTAAAAGCCTTGATGATGCGTAATCCACCTAAGGATTCTTCAATAATACCCAGCAGATCGCCCATTTTGCTTTGCGTGAGGCGTGATTTTTGTTTTAAGGTTTTGCCTGTCCTGCCGATAATCCAACCGGCAATAGGCAACATCACAAAAACAAACAGGGTTAGCGGAACACTTATCACCATCATAAAACCAACATAAATAATGATTTGTATGGGATTCTTAAACATCATATCTATCGACGACATTATGGACACCTCCACTTCCACCACATCACCAGTGGCACGCGACATGACATCCCCTTTGCGTTCATCGGAATAAAAAGCCAGCGGTAAAGCCATCAGCTTGTCGAATATTTGTTTCCGGATATCGCGCACAACTCCATTTCGTATGCCAATCATCTGATGAGAGGCTAAATAGGCAAAACCCACCTTAAAAAAAGTGGTTATCAACATAAGCATCCCCACAAAAGGCATAACTACAGCCACACCATATTGCTGCTTAATCAGGGTAACATAGTAATACAAGTTGTTTTGCAAGGCATCCTTTGATAAGTCCCACGCCACCATAGAATGCACTTCCTTGGTTGTTTGAAACAGCACATCCAAAATAGGTATCATAAAAAGCATGGCTATGCCTCCAAAAATGGAATGTAGAATATTAAAACCAATACTGGCTCCCAGATGACGCTTGTAAGGTGGAATAAAACGACCTAAAACTTTAAGAAACTCCTTCATATATGCCTTAAAATAGAATCATAAAAAAAAATCAGCCGCAAAGTAACTTTAAGCCGGCTGATTTCAAAAAATATCATCCCGAAACGTCTATATTCCGGTATAAGATTGCGGCGTTATGCAACGAAGCTCCTCTTTTACCTCCTCCGAAACGTCTAATCCATTAATGAACTCGGCAATAGTTATACCGTTAATTCCTTCGTTGGTACGGGTAAGCGCCTTTAAGGCTTCGTAGGGGTTGGGATAGCCTTCGCGCCTTAAAATAGTTTGAATACCTTCTGCTACCACGGCCCAGTTGTTCTCCAGATCCTCATCAATGGCTTCCCTGTTGAGCAGGAGTTTACCCAGCCCTTTTTGTAAGGACTGAATGGCAATTACGGTATGGGCAATGGGTACCCCAATATTTCGTAATACCGTTGAGTCGGTCAGGTCGCGCTGTAATCTGGAAACCGGCAACTTGGCCGACAGATGTTCAAACAAACTGTTGGCAACACCCAGGTTGCCCTCGGCGTTTTCAAAGTCGATAGGATTCACCTTGTGGGGCATAGCGCTGGAACCTACTTCCCCTTTTTTAATACGCTGTTTAAAATATTCCATCATAATATAAATCCAAAAATCTCTGGAAAGATCCAACATGATGGTGTTCAGGCGTTTTAAATTATCAAAGATGGCGGCCAGATTATCGTAATTTGAAATCTGCGTGGTATATTGTTCACGATCCAGTTTAAGTATGTCGTTTACAAAGTGGTTACCAAAATCTACCCAGTTAATATGCGGATAAGCCACTTTATGTGCATTAAAATTACCTGTAGCTCCCCCAAATTTAGCCGAACAAGGCACTCCTTTCAACAATGACATCTGTGTTTTTAAACGTTCCACAAACACCATCATCTCTTTTCCTAAACGGGTTGGCGATGCAGGTTGCCCATGGGTTTTGGCCAGCATCGAAACATCTTTCCAATCTTCGGCCAGGCCAGCCAATTTGGCTATCAATTCCTCTAATAAAGGGTAGTACATTTCATTAACCGCATCTTTTAGCGACAAAGGAATGGCCGTATTGTTAATATCTTGCGAAGTAAGCCCAAAATGGATAAACTCCTTATATTCCTCCAATTTCAGAGTATCAAATTTTTCCTTGATGAAATACTCAACAGCCTTTACATCGTGGTTAGTTATACTTTCAATTTCTTTGATGCGTTCGGCATCCTCTAACTGAAAATCGGTATAAATATTTCGCAAGGCTTTGTACAAGCTTTTATCAAAGTTGGCTAACTGAGGTAAAGGTTGCTCGCACAGGCTTATAAAATATTCTATCTCAACCAAAACACGGTATTTAATCAGTCCGTATTCCGAAAAATAAAGTGCCAATCCATCCACTTTGTTTCTATAGCGTCCATCAACCGGTGAAATTGCCGTTAATAATTGTATATCCATCATCTATTCATAATTTTTAAAAATACAAAAATAGTAATTTTTGAATAAGGCATGGCCAAAGGAGGTATTTAATCAAACGCATCATTTAATGATATATTAGTGAATAAAAAAAGTGCTGCTGAAGCTAAAGTTAAAACAACACTTGCCTATAAGTTAAAAAGGTCTTAATTTTGTCGTCATTATCTACAATGGGGTGCCCGCATCAAAGCAGGCTGAGATTATACCCTTGGAACCTGGGCAGGTAATGCTGCCAAGGGAAAGAGCTATCTCCAATTTTCCTCATTGCAGTATTTATTAATTTAAAACTGTAATAATGAAAAAATTATTCCTTTCAATTTTAGTATGTATTGCCTCCCTTCAATTGGCCTGGGCACAATACAGTGTTAGCGGTAAAGTAACCGATACACAAAACAATCCATTAATCGGAGCAGCCGTGCTGTTAAACTCCCAAGGCATGGGAACAGTTACCGATGTCAACGGTAACTTTATTATTAACAACCTTAAAGCCGATAATTACGAGCTGCATGTATCCTATCTAGGGTACAAACAAAAAAAACGTCAGCTGGTGGTTGAGCGCGATGTAAAACTGCAAATTGTGCTTATAGAAAAATCTGTACTCACGGGCGAGGTGGTTGTTACCTCCATCAAGGCCGGCAACAAAACGCCGGTGGCTAAAACCAACGTTTCACGGGAGGAGCTGAAAGCCCTCAACGCAGCCGATGATATACCGCTGCTACTGAGTATGACACCCTCGGTAGTTTCCTCAACGGAATCGGGTATCGGCGTAGGCAACAGCAGTTTTAGGATAAGAGGTACCGATGCTACCAGGATAAATATCACGGTCAACGGTATTCCGCTCAACGATTCCGAAAGCCAGGGCGTTTACTGGGTTAACATGCCCGACTTTTCCTCCTCGGTAGGTGAGGTGCAGGTGCAACGTGGCGTGGGAACTTCCACCAACGGGGGCGCAGCCTTTGGTGCCAGCATCAACTTTAACACCACCGGTTACCATGCCGAGCCTTTTACCGAAATAAGCTCTACCGCAGGATCTTTTAACACCTTCAAAAACTCCATCAACGCCAGCACAGGCTTATTAATGGATAAATACTCCTTCGATGTGAGATATAGCGATCTCCAGTCCGATGGCTATGTGGATTATGCTTTTTCCGATCATCAATCGCTATACATGAGCGCCACCATGCACTTGGAAAACAGCTTTATAAAAGCCAACATTATCCATGGCGACCAACGCACCGGCATCAGTTGGTGGGGCATTGACAAGGATATGCTAAAAACGGACAGGACGTACAACCCCGCAGGCCAGTACACCGACGAGTATGGCAACGAACGCTATTACGAGGATCAAACCGACAACTATATACAAACGCACTATCAATTATTTTACAGCCAAAACATTGGCAGTAAATGGCTGGCAAATACCGCCTTACACTACACGGATGGGGAAGGTTTTTATGAGCAATACAAAGAAGATGAAGAATTTGAAGCTTATGGTTGGCAACCTGAAATCCGCCAATCGGGCGATACGATAACATCTAGCGATATGATCCGCCAGAAATGGCTGGCCAGCGATTTTTATGGCTTCACCGCATCTTTGAATTACCACGATGAGAACCTGCAAATGAATTTTGGCGGCGGCTGGAACAAACACGACGGCGACCACTATGGAAAAGTAATCTGGGCACGTTATGGCGGCACCTCGGAAAAAGAGGACGAGTGGTATCGCAACAAGGGCGTAAAAAGGGATTATAACGTATATGCCAAAGTAAATTACCAGATAAGTCCAAAGCTCAATGTTTTTGGCGATTTGCAATACCGTGGGATAGAATATACGATGAGCGGCCTCGACGATGATTTAACCGATCGCAACTTAGCACGGTTAGACCAACACCATCAATACGATTTTTTCAACCCCAAGGCCGGTGTTTTTTATAGCCTAAACCGAAACCATCAGATGTATGCCTCCTATGCGGTAGCCAACCGCGAAGCTGCCCGTGCCGATTTTAAAGAAGCAAGGGGCGATGCCAAGGCTACTCCACAACCCGAAAGGCTGAACGACGTGGAGGTGGGCTATCATTACAAATCGGCCAAGCTGGCAGCCAACATCAATTTTTATTACATGTTTTATAAGGATCAGTTGATACCCACAGGCGAAAAAAGCAGCGTGGGTTATACCATCATGACCAATGTAGAAGATAGCTACCGCACCGGGGTGGAGCTGAATTTGGGTGTACAAATTCTACCCAGGCTTAGATGGGACGGAAACGCTACCTTTAGCAAAAATATTGTAAAGGACTTTGTACATACCTTCGATCCGGATGGGAATCACGAAACCAATAACAATGTGCTTACTTATTATGGCGACACCCAAATAGCCTACTCGCCCGGCGTGATAGCCAATAGCACCTTCAATTTTGACGCCCTTAGCAATACCAATATTAAATTGATAACTAAACATGTGGGCGAACAATATTATGACAATACCGAGACAGCATCGCGCAAGCTAAGCGATTATACCGTTTTTAACGCCATAGCTACACAAGCATTTTATCCAGGCTGGATGAAGAAAGTAGAGCTGCAATTGAGTGTTAACAATCTTTTTAACACCCAATATGTGAGCAATGCTTACGGTGGAAGCTATGCGTATAACGGTGAAGAAATATTCTGGGCGGCTTATTTTCCCCAAGCCGGAACGCACGCCTTTTTAAGAGTCAGGTTGCTGTTTTAAGCATAAAAAAACCGCCTAATGATTACTTGCCTTAGGGCACCTGGTCATTAGGCGGTTTATAAAAAGTTAGCTAATACAATATATCATTTCTTAATAAAACCAACATACCGTCACTACTCTTCAATTTCCTTAAGTATATTCTCAACTTCTATTTCGGTGTTGTGAAGCTTTTCCTTGCAAATTTTCAGCAGAACCGAAACTCTTTTTACTTGCTCGGCCAGCTCATCCACATCCAAACTGTTATCTTCAATTTTTTCCAGTATATTTTCAATTTCCGCTATGGCATCCACATAGCTCACTTTTTTTTTGGTCATTCTACCCTAATTTAAACTATAATTAGCACTAAGTGGTACGGTAAACTTAAAAACACTTCCTTTTTCGAGCTTACTCTCTGCACTAATAACACCTTTATTTATCTCTACAAATTCTTTACACAAGGCCAGTCCCAAACCAGTTCCTTTTTCATTTAAGGTACCTGATGTACTAATAGTGGCATCTACCCTAAAAATTTTGCCCAAGTTGTCGCGGCTAATACCAATGCCACTATCACTAACGGATATTTCTATCTGGTCCTTTTTTCTTTGCGCCGTTACCCTAACTACACTACCCACACGGGAAAATTTTATGGCGTTGCTTACCAAATTACGCAGTACTGCACTAAACAAATCCCTATCGGCCCAGGCAATTAAATTATTTTCAATATCCACAGAAATGAGGATATCTTTTTCTTCTGCATTAATCTTTAATACGGATATAACATTAATCGTAAGCAATTTTACATCTAACTTTTCGGGTTTGTATTCCGTTGTTCCCAACTGAGTACGCGACCATTGCAACAATGTTTCTACTAAGGAATATAATTTACGTGTTGAATTATGGATTGATTTACTGTATGCCATAATTTCCTTAGGGCTTTTACTCTCCACTTGCAAGGTAAGTACTTCTGAAAAACCCATCAATGAATTAAACGGACTTTTTAAATCGTGCGCTATAATAGAAAAAAACTTATCCTTTGTAGCATTCAAATCTTGCAATTCCCTATACTCACGTTTCAGTTTTCTATTTACCCTGACTTTATAGCTAAAAAGGATAAAAACTACTGTTAATAATAACATTAAAATTACAACAAGTACCGAATAGTAGGAAATTCCATACTTATTAAAAAAAACCTCCATACGCGATGTACGAACAGGTGAGGATACTACGCCCAAGGTACCCTTACCTGGTTCCATGGGCTGGGTAGCCCTTGCATACAAAAGTTTTTGCGAATTGTTTCGTACAATTGTATCGTGCAGAGCATCGCTTTTATTTTTATAGTATAAAGCAGCCTGGTAATCTTCCATTTTTTCGTACAGTTCCGAAAAAAACAGAAAGCAGTCTTTTTTGAGTATATCTGCATTTACAGAAACAGCCGCCTCCAATGCTTTACGTCCATAAAAGGTTGCTTTTGAAATCTCACTTAAACCAAGATTAACCCTGGCCATTATAAGAAAAGATTCTGCGTTGAGTTGAGTAGGTGTTTTTTGCGGCAATTGATTCAAAAAACGTAACATTAAGGTATGGGCTGCAGAGTAATTTCCGCTATGAAGGTAGAGTTTTGCAATAGCAACATTCGATTCCAATATACGCGATGAGTCGTCTTTATCTTCATAATATTGCTTACTTTTTGTGAGATAGGAAAGCGCACGTTCAAATTGATTATCCTTTAGCAAAACCTTGCCTATCTCTTGATTCAATATTGCCTGGCAGTCCAGCCCCCGGCAATTATCGAGTTCATTTTGCAGGATTTCAATAGCTTTTTGGTTCAGATTAACGTTAACATAGGAGCTTGCTCTTTGCAGCGCTTTCGAGTCTACAAACCGTGCAATCCTATTATGTTGCTCATCTGAATTTTGATTTGTACCGCATACCCGTATCGGTAGCAAAACCAGGCACACAGCTAATAATCCTTTTAGTAGATAATACATTTGTAAATTAAATCTAGGCGGCAAACGCCAGTAAAGATATAAAAATGATTCAAATACAAAAATATTGCCACCTGATTTTACAAAAACAGCAATCTTACATAAGCCTTTTAATCGAGGCCTTTATATTTTTGCTTTAGCTTATTTAAATCCCGTGCTAATGTCTGCTCACGCTCTAATGCCCACTTTCTATGTGCATCAAACTCCTCTTGCTTATCATGCAGTGATTCCTTTGTTTTAATGGTTATCGCATTACTTCGCTTAAAAAGAAATATGGCCACCAACAATGCTAAAATAAGCACAAATATTATCGTCCAAACCATTGTACTGTATGTACCTTTGGTTAATCGCATACCAATAAAAGCAAAGCTGTCTTTTTCGTTGGTGGCTACTTCTAACTCTTGGTTGGTTTCTTGCAAACTTGATTTGAGTACATTTATTTCTTTTTGTTGTTCCTGAACATTATTTTCCAAACTAATAATGCTATCACTCAGTGCCTTTACCGAATCCAACGTATTGGATTTTATTTTGTATAACCAAGTGCGTCTTACCACCTGAAAGGCTTCATACGAGTTGGACTTTTTAATGATATAATCAAATTGGCTGTCCAATGTCCCTTGATCAAGACCGGATTGCTCATTTTGTTGTGCTTTTGCTTGTGTCGTATGGCCTAAAAAACAGATCAATACCAACAATGCTGATGTAAATAACTTTTTCACTGGAATATTTTTTTGTTGTGTTGAAAATATAACTTACAAATATAACGCAAAAGAAATTAAAAAATTAGACTTATTTTTTTTTCGAGAAAATATTTGCCCATTTTTATAAAATAATTACCTTTGACTGAACGTTCAGTCACTATATAAAACATGTCACCACGCAACGATATACAAAACATAAAGGTTCGGGAGGAAAGAAAACGCCAGATTATGAATGTGGCACTCGAAATTATTGCAGAAAATGGCTTTGCCAATGCTTCCGTAGCCCGCATCGCCCAAAGGGCAAAGATATCCAAAGGTTTGATGTACAATTATTTCGAAAGCAAGGAAGACTTAATCATCAACATTATGCTCGACGGGTTTAATCAATTGACCTTATCCTTTGACACCAACAAGGATGGCGTATTGACCGAGGAGGAACTGCATTACTTTATCGACAGCTCTTTTGAAACGCTGAAGAACAATATTCATTTCTGGCGTATGTATTTCATGGTGCTGCTCCAGCCCCAGGTTTATGAAATCATCACGCCCTATTTGGAAAAAACGCTCCAGCCGTTTTACGAAACTGCCATCAACTATTTTATCGACAAGGGTTACGAGGACCCCATCGCGGAAATGCGTTTTTTTGCGGCCATGATGGATGGTGTGGGCTTGCACTTTATTCTGGATCCCGACAACTTCCCGCTGGATGGCGTGAAAAAGAAAATGCACCGGATGTTCAAATAGGTGATTAGGTCGATAGATTGCTAGGCAGATAGGTGAATTGGCTGATAAGTTAATTGTGTTTGCATTGCCGTTGGGCAACTGATATGGGTCGAAATTCGAGTTCCGGGGTAATTTCGACCCAAACGGGACAATACACAAATCCGGTATATGGTTTCTACCCACATTGAACCCCCTAACGGGATATGGAACCGTAGCACTGTTGATGAACTTTGATTATTAGCCACTGTAAATCATACAGAACCAACGAATATCTGTTTGATTTTTAATTAAAGGATATGAACTACACGATAAATTGCGCGGTGATTACACCGTACATCGAACGGCATATCAGAAGAGTAAAACACTAAAAAACAAAGCAATTAAACCATACTGTCATGACACGAATTGCAAAGCTATTGAAAACAATAATACCGGGAGTATTCATCTTCATGGTCACCGCTGCCGTGGCACAAGATGCCAAAGAAATAGTAAGGAAGGCCGACGAAAAGATGCAGGGCGAAGAATCCAGTATTGCGGTGATGACGATGACCATCAAACGCCCCACCTACCAACGAAACCTGGCCTTTAAAAACTGGACCAAAGGCAGCTCTTATGCCATGACACTGGTAACGGCCCCGGCCCGCGAAAAAGGGCAAACCTTTTTAAAGCGCGACCGCGAAATGTGGAACTGGAACCCGCGTATATCGCGCATGATAAAACTGCCCCCCTCAATGATGTCGCAAGGCTGGATGGGTTCGGATTTTACCAATGACGATGCCTTAAAGAAATCATCCATTGTAGAGGATTACGTGCACACTTTACTCGGCGAGGAAAAAGTGGACAGGCAGTATTGTTATCTTATACGACTCATACCCACCGAAGAAGCCGCCGTGGTATGGGGCAAGGTAATGATGTGGATAACCAAGGACGAATACCTGCAAATGAAAGTGGAATACTATGATGAGGACGGTTATCTGGCAAAAACAGAACTGGCGCATAATATAAGCACCATCGGTGGCCGGGTATTACCTTCGCAATTCGAGATTATACCTGCCGACAAACCCGATCAACGCACCATCGTCAACATTGAAAGCATTGAATTTAACGTGCCCATCGACGATAGCTTTTTTTCGCAGCAGCAGATGAAACGTATTCGCTAACAGGTGGCTGCACGAGAATAGCTATTTTTCCAGTCTTTGATAAGAAGAGGTCAAAGACAAGGCTTTCGAAGTTTTAAAAACAAGGAGTTTACCTTTGTAAATGACTGTTTTTTAAACGAGAGTAACGCAGTAATTGGCCTATTCTTGCAAAGACTAACTTAAAAACCAACATCATGGCAAGCAGCGATCTAAAAATGGCCTGGCGAAACACCTGGCGGAACAAGCGCCGGACATTAATAACCGTGGCATCCATCTTTTTTGGGGTGCTATTGAGCACGCTCATGACTTCCATGCAGAACGGCACCTACGCTAAGATGATAGATAACGTGGTGAGTTTTTATTCCGGCTACCTGCAAATCCATCATCCCGATTATTGGGAGACCAAGTCCATCGATGACTTGCTTGTCCCGAGCGATTCGTTGCTAAACGCTGTTGCCCAAAATAGAAACGTAGAGCGGATTGTTCCACGGATGGAATCTTTTTCACTGATGTCGTTCCAATCCAACACCAAGGGAGGCATGCTTATCGGCATCGAACCCGAAGCGGAAAACGAGCTTACAAAACTAAAGCAGTGGGTAGGCTCCGGGCGTTATCTCGAAAAAGGGGACGACGGCATACTGATGGCCATCAACCTGGCCAAGGCCCTGGATGTGCAGTTGGGCGACACCGTAGCCCTGATTAGTCAGGGTTATCACGGCTATAGTGCCAGCGGACTGTTTCCGGTAGTGGGCATACTGGAATTCCCCTTTTTGGCCATGAACAATTTTGGGACTTATATTTCGCTGGACAGGGCACGCGATTTTTTTTCGGCGCCCGGCATGGTCACCAGCCTGGTGCTGACCGTTGACCATTACGACGACGTTGAATCTGTAAAACACCATTTGGCATCGCAACTGGGAGCCGATTACTCGGTGATGACCTGGGACGAGATGGATCCGGTGACCAAGCAAATGATTGAAGGCGATAAAGGCCAGGGCATCATCATGAAAGGTATTTTGTACATCCTCATCGGCTTCGGGATTTTCTCCACCGTTATAATGATGATTGCCGAACGGCGCAAAGAGCTGGGCGTGATGGTAGCCGTAGGGATGAACAAGCTGAAACTGGCCAAGGTACTCTTTTACGAAACTATGCTGATAGGTGCGGTGGGCGTGGCGTCGGGTTTTGCTGTCAGCGTTCCGGTGGTTTGGTGGATGGTGCGTAACCCGCTCCCCCTGACCGGAGAAATGGCGGATGTTTATGAACAGTTTGGCATGGAGCCGGCCATATATTTCGGTAACGACCCAATGGTGTTCTGGGGGCAGATCCTTATTGTATTCGGCATCACGCTGCTGGTATCCATCTATCCTTTAAGCAAAATATTGCGCTTAAAGGTAACGCGTGCACTATATTCGTAATATTCAGTAAAAAAAGCTATTATCATGATACTCTCAATTGCGTGGCGAAACGTGTGGCGAAGCAAAACCAGGAGCATGGTTATCCTTATTGCCATCGCCCTGGGCATATTTACCGGGGTATTTAATTATGCCTTTTACAACGGAATGGCCCTGCAACGCATTAATTCGGCCATCTCTACCGAAGCCTCCCATATTCAGTTGCACCGAAAAGGCTACCTGGAAGAACCCGATGAAAAAGAATTTGTACCGGATGCCGTTGCCCTGGCCAATAATATTGCCTCGCGCGAAGTGGTAAAAGCCGCCAGCGCCCGGTTTATCGTCCAGGGGATGATACAATCGCCAACCACATCGCGCGGCGTAAAAGTATTGGGCATCGACCCCGAAACGGAGTCGGAGGTCACCAATATCCATGCTAAGATAATCGATGGTGCCTACTTGGAGGGTATCAAGCGAAACCCGGTTGTGATAGGGGAAAAACTGGCCGACAAATTAAAGCTCAAAGTCCGCTCCAAGGTAGTCATCACCTTTGCCGACGCCCAGGGGTACCTATCAGGGGCATCCTTCAGGGTGGCCGGCATATACCGAACATCAAATAACATATACGACAACACCAACGTTTTTGTGCGGGCAGAAGACCTAAGCGGCCTATATGGCGCCAGCCCTAACGACGGGCACGAGATTGCGGTGCTGCTGGGGCAATCGGATGAGGTGCAGCCCGTATTGAGCAGCTTAAAAAAAGAATATGCCCAACTGGATGTGAAAGACTGGCGCGAGCTGATGCCGGAGGTGTCCATGCTGGAATCAAGCCTGGATATATCGATGTACATTTTTATGATCATCATACTGCTTGCCCTCACCTTTGGCATTATAAATACCATGCTGATGGCTGTTTTGGAGCGTACCAAAGAACTGGGCATGCTCATGGCCATAGGGATGAACAAATCCAGAGTATTTACAATGATTATGTTTGAAACGGTGCTCCTTTCAATAATAGGAGGGCTTGTAGGCATTGGAGTCGGAATCCTCGTAACCCTTTTGTTTGCCAATTCGGGCATCGACATATCCATTGTGGCCGAAGGCTTTGGGGCCATGGGATACGATTCGATAGTTTATCCTGTGCTGAGAATAAAGAACGTGATCGACGTGGTGGCCATGGTTTTTGTAACCGGTATGTTGGCCGCCATCTACCCGGCCCTGAAAGCGCTTAAATTGAAGCCAGCCGAAGCGATTAGAATTGATATGTAAAACATCAACATCATGAACGTAATTGAAGTAAAGCAACTGACCAAGACGTATAACGATTCCGAGGTGGAAGTACATGCCGTGCAAAGTATCGACATGGAAATCGTGGAAGGGGAATTTACCGCCATAGTAGGCCCTTCGGGTTGTGGAAAGACCACCTTTCTGAATATGTTAGGTGGGCTCGACCACCCCACAAAAGGAAGCATCCGCATTGGCGACACCATGGTAAACGAACTGAAACCAACGCAGCTCATCGACTTCCGCCTGCACAATATTGGTTTTGTGTTTCAAGCCTACAACCTCATCCCCGTACTAACGGCCAGGGAAAACGTAGAGTTTATCATGCAGCTGCAAGGTCTTAGCAAGGCCGAACGCGAAAAACGGGCCATCGCCCTGTTGACCGAAGTTGGTCTCGGCGAACGCATCGACAGCCGTCCGTCGCGACTATCGGGAGGGGAGCAGCAACGTGTGGCCGTGGCCCGGGCACTGGCCTCGAAGCCCAAATTTGTTTTGGCCGACGAACCCACGGCCAACCTCGACTCAAAATCGACGGAAACCCTGCTGGATATGATGGAGAAACTGAACCGCGAAGAAAATATCACCTTTATATTCAGCACCCACGATGCCCGCGTGGTAAACAAGGCCCGGCGCGTCATCCTGTTGGAAGACGGTAAAATAATCAAAGATGAACACAAAGCATAAGCCTGACGCAATGGTACGTTCCCTGTTTTTCGGTCTCCTTTTTTTATTGCTCTGCACTCCAAGTGCGGTATTGGGGCAATATGGCGATATGGGCAAGAAACTGGTCATAGATGGCTATCTGGTCAATATGCAATCGGTATCTATTTCGGAACGCCCGATAGAACTGCCCGACAGCCTGGGTTTTCTGACCAAAGGCGACAAACACATTTACAATACCAATATCTCTTTTCAGAACCGCCTCAATTTGTTTTGGTACGTCAACGACAAGCTGTCCGTTACAGCGCAGATGCGAAACCGTTTGATTGTTGGGGACCAGGTAAGGATGGATTTTACCGGCCAGCTGGAAGACAGTTATGAAAATACCGACAACTTTTTTAACCCTGCATGGAATGTTGCCGTTGGCAACAGCTACATCCTGAATCTGGCATTCGACCGTATTTATGCCGAATACACTTCGGGCAACCTGGCGATAAGCCTTGGAAAACAACGTATCAATTGGGGAAAGACTTTTGCCTTCAACCCCAACGACATGTTCAACACCTACGCCTATTTTGATTTCGACTACGAAGAGAAACCCGGCACGGACGCCTTTAGGGCCATGTATTATACCGGTGCCGCCTCATCGGTGGAGGTGGCGGCCAATATCGACAGCGCCCGGCAGGTGTCGGCGGCCATAAAATGGAATGCCAATCTAATGAATTACGATTTTCAAGTGCTTGGGGGAATGCTGAAAAGCAAGGACCTGGCATTGGGCTTTGGTTGGTCAGGCTACATCAAAGATGCCAGTTGGCGGGGAGAATTGGCTTGGTACCAACCGTTTGAAAATTTCAGGGACACTTCCGGGCTTGTTATGCTGTCCACCGGAATGGATTATTCTTTCAGCAGCAAATGGACCGTGCAGACCGAGATGATGCTGGCCAAACTGCCCAAAGGAAAGGAAATCGTGTTTTTTGATGCCTACGCCCCGCCCCAATCCGTTAAAGATTTGGCCACTTCCCCTTTCCAACTACTGGCAAGCGCGATGTTCCAGGCCAGTCCGCTATCCTCCTTTTCGCTCACCGGCATCTGGTACCCTCACCCCGATATAAAAGGCGTTTTTATAGGTCCCTCCTGGGCATACAGCCTGGCCGATAATCTTAGTGCATCGCTGTATTGGCAATTCTTCCATGGTAATTTCCCGGATATCCTCACCAACAAAATAAGCCGGCAAAGCATAAACTCGGGTTTTTTACGGTTGAAGTATAGTTTTTGATGTGATGGAGCTTGGGGTTTAAAGTTTCGGGTTGTAACGCAAAGGCTGCAAAGTTTAAGGTTTAAATTGCCACCATGCATCTTATAAGTATCGCTAAGGACACCGCGATGTTTTGCGTTGCAAAACATTCCCTGATTGAAAGCCGGCTTACCACTATTAAAGAGCCCCATCAACCTGCGAATGCACCCGATTTTAACTAAGTTAAAATCCTTTGTGCCCTTTGTGTTTCTTACATGTGCACGGTTGAATAACCCCACTTGATAACTACAAAATGGGCCGCCGTTGAAAAGACAGCTAAAACAAATCTTTGTGTTAAAACCTGTGCACCTCGGTTTGGTGTTTAAAGCTTGGGCTTGTAAGGCTAAGAGCGCTAAAGGAAGAAGTTTGGAATTTATGAAAACAAAACATAGAACACTGCCCTTAAGTAACTCCCCAGTTAATCTTTCCGTAATCACAAAATACTACTATAAGGGCTACATGCTATTGCGCATAGGTGTTATAACTATGGGTGTTTAATCTTTAACCGAACACAAGATTTATAAACTGACAAAGCGTGAATTCGGGTTTATTGAGACTGAAATATGGTTTCTGATTTGATAGATACGGCAATAGGAACTTAACCAAATACCCAAAGTGGATTTTAGTTTTGATGTGTTTATATTTCTTTGTTTTGCCACATAGCCAGCCCCGACCCTTAGGGCTCGTTTCATATAAAAATACTCGGCTTTCTTTTCTTATTTATTTCGCTTTGCGTACTTTTGGGCTTCTACCTGAAAATATACAACATGGATACGACGATTAGTAGCAACAGTAAGTTCCGAAACGTACTTGGGGCTTCTTTTATATTGATTTTTTTTAGCATTTTTGAGGCATGTCAACCACGACAATCGAGTCTTGTTGAAGGTAAATTTGAAAGCTATGTTGTTGACAGGGGCAATATTGAATCCTTTGAGGTGTGCGAGGGCTATGTAGAACCCGCTAACGAAGTCCTCTTATTAAGTCCTGCTTCAAGTATCGTTAAAAAAATAAAAAAGGGAGCCGGTCAGCAGGTTACTGCAGGAGAGGTAATTATTGAACTGGACACCAAACCGGTAACCGACAAGATTGAACAACTCAACGATCAATTAGCCGTTGCTCAAAACAACCTAGAAAAAACAAGGTTAAACGCCAGGAGTACCAAAGCCGACCTGTTGTTTAGCCAGGAGACCAAGAAACTAAAAATAGCCTCTATAAAATCCACCCTCTCTGATCAAAAACAACTCTTGGATGTGGGGGGTATATCTCAGGCCCAGGTAGACAAAACCAATCAAGAATTAATACTGGCCAACAAAGACTTACAACTGGCCGAAGAGAAAAATGCCATCCGATTGGCTCAATTGGCCGCTGAGGAAAAAGGCCTGTTACTCCAGATTGAAATGAGACTGAAAGAACTATCGCAGCAAAGAGCGCTTTTAAAACAAATGCAAGTAAAAGCTTCCGCCGATGGTATTATTTTAAGTGTACATGCCAAAGAAGGGGAAAAAATTCAAGGCGAAAAATTGTTAGTGAGCCTATCGGACCTAAGCCGATTAAAAGTAGAAGCCTCAATTAGCGAGAAACATCGCAGGCTAATTAAAATAGGCCGAAAAGCCTATGTAAAGGATGACAACAAACGGCTTCAAGGCAGAATAAGCTCCATCCTGCCCCGATTGGATAACGGCAACCTAAGATTCTCGGTAGTGCTTACAGAGAGCGACCAATCGAAACTGATACCCAACCAAAAAATAGAATTATATGTTGTTAAAGCCTCCAGGAACAACGTGCTACGAATAAAAAAAGGCGAACTCATAGAATACAAGGATAAACAACGCCTGTACAAGGTAAGCCGCGATAGTGCCATTAAACAGGAAATTACATTTGGGTTGATTACCGATGAATTTGCCGAGATCACGGAAGGTGCTCGTGAGGGATGCGAAATAGTAATTGCTACCTCATCGCCACTGAGCAAGTTAAATGCGATAAAAATAGAAAGACAAAATTAATATGACAGTAAAAAAGATGTTGCTATCAATTGGCTATTCTTGTTTATTTAGTTTTATTTTCGCACAACAGTCGATAAAACCAAAATTAAAGCTCAGCCTGCAAAACGTAGTTGATTTAGCTATTAGTCAGTCCTCATCGATAAAATACGAGCAAAACAGATACGAGAATTATTACTGGCGTTATAAAAACCATCAGGCTCAGTATAGACCACAGCTTGTTTTAACGGGCAACCTACCCAATTTTGAACAATCTACCCGGCCAATAACACAAAACGATGGCAGTGTGCAATTCAGAAAAATAGGTCGTTTCCAGAATAGTGCAGAACTATCGTTGAACCAATCGATACCGCAAACGGGTACAAAGATTTATGCCCAGAGCACCTTGTTCAGAAACGAAGATTTGGAACAGAATTATGTGAACTTTCAGGGTAATCCGTTTGTGATAGGGATAACCCAGCCAATTTTTGCTTATAATTGGATGAAATGGTCGCGAAAAACCGAACCGTTGGTATACACCGAAGCACAGAAAAACTATATTGAGTCCATAGAAGAAATATCGCGAAATGCTACACGTCGTTTTTTCAACTATTTAAGTGTACAGACCAACTACAAATTGGCCGAGAACAACCTAAAAAACAGCAAAGATAATTTGCGTATCGCAGACACAAAATTTAAACTGGGCACTATAAGCGAAAACGATTTTTCGCGCATTAGGTTATCTGTACTTACGGCACAAAAATCATTAAGTCAAGCCACTATGGATCTTAAAAATGCCGATTTTGAGCTAAAGAAATATATAGGCCTGGAACAAAGCTCGAACATTGAATTACTTATGCCGCTAAACATGTTTTTATTTGAAGTGGATGCACAAAAAGCCCTGGAAGAAGCCCTGGCCAACAGAAAAGAAACCACACAGTACGAAAGACGGCTGATTGAAGCGGATAGAAATTTGACTCAGGCCAAAAAAAACAATGGACTGGCCGCCACACTGCGTGCCACCTACGGCACCTCTAATATTTCCGACGATATACCGGGGGTGTACTCCAATACGGCTGATCAAAAATCAGTAAAACTTTCGTTGGCTATACCTATTTTAGATTGGGGTAAATCAAGCTCCAATGTAAAATTAGCAGAAAGCAAACGCGATTTGGTAGTATTTGACGTACAACAAGATCGCGAGAATTTTGAGCGAACCGTAATCGTTCAGGTAGAACAATTTGCGCTTTTAAAGGAACAACTCGACATAGCCGAAGAAGCCGATAAAGTAGCTAGTAATGGATACCTGATAGCGCTTAAAAAATTTCAGAACGGCGAAATCAGCATTACCGATTTAAACATCTCGCTCTCAGAACGTGATAAGGCTACACAAGATTACATCAGGTCGATACAGGCCTATTGGACCGCCTACTACCGATTGCGAGAACTCACTTTGTACGATTTTGAAAAAGATCAGAAAATAGTGTACGACAACCCTCTTTTGAATGGAATCAAAAATTAGCGAATACAAGTTAGGCACATGTTACACCGTTACCGCCATTGCTGTATAAAAATAAAGTATCGAACAACAAAGGCTGCCCAATAACAGAGCAGCCTTTAATATGATAAGATGAGTGGCAGCTTATTTATCCAGTACCGCCATTACTTCCAATACGTGCTTGCGGCTTGTGGCCAGCAATTCTTTTTCGTCCTTATCCAGATCCAGCTCAATTACTTTTTCCACGCCGTTTTTACCAAGTATAACAGGTACACCAAGGTAACAATCGTCGATACCGTATTCGCCTTCGAGCTTGATACAAACGGGGAATACCCTGCGCTGATCCCTAACAATGGCCTCTACCATTTGTGCTGCTGCCGATCCGGGCGCATACCAGGCCGAGGTACCCATCAACTTTACCAACTCGCCACCACCAAATTTGGTGCGCTCTATAATGGCCTCTAATTTTTCAGCATCCACAAGCTCCGTTACCGGAATACCGCCAACGGTAGTATAACGGGGTAGCGGAACCATGGTGTCGCCATGACCACCCATTAAAACAGCCTGAATATCTTTGGGCGATACATTCAGTTCCTCGGCCAAAAAAGCACGATAACGAGCTGTATCCAATATACCGGCCATACCAATTACTCGCGTACGTGGAAACTTTGACGAGATATGTGCCTGGTAAGTCATCACGTCCAATGGGTTGGAAACGATAATAAGAATGGCCTCCGGCGAATGTTTAATTACATTCTCAGTAACGGTTTTAACGATACCGGCATTTGTTGAAATCAAATCATCACGACTCATGCCCGGCTTACGCGGAAGTCCGGAAGTGATAACTACCACATCGGAACCGGCGGTTTTCTCATAATCGTTGGTAGAACCAATGGTGCGCGTATCGTAAAGATTAATTGGCGCCTTTTGCCAAATATCCAATGCTTTGCCTTCGGCAACACCTTCTTTAATATCAAGTAAAACTACTTCGTTGGCTATTTCGCGATATGCCAAAACATCTGCACAGGTAGCACCTACATTCCCTGCTCCTACAACGGTTACTTTCATAATGGTATAAACTTTTAAATGTTGATATATTTTATTGCTGTTTACTTTTAATTAATTGTGTGGCTCCTTATTTTACAGAAATATGCTGGCCAACCTTAATTACTATCCTCGTTTTATCCTATCGCAAATATATACAGTTGATTTGAACTGACTATGATTTATGCCACTAATAAACGCTGTTTAATAACAGCTAATCCATTTTAATACATGGAATAATTACTTTAAACCATTCCACTACCCAATAAACTCCAAACCAGCCCTGAATCACGGGTAAAGTTAGCTATTTAAATTTTTAGCTTTCAAATAGCAAATAAGGGCGTTTATAACTCACGGATTAATGTGCTTGCCTTCGATATATTCATCAGGGCGCGCCATCAACACTTTATCGTTCTGTTGCAATCCGTTTACTATGCGTATGTGGGTTTCGTTTTCTCCTCCTAATTGTACCCGGGTTTTAATTATAGATCCACCCTGTTTTTTAAATACATAATAGGCTGTATCGTTTCCAAAAACAGCTTCACGGGGTACCACAATATCATTACTATAACTGGCAATCGTTATTTTATTGGCAGTTGTCATTCCAGGTAAAACTTTTTTCCCCTTCGTATCAAAGGAAATAACCACTTTAAATCCGTTCATGCTGGTTCCCGGTATGGGTTGTCCTATGTTGGCTACATTCTTTATCTCCCCCTGAAAAATAAATTCAGGAAAAGCATCGATGGTAATTTGTACAGGCTGTCCCACCTTAACCTTGGCAATATCAATTTCTTTAACTATAGCTTCTGAGTACAAGGAACTTAAATCGGGGATAGTAGCTATTATTGGCATCCATGGCCCCACATCATCGTCCACCTTTATTTTTCTACCTCTATAACTCCTTCCGTACACTACTATGCCATTTGAAGGTGAGGTTATGCGTAGCTGTGATTTCAATTTCTCCAATAAGTCTTTCGTCTCAACATCCCTGCTCAAATACTTTTTAATCCGATTTATCTTAATCTTTTGCCTCAAAACCTCCTTATCATAATTTCTGAGCTTAGCATTTATTTCCAATTGTGCCTTCTCCAGGGCAATGCCGGCCTGTCGTTGTGTTGCTTTAGATTCGTACTGTGATTGCTCAACCCTGATTAGGCTTTCTTCCAAATTATCTTTGGCATTAGTTAATTCTTCTCTTTTTTGCATCAATTGGATGGTACTGTCTAATATGGCCGACTCCAATGAATTATTATGTTCTTCTATTCGTTCTTTAATCCTGACCAAACGCTCTTCCACTTCGGAAGGATCGAGAGATGCCACAAAATCTCCTTTTTTCACCTGTGTACCTTCGGTCACCAAATCCGATATTTTCATTCGCCATATACCTACATCGCGCCTGCTCAATATCTCGGGAATGTTGATACTTTCAAATTCCAAGGCCTGGACCTCACCATCGGCGGCAACCTCCATGGCAAAAGGCATAATTTGCGCACGCACCGTTTGGTAATTAACTGAGGCTGGCCAAAAAACAACAATTAAAATCATAAACAACAGCACGGCGGCTCCTGTTAACACATATTTTTTTGGTATTTTATTAAGCATATCTATTAGGGTTTATACTCAATTCTGTAAAAGGTCATCCAATTCTTTTATCAGGGATTGCCCACCCTCAAAATCGAACAAAGTTATTCGTCTGATATTAAAATAATTGGTCCAATAGGTTTGCAAGCTTTGAATGTAACTACGTTTAGCAGCGTCTACCGAATTACGGGCAGAATTTAGTTTTATTACATCTACCTTATCTATTAAAAAACGTTGTTTTGTCACCTCATAACCCAGCTGGGCAATGGTATCGGCTTTGGCAGAAATCTTCACCTGTTCTTCCTGCATATTAAATTCCATTACCTGAAGAAAAACGTTTTGTTCAAAATCAATTTTCGCCTGGCGCACTTCGGCTTCGGTGACCTCTTTGTTGGAACGTGCCATCTGCACCTGTCCGCGCCTCTTGCCCCAATCAATAATAGGCACACCTAGCGTAAGGCTAAGTCTTTGATCTCTTTCGAAGGGAGATGAATAAACTTCGTCGAAATTATCGGTATTTTTGTTGTAACCAAAGTTACCCCTAATACCTATATCAAAGCCATCTGTTCCTTTTGCCTGAGCAATTTCACTATCGGCCTGGATAAGGCGTTGCTCAAAGTTTAAAACGTCAGGATTATTTTCGTAGGCCATTGCCAGGGCCCGATCAAGCTGTATTTTAAATTCCGGTATGCTCGATGGCAATATACATTCTATGTGTACATTTTCGTCGAAACCCAAAAAAGAGTTAATGGTAGAACGCGCTTGCTCTAAATCAACCTTTGCCCTACTCAAATTAATATTGGCGTTCAGGTAACTTAACTCCAAATCGAGCAACTCGTCCTGTGTAACGGTTCCAATCTCAAAACGTCCCTTGCCTATTCGATATAAAGTATCGGCATTGGACAGGTTGGTTTCGGCAATACCCAGATTAATTTCGGCTTTGGCTAAATTAAAAAACACGTTAGTGGTTCTGCCCGAGAGCTCTTGTAAGCCTTGAAGGTATTCCAATTTGGCCTGCTCAAACTTTAGCGGCTCTAACATGGATCGCCATTTAAAACGATTGTACCCACCAATGGGTTGTGATATCCCTACTGAAATTGGGATGGAGGAATAGGAAATATTACCGCTCTCAAGATTTTCGAGACGCCTAAACTCACTAAATACGGATACCCTTGCTCCTGTAGCCGTAATGTTTTGCGATAAATCCAAGGTCGCATTGGAGCTCAGATTTTTTGATGGAACAAGTACGTCCTCGCCATTAATATACCTGGAAGAAATAGTACTCTGATAATTAATAGGCGTTGAGCTCAATCCGAGCAGTGGCAACCTTTCGGCCTTATAGCTCCTGAACTCCCAATATCGGGCCAAATACATGTGCTTTTGTTTAAAGCTCAGTATCGATTGCTCAAAGGCAATCTCGATAGCCTGGTCCAAGGTCATGTTCAGTTTTATTTCTTCTTTTTGGGCTGCGGCTTTGGAGAATATTATTACGTTTATAACTAAAAGAAGTGCTATTCTCTTTAAAAATATTTTTGCCATTTTACGGGAGTCTTTATACTGATACCTAAATACTGATTTTCTAATGCTAATGTCTCAAAGATTCAACCGGGTCCTGATTAGCGGCGCTGCGGGCCGGTATATAGCCGAACACCACCCCTACTGTTGCTGATACGCCAAAGGCTATAAATACGGACCAAAATGAAACGATGGTTTTTATATCTGCAGTTACCTCAATGGTATAAGCCATCAGCACACCGATGATAACACCGATAATTCCTCCCCCTATACTGATTAAAGTCGATTCCGACAGAAATTGCACAATAATATCTTTACGCGAAGCACCAATAGCCTGACGGGTTCCTATTTCGCGGATACGTTCCCACACCGAAGCCAGCATAATATTCATAATGCCTATCCCCCCTACCAGCAACGAAATACCTGCGATAGCACCAAGGACAATGTTAAAAATATCGTTTGTTTTTTGTTGTTGCTTTAGCAGAAGTTCGGGCACGGTAACCTGAAAATCGTACATATTGGAATGCCGCCTCAGCAACATCCGCTTTATAATGTCGGCGGTGGCGCTCAGTTGCTCTGTTTCCTTTACCTGTACCACTATTTTATCTAACTGATTTTCAATCTGAGCATTGCTTACCTGCGTACTTCTGCCGCGACCTCCTCCCCTACTCATACGTTCAAGCTCTACAGGATTAATCCTGGATCGATCTTTATATCTCAGCAACAAAGATTGGGTAGGCACAAAAACTTTATTGTCGGATGAGCTGATCCCCATTTCGTCAGATGCCGAGGTAGTAAAATCCCTTTTTTCGGCCACGCCAACTACTTGCAACCAGTTTTCGCCCACTTTGATATATTTGCCAATGGGGTTATCCTGATTAAAAAATTTGTCTTTGACATTATAACCAATAACACATACAGGCTGGCTCTTTTGGTTCTGTTCCTTGCTAAATGCCTTGCCCTGAACGATACCTATATTTAGTAACGAAAAATAATCGGTTGAAACACCTTCTAATACAATAGGCTGACTTTTGCCTTTGTTTATGGCATAATAATTCATCGAAACCACCGGGCTGACCTTGGCAACCGATGGTATGGTTTTAAGGATGGCATGGGCATCGCTAAGGGTTAGTCCGTTGGATTTTCTTTTTCCTTTTTTCTCCTCCCCTTCTTCATCACTTTGCTGATTGGCATTGCTCACTACCGATTCTTTAACCGGTGTGATGATAATATTATTGACACCCACCAATTTAATTTGCTCCAGCACTTCCTGCTGTGCTCCCTTGCCTATGGCCAACATGCTTATTACTGCGGCTACTCCGAACATTATACCTAACGCGGTTAGCAACGATTTAACAGTATTAGCCATGATAGCTTCAATGGCGATAATAACATTGTGGATATAACGGGTATATAATTGCCTTATTTCGCGCATGATTTATCGGACGTTAAAGGTTAGTGGCTTTTTTTCTGTTTCAATGGTGTCCGCTGAGTCCTGTTTCAATAAATATTCATAAATATCCAAGCCTACATACTCCATCGGCGATTCCGTAACCGGCTCGTTCATTAGTAATGTTTCTCCCTCTTCCACCCCTTGCTTTATTTGAACATAGTTTTCATTTTCGGCTCCAATTTCAACTATTTGCCTTAGGTTAGGCCGATTAGCCAAATATACATACGATAAAGAATCGTTTTCGAAAACGGCTTCGGCTGGCACATACGCCACATCATCCAATACATTGATGGTAATAACATTAACGGTGGTCATGGCCGGGCGTAAGTCCTTGTCGTAGCCGTTAACCTTGATGGATACTTCAAAAACCTTTGCGTCGCCCCCCGGAATTACCTGACCAATGTTGGCCACTTCGGTTACTTCACCATCAAACTCTTTCTCCGGAAAGGCATCTACACCCACCTTAACTTTTTGTCCTACCTTAATTTTGCTGATGTCCACCTCGTTGATAAAAGTTTTTGAAACCATTGACGTTAAATCGGGAAGCTCCGCTATTTTAGGCGACCAACGGCTAATTACGCTCCCGGCCCGTATTTTATTTCCCATACGGTCGTAGCTATAAATTAGCATACCCGGAGCAGGAGCCTTTACATCGATAGCTTCGAACAGCTTTTCAATTTCATTTATTCGGGTGCGCACCCTTTCTATTTCGTTATAGGCTCTGTTTACCTTAAGGGCGTTTTGTTGTTTTTTTAATTCATAGTTCCGCTCCTCTTGATTGAGATTCCTCTTGGCTTTCTGAAAATTTAGTTCTGCTTGTCGTATGGCCGATGGCGATTCGTAAACTGATTGCTTTAGTATGAGTTCCTTTTCTTCCAGATCGATTTTGGCATTTACCAAATTATCGCGCAAATTGCTTAGGTTGATATTGGTATCCAACTTAGCGTCCTCATATTGTTCCAATTCTTCGGTTAGCCTGGTTAAGGCTTCGGTCATTTTCTCTTCCACCGCACTATGGTCAAGGGATGCCACGTAATCACCCGAATCAACTACTGTTCCTTCCTCAATAATCTTGGTCACTTTAATTTCGTAAATATCTATGTAACGTGCCGAGAGTTCGGTTGGAACATTTATGCTTACCGAGTTTTGTGCCTCTAACTGTCCGGTGCTGTATACAAAGGACTCAAATTTACCTTTTACAACTTTTGTTGTAATAGAATTACTACTAAGGACCGTGGTTTTAGTAAAACCGAAGTATACAATACCGGCAAGAAATATCAACGATGCAATTATTAATGCACCCATTTTTTTATTCATCCTCATTATAATAGCGTTTATAGTTCAGGAGAGGTCGCAAATTGCATCAAAAACAGTGCCATTTGCAGCGCACTGCAAACTTAAAAAAATAACCTGCAAATGGAACTGATAAAAAACATATTATGGAGATAATCAGATAATTTTACAAAGTCTCGTTTTACCTCTTTCTTTATATTTCTATACATCGAGCCTCGGGCATTCAGACCTTAGTATATGATTAAAGAATTTACCATCCCAAAGCTTCCAAGGCTGTTTCGGAACAGACACTAACCGAAAAAAGACAAATAAAACTAAGGATAATTTATTTTTACTGCTCGGCTACCCTGTTAGTAAAAGACGAGCTACCCGGAACAGGCCGGAAGCTCGTCATTTTTGGCATCTTCTTATCCGATAAGTTAATCTTTCACCCGTAAATTATTAAGTAATAGCAACGCTTTACTACAGGCATACGGACACACGGCTTCTATTATAGCTACACCTTTTTCAATGATGTTTTTAAAGCTTTGTAGTCTAAAATCAGTCCACCCCCACCGGCTCATTTATTTATCACCAAGGTGCGCACTGCACCCACCGTAGTATCGGCATTAAGGCTTATCATCGGCTTTTCGCCTGCTAAACAAATCTTTATTAAACACTATTCTTTTCCTTATTTTAAAAAAACCTCTATATACAATGTTCATTACACCTTTTGCCAACAACTTACGGCCATACCAGGCTGCTGTACCAATTAAGGCAGGTACTAACAGCGCCACATATCTGTCTGCCTCGGCCCATATTAAACTCATCATTGAAAAACCGAAGAGTCCTGCTGTCACCAATATTTCAATAGTGCGCAGTTGTTGTTTTATTTGCTTCAGAAATACATCCAGTTTCTTAAAATGATCTATATATATCTGCTGATTGTCGGCCAGCCTATTTTCATTAAAATACACCAAAATATCTCCATCTAAATAAAAGATGGTTAAAACCGCGGGACTTTCCACCTTTTCGGGTGTTTGTACCTGATATCTCCCTTTACGGACGAGTGTGAGAATAGATTGATTTAAAAGCATTAGTAGTGCATCTTAGTGCTAAGGTATTTTTGCGTGGCTCACTAAAAACAGCACGCTCCGTGTTAAAAAAGGAATGAGAATTCTCAATTAAGCTTTTCTTTCAAATATCTCTCCCACTATTTTTACGGCGGTACTTATCAGGCTGTTCCAATAGTCAATGGAGAGCTTCGTGTGTTTATCATGAATATCGATGATGAGCTGGCGCGGCTTATTGGCAAAACCCTCCTCAATACGGGAAACGATGTCGCCATCAATGCCCATCCTTGTTTGCATCACAATTTTTTCGATGCCCAAGTCAAAAGACCGTTTTAAATTAGCGAGTTCCTTTGGGGCTACGGGGCCTTTTAAGGTAAACTTATTGTAGTTGCTAAGCTCTACTGTTAAAGCAGTTTTTTCGGGGTTCTCTTTTATTTTATAGGCTTCACTTCGACTCAATGACGCTATAAATTGACAAAACGAAAGCATTCGCAAAAATACCATATAATCAGTATCTTCCATCCAAAGATCGTTTTCGTTCATATAATCCTGCAATTTGGATAGTGTATCTAACAGATTACTGAAGCATATGCAATCACCAAGCACAAAGGTAAAACCCTCAAAATCGTTATCCTTTATAATATCTTTTACCTTACAAACGTAGCGCGCATGAAGCCGAAAGAGCAATTCCTCCACCCTATCGGGGGGATTTGCAGCCGTCATTCCTTTTTTTATAATGGTATCGATTTGAAGATGAGTTAAATCTTCGAGCATGGAAACGATGGCATTTTTTTTATTTGATCCGTTAGCCATTGATTAACCTATTTTATCCTTGAGATCGAAAAGTACATCAATAATGGTTTTCAGGGTTTGAATGTTGTTTTCAATTATCTCACTCCCTCTGGCTTCGCGTGATTGATGAAACTGTACCAACTCGGGGTACTTTTGATAAAACTCCTCCGACAAGTCTGTTTGAATATCTCCATCAACCAAATCGATATGGCTAATCATCCCTTTCACCTCATTGTTGGGCTTAAATGAAACAGTAGTACCATCGTCGTTAGTTACCAAAGTGCCCATTAAGGTCTGGATCTTTAGTGTTGTCAAATCGTCTATCTTATCCGATATGTTCTTAATAATTTGTTCTGCTTTTGACATAACTTCTATTTTTAATTTGTTACGAGTTCTAATTTTTTATACTGCTCCGATACTACCTTAAAACTGTTGACTATGGAAAACAGAGCCAAGGGCCAACTCAATACATTGAGTGCCCGCGATAAGCTTTTAAGCACAAGGCCTGTAACTGCCAAGGAAAACGCAAGTGCGGCCCATCGGTATCTGACCTCTTTGGTATGTTCTTTTATCATGTTGGCACTGGCATCAATGGCAATGGTAGATACATCGGCATCAAGACGGCACCAGGTGCTGATAAAACGGAAGCGGTTACCGGTAAAAATTACTTTTCGCCCAATTAAAAAGCGGATACCATCGATAAAAGCAGCCAATCCGACCTTTAGCCTGTCGAAGAAATTAGCAAAAAATCTTTTTAAAAAGCCCCATACTCTACTGGCTTTGTTCACTACCCATTTGAACATTTTTTTTGCAAAGCGAAAAGCTTTTTTTAATAATTTTTTAATTCCATAGTATAATCGCTTAAGTATTCCTTTTTTTTGCGATATGGAGGATTGTTGTTTCTGTATGCCCACTCTCAGATCCTGCAGGTTATCCTGGAATATCTGTTGCTGCTCCGGCTGTGCGTTTTTAATGTCGCTTGTCAACGAGTCCCAAATCTGCGTTTCATCCACCATGTTTTCTTCTATGGCATATTCAGTCAGGAAAAACAATGCGTTAAACATAAAATAACCATTGCCCAAATAGGTCAGCACCCGGTGTATTTTAACATCCTTTTTATCCGCTTCGTTGTGCGACCGGATGGATTGAAGGATACTATCCAAACTTAGGTCACCTAGATTAGAATCCAGCAAGCCATCGTAAAATCCCTCCTGCCACTGATGCACTTGTATTAATCGCACCAAAAATTGCTTTAAGGGGTTATTACTCTCTCGCCTTAAAAAGACATAATCAATATTATTCTGGTTGTTTTTAAAAATATGCTTTTGCAGTAAATCAATATACGTATTACTATTACCAAAATCATCTTCGAGCTGTGCTCCGAACCGTCGCCTCCTATCCAGCTTCCGTTTGAGCTTTTCAGAAGCTTGTGCTGAATAAAAGCTCAACACAAAATTTTCTTTATCATGCTGCTGTAACAAATGATTGGTAAATTCCTGCACATTGGCTAAATGATTAACCGCTTCCAGGGCATTACACCTGCCAAACCCGGCAATCTGCATAATACTCATCATCGAAGCCATACCGAAAGGTATTTCAATTGGCTGCACCCATAACCCAAATAAATCCAAACGATAATGAATTACCCGGCTTGCTAAGGTGGTTTGTCCGCGCTGGGGTAAGCTTTCAAAGGTTATACCTTCGTCAATGTCGGTGAGTCGGCGTAAAAAATATTTTACATAAGACTCTCTGCCCAGTTTTCTTTGGTGTACAATTTCACTTAAAGTAAAAATACCTGAATCGATAAGATCATATTCAAACTTTTCTATGGCCACATCTTCATGCTTTTGGCTAAAAGTATTGACCAAATGTGCCGGTAGATAACCCAACTCCATCAAATGTTGCGAAATTTCGCTGTCGCTTTTCGGAAAAAGATTTAGTTCTTTTTCGCACTGTTCTAATATGAACTCCTCAGAGCTTAACATAGCGTTGCATTTTGAAGTTATCGTTTAAAAACTGCTACCCCACCAAGTATCTACTTTTTAGTGTATATAAAGGAAGCTATCGAACCAAATCCATAACCAACTTTATAACCGATTCACGCGCCTCTTTAGATGAACTAAGCATATCTTTATGCAATTTAAGCAATTCCTCGTCGGCTGGGGATAAGTCAGATTTTACAATGGTAGATACATCCGAGTCAATCTTAACGTTGGTATAAGCCACCAGATTAAGGTTAGATTGATTATGAACGGTCAGCGATTTAAGTACGTTCTCTATCCTCACCTTGTTCACATCGTTTTTTACCACGTCGGATATTTTGTATTCGAAGTTACCTGTAAAAGTGGTTACTTCGAGTGAAGCCGCATCTTCGATAACCCCACCAATTTTTTTTAGCAAATTTACAAAGCCACCTTTAAGCTTTTCTTTGCCTTCGTTATTTGTTTGTGTAGCCATTATTTAAATGTATTAGCTTAATAAATAGATTGGAATTTTTTTTGGGTATGCTCATCGTACACTCCATTTTTTTCTTTCAGATTTTCGGAAGTTTGAAATGCCGACAGATGTTCTTTGGTTCGGGGACCGAAAATTCCGTCTACTGCCCCACAGTCGTATCCCAAATCAATTAATATTACCTGTAATTTCATTACTTCGTTTCCACGGCTGCCAAGGGTAAGCAACGGTTTAGGTACTTCTAAGCCCTGGCTTGCCATTAAACGTTTAAAAGCCAAAACCCGCGAAGCATCATAAGCTTGAACCGAGACACTGTTTTTTTGGTTTCCACCCAACACAAAAATATGGTTTCGATCTTTGGTATAACCTAAAAATATACCCACATGGCCTTTCCATGAGCTTGGGCTTTCGCGCCAGAGCACTACTATGTCACCTGCATAGGGCTTGTTTATTGTTTTACCTACATACAGCCAGCTTCGGGCATTCATCTTATGCGAACGCTGCAGACCCGCTTGTTCGCAGCACCAGTTAACAAAGATGCTACACCATGCTGTTTCGTCATCGTTTACCTGGGTAAAACCCGACTCATGCGCATATTTAACTATTACAGGATTGTCTGCTTCACCGGCCAATTCCTGCACTCCTATTTGCCCGGCAGCAATTTGCAGTATGTTTTGCATCGGAAATTGTTTTATTTGATAAGAAAAGTGTTGTTTCTGTACAAGTTCCTGAAAAATAAAACAAAAAGCAATAGCTGATAAAAATCAGTTATCTTAAATACTGGGCTAAGTCGCCTGTTATGGTAAGAATTATTTCAACCTCCGGTAACGAAGTTTGACATCAGGAAAGTAAGGAGCAGGCAGGCTGTAGATTTTTAATTCACTAAAGTTTTGTAAAATATTGTTCAACCATGTCACCTGCCTTTAGGTAACCGTTAGGGCTTACCGTACTCGACCAAAGCTCTTTTATTTGGCCAGATATTATAGCGTAGACCCTATAAGCGACATAGCATACGCCAAAAGAATTAGCCCCTAGCGAGAGACTTGCGCAGAAAAATAACCTCAGACGAGCAAGGAGTTAACCCGGATGAAAATCGGTGACGGCAGCAGGATCAACCAAACATCCACCGAGCCTTATTTATAATAGCGAAAATTTATGTCTATTTCAGGTTAAGGGGCTTTTAGATAAAAAAAACTATGCATTTATAATTTTTCCGTTTATAAAAATGGTGTCTACTTTATTTTCGCCATAATAATAGGGGATGTAGGCAATATTTGGGATGGCTTTTGTAAGTATGAGGTTTGCTTTCTTACCAAGCGTTATAGAACCCAGCACCTCTTCTATACCCATAGCATAGGCGCCATTTAGGGTAACGGCATTGATGGCTTCGTTTGGCAACATTTTATACAGTACGCTTGCCATCGAAATGATCCATTGCATATTACCCGATGGAGATGAGCCCGGATTAAAGTCCGTAGCCAAAGCTAAGGGCAAACCGGCTGAAATCATCTGTCGAACGGGCGCATACCTCATGTTCAAAAAAAAGGCTGCCCCGGGTAACACCGTAGGCATTGTATCCGAATTAAGGAGTGCCGCTATTTCTTTTTCGCCTACAAACTCCAAATGATCTACCGAGCGAGCCTTGTGCTTTACCCCTATCTGCACCCCACCCGAGAAGTCAAGCTCATTGGCATGAATTTTAGGCGGCAGGTTATACCTGGCACCGGCTTTTAATATTTTATCCGTTTCATCCACGGTAAAAAAACCTTTGTCGCAGAACACATCAATATAGTCGGCCAGATTTTCGTGCGCGATGGCTGGTAGCATTTCGTCAATGATAAGGCGCAGGTATCCCTCGCGGTTATTCTTATATTCGGCAGGAAGCGCATGTGCACCCAAAAAAGTAGACTTAATGCTTAGTTCGCTTTTTTGTTTTAATCGTTTAATTACACGAAGCATCTTAAGCTCACTATCTAAAGATAGTCCATAACCACTTTTTATCTCTACAGCGCCTGTACCCCAACGCGCGATTTCGTGGAGCCTTTGCCATGCGTCATCAAAAAGTTGCTGCTCCGGCATGTTAACCATCGTCTTCGCCGAATTTAAAATACCTCCGCCCCTGCGGGCTATATCCTCGTACGAGAGTCCTTTTATCTTATCGATATATTCAATTTCGCGGGTAGCGGGAAATACCAGGTGGGTATGCGAATCGCACCAGGCTGGCAATAAGGTTTTGCCACTCGCATCTATCTCCTCATCGAAATGCTGCGGTTTTAGGTCGCACATTGAACCAAATGCTGCAATAACATCGTCTTCGATAATTAAATAAGCATCATCAATACTATTTAAAATGGCCATTTGGCCACCGGCGTGATATTTTGTAGCAGCATCTGTAACAATGCCCGCAAGCTCCTTAATATTCTTAATCAGTGTTGTTTTCAATGGACAGGTTTTTTATCTCGTATGCAATAGGATAAAAATAACAATCTATTTACCCTTTGCCAATGACAACAATCAGCATGTGATAAGTCGGTTATTGTTTTTGGTATGCCATCCGAAATAAATTCAAACTAAAAAATGGTAAAAACGAAAATTAAACTACAAAAAGTATTGACATCAAACAGATATGGTTGTATTTTAGGATTAATAAATTATTCCCTACTACTACAATATTATAGGAACATTCAAAATGTGTGTGAGGTTTAGGTTAGTTTTATTAGAATGTTTCTGTAGGCCTGTCTGTTTTCAGACAGGCTTTTTTATGCACTGTCGTATTTATCATATCTGGCGCTTAATGAAAAATAAATGGTATCCTTGTACAAGGGCAAGTATTCCGGAAAGGACGGAATTTTACCATCGAAAAAAGTAACCCAGGCTAAATAATCCTTTGTGACCCACCCCCAACTGCCCTGTAAGTCCATTGGTTTTGCCCCAGGTAAAGTTTAGCAGTTCGGCATGAAAAAACAAGTTTACATCCGACTCCTTCTCTGTTATAAAATCCACTATATCTTCCCGGTTAGATAAAACCAAAGAAACACCAACTAAACTGCCCAGGCGAAAATTATCTTTTTGTAGGTATTCAAATCCAAATTGAGGGCCAAAGAAAAACAAACTTTCTTTATTGGACTGTTTATAAGATTGGTCGATACAATCATAGGGAGGATTGAGGTTACAATAAATATAGGATTTTGTGCCTGACACCTTCTTTCGCTCATAGCTTGCGTTGAAACCTAATTTCAATCGGGGTTTTAGGTAACGGTTATAATCAATCATAAAAGCACCCGAGTATTTAGGGTCGAGGCCATCGTAATTTGTACCCCATCCGTCCATACGCTGAAGCGATACCGGAGAATACATCACTTTGACTTCGTTTTTTTGAGCGAATGAAGTGATGGATAGCAAGCTCACCAATAGGGGGAAGACAAACTTGTACATAATGATGAATTTTAAAGGTTAAATGTCTGAATAATTTGGGACTTACGATTGCTCTGCTACGGCTGCAGATTAAAATGTTGTTTCAATATGCCCTCATATTCTTCCTCTTCAAACAGGATGCTTTCTGTGCTGCCATCTTCAATCAACTTTAGTGTATTGCCGAACAATACTTTGCGACCATTTGCATTAAATAGGACAACAAAAGGTTTCTGAACAAAAATTGAATCGGGATGGGTTGAATTAAAATAATTGGCAGGTATAAAATCTATCCACTCGTGATGGTGAACCTCAAAAGAATATTGATTTGCCCATTCCTTATTTATTAAGGTTTTAAGTAAATACTCATTCTCTGCTGTTTTTTCTAACATAAAGGCATCCTTGCCTTGTACGATTTCCGTGTTATACGAACTTAATTTTAATGGTTCTCTTATTCCGTAGCTTCCAAATCCCAAGTCGATTAAAAACTCTTCATTTTCAATTGTTGCAATGATAGCCATATGGGTGTTGGGGCGTCTTTCTGGGTACGGCATTGGTCGTGCAGCCACAAAGATATAAGGCACCTTAATTTCTTGAAGTGCTAGCGCAAATAATCCATTGACCTCATAACAATAACCACCACGGTGCTTATTTAAAATTTTATCAACAATATCATTTGGCAACAAGGATACGACCATCCCTTTTTGAACGTCGAGGTTTTCAAAGGGAACCGAACACATTTGGCATTGCATCAGTTTTTTGATGCTGTCGTAATCTGATTTTGGGGTTCCGCTGTACTTAACTCTATACAAGTAACTTTGTAAACTAAAATTATCTGATCGGATATGAGTGGGTTTTGTTTTTTCTCTCATGCAACATTTATTCTTTTTAATTTTTTCATTATAAAAAGCTGAAAGGAACTCTTATGGAGGTTTGCGTGCAACTTAATTATATTAATTTAAATCTTAAAAGTTACCACTCCTTCCGTTCGGTTCCAACCACAAAGTACGCAAAGCCAACACAAGGTTCACAAGGTTATTTTGTGTCCTTTGTGCATCCTTTGTGTCCTTTGTGGTTACATTATTAAAAACCGGGCCCACACAGAACCCGGTATTACATATCCTTTGATTATTGGCTGCTGTTACTTGCCGGGTAATTACATACATTAATACCCAACAGCACTTCCGTCCAGTTCTTTAAAAGCTTCGCCAGGAGCTGCATAGGTCACGTTGAGCTCGCCGCCGCCACCTGCCTGGTGGAAAAAGAGGGTTATGGGGTGCCATCCTTTTTTGAGGGCTACCATACCGGAACGTTTCAGGGCGGCATGGTTACCACCATTGTCCACGATAAGCTTATCGCCAAAATACAGCAGGCTGCCATCGTCGGATGTTACAGCAAACTCGTACATACCATCTTTTTCGGCTTTAAAATAACCCTTAAAAACCATGGAATAAAGACTAAGAGCTGCATGCTCACCCATATCGGGCTTATCTACATGTGTCCATTTTGGCGATGGGGGTAGCTTTACCTCTTCCACCACTTTAAACTTATTTTCCACGAACCAACGCTGCAATCCTTTGTTTTGGGGATCTACGTTCACGGCTTCGCGAAAAGACTGTTTTTCAACTTCGGCCTCGGAAACTTCGCCGGTAATTTTACCGCGGAAGCCACGGGCTTTTATGGTAGCATTTTTACTAATGGCAAACGGCCCTGTGTAAAGAAAATCCTCTTTGGTAGGCTGTGAACCATCGAGTGTGTATCGAATCTCTACGCCTTGGAGGGGCACCTCAAGGGTTACCATGGCACTGTCGATAAAGGCTATTTTTTTGTTTAAGCCCTCAACGGCCGGGATATAGTAATGAATACCCATCACATCCATCCGGTCGTAATGAGGGAGTAAACGTTGCGTGAAGTCCTCAAAGTCCTTTGCTTCCTTTTCTGACCATCCGGTTTCGGCCAAAGCCTGCAGCCGTGGAAATGTTTGGTATTGCAGGCGTGTAAAATTGGGTATCCACTCGGTCCATATATTGGCCTGCACACCCAGGATATGCTTTGCCTGCTCCGGAGTAAAATCCTCAGGGATAGGTTCGTAATCGTAGGTCTTTTGTACGGGTGTGGCCTCGTAGGTAAAATCGAAATAATACTCAAAGTCAGGCGTAATAACAATATCACTACCGTTATCGGCTGCCACATTAAGCATTGTGGGTGCCCAGTTGCGCCACCACATGATGGAGGCATCCGGCGTAAGTCCACCCTCAGCAATCTCGTCCCATCCCATTAAACGTTTTCCTTTGCTGTGCAAAAATGCTTCGATGCGATGGTTAAAGTGCGTTTGCAGTTCGTGCTCCGTTTTTAGGCCTTGCTTTCTCATCTCCCGCTGACATCTGGGACAATCTTCCCACGACTTTGTGTTTACCTCATCGCCACCGATATGGATATATTCATAAGGGAACAGTTCGGCCACCTCGGCCAAAATATTTTCCATAAACTCGTAGGTAGTTTCCTTGCCCACACAGGCCGGCGTAGAGAAAACCTCGCCCCATCCGGCTTCACCGGTACACGATAGGTAAGGGTAATTGTCGATGGCCGATTTAAAGTGTCCGGGCATGTCAATCTCCGGCATTACGGTAATGCAGCGCTCGTCGGCATATTTGATAATCTCCTTGATTTGCTCCTGGGTAAAAAAGCCGCCATACTTGCGCTCACCGTCAATGTTGCGATAATGGCGCTGGTCCATCTTGAATGTCTCATCCGTCTTGGCCAGTCTATTGGCTGTTTTATCGTGGTCATTTTCCTTACGCCAGGCGCCCTTTTCGGTCAAGAGCGGATATTTTTTTATTTCTATCCGCCATCCCTGGTCGTCGGTCAGGTGCATGTGGAAAGTGTTTAGCTTATACAGCGCCATATAATCGAGGAATTCTTTCACCTCGTCCAGGGTAAAAAAGTGACGACTAAAATCCATGTGCATGCCACGCCACTCAAAGCGGGGTTGATCTTCAATAACCACCGAAGGAACAAGCCATTCTGCCTGGAGTACCTGTTTGCTTTCAATTTGAATGGGCAGCAACTGGCGTATCGATTGCACCCCGTAAAAGAAACCAGCCTCGCCGCTTGCCTGCACTAAAATTTGCGATGGGTTTACTTCAAGGCGGTAAGCTTCGGGGGCCATGCCATCTACGGTTTGGAATACAACGCCTTTGCTGCCTTCCCCTTGCTGCACAGCAAGTTCAAAGCCGGCGGCCCTGTCTAACAGAAAATTAAGGTAGTCCGTCGCTTTTCGCTGCTTCTCGTTATCCGTAAAAAGAGGCGTGCTGGCCGAGATACGGAACGATTGCTCATGCAGGGTAAAACTGTCCGGCTTCGGAATCAACGCTACCTGATCGGCCTCAAATGACGGTGTTGCGCATGAAGCCAACAACAAGGCAACAAATAAATTGATAAATAATAAGTGTTTCATTAATTTTAGTATTAAGATAAAAGTATAAAGTATCATGACTGGAGTTACAACCCTTGGAAATATTCCCTCCGACCCCCGCATAAATGCCAGGCTTTAGGATTTATCGATCAGCTCTTATACTTTACATAAAGCATAAACTTTCTTTTTTAATAACTTCTACATATTTATTTAACTAAGTCGGAAACAGGGCTATCCTCCTTGGCACTAGCCCAATTTTTATTGGGCTGACTGCCCATGGTAAAGCTGAGCTTTCCCCCGTTCATAATATCCTGGTGCGATATGTAGCTTTTTGAATATGGCCTGCCATTTAACTCAACAGACTGCACATAAATATTGTCGGCACTTACATTAATGGCTTCCACATTAAAGCTCTTGCCATTTTCGAGATGAATGGAGGCATGCTCGAAGGAGGGGGCGCCTATAATGTAGTTCAGATCGCCGGGACACACGGGGTAAAAACCCAAGGACGAATAGATGTACCATGCCGACATCTGTCCGCAATCGTCGTTATTTGGCATTCCGTCGTTTTCGGCAAAGTACATGGTGTTGGAGATCTCCCTCACTTTTTCCTGTGTCTTCCATGGTTTACCCGCATAATTATACAGATAAGCTATTTGATGGCCCGGCTCATCACCATGACCGTAGTGACCTATAAATCCTGATATGTCCACGTGTTGCTCACCTTCCATATTCATCGGCTCGGCAAACAGATCATCCAGGTTATCGGCAAAAGCATCTTTACCTCCCATTAAATCGATAACTACATTGGTAGCATGAGGGTAAAAATAGGCATAAGCCCAAATATTGCCCGAAACGTAATGAGGCATCAAATCATCCCAGCTGGTCAGCGAGATATTATCTAACCACTTTCCATTGCGATCCTTGGGCCAGAAAAGTTTTTTATCGGGATGATAATGGTTTACAAAGTTCCTGGAGCGCTGATAAAACATATTGGCATCAATGGCCTTACCCAACTTTTCGGCTACCTTGGCTATACACCAATCGTAATATGAATATTCCAGCGTTTTGGCCACTGATTTAGCAATATCGGCAGGCACATAGCCATACTCAATATATTCGTTTAGTCCACTTTCGCCGTCACTACTGGAGTTTTTAGGGAAAAACGCAATGGCTCGCATGGCTTCGTAGGCCTTTTCCGTATCAATGCCGGGAATATCTTTTAAAATGGCATCGGCAATAACCGATACGGCAGGGTAGCCAATCATACAGGTGTTATCGAAACCGCAAAGCTCCCACATGGGCAACTGCCCGCCATTTTCATGTCGGCTAACCAGCGACTTCACAAAATCAACGGTGCGCTTGGTATCTATCATGGTGAGCAATGGATGCACCGCACGATGGGTATCCCAAAGGGAGAAGGTGCTGTAGTTTGTAAAATCCTGTGCATTGAATTTTTTACCATTGGCCACATACCCTCCGTCCACGTCCATCGAAATATTGGGATGTATCATGGCATGGTACAGACCGGTGTAAAATATCTTTTTCTGATCTTCGGAACCGCCTTTCACTTCAATTTTGGCGAGTTCTTTTTGCCAGGCCGCCTTTGTTTTTTCCCATACCCCATCAAAGGTTTTTTCCGAACCTTCCGTTGCCAGATTTTTACGAGCGCCCTGGAGGCTTACGGCAGAAAAAGCCAATCTCATCTCAATCACCTCGCCTTCAGCAGTCTGGAATGATGCAAATGCTTTGGCATCCGCACCTTTGGCTTCCTTTGCGTCCGCTATCACCTTATCATGCAATCCAACTCCGGCCTTTTTAAAAGGTTTGGAAAAGGAAGCTGTAAAATAAATATACCTGTTTCCACCCCATCCGGCACTGTAACAGTAACCTTCTATAGTGCTGTTATCCTTTACAGTAACTTTTGTTTCCATGGTTTTACCAAATATTTTATTGGTAGGATCAATAATTACGTTAGACTGCTCAGCGGCCGGAAAAGTATATCTGTGAAATCCTACTCTGCGAGAGGTAGTGAGCTCGGCATCAATACCATAATCCTGCAATTTAACACGGTAATACCCCGGACTGGCCTCCTCATCGTCGTGACTTATCCGGGAACGGTAGCCTTCATCGGGATTATCTTTAGATCCGGAGTTCAGCTTAATTTCGCCCACTGTAGGCATCACCAAAATATCGCCCAGGTCGGACCATCCGGTACCGCTGAGATGGGTATGACTAAAGCCCTTGATGTTGTCGTCGCTGTAATGATAGCCCGAGCACCAGTTCCATCCTTGGGTGTCGCCATCGGGGCTTAGCTGAACCATCCCAAAAGGATAGGTGGCACCCGGAAAGGTATGCACAATACCGTCGGTACCGATAAAAGGATCGACATATTGCGTGTAATCAACGTCCTCCGTTTTAATTTCGGAAGTACATGCCGCCAACAAGGCGAGCATAAGCAGCGGAAAAATAATTGATAATTGTTTCGTGTTCATATATGTTATTTTATTTTTATTTCTAAACTTTTGCCTAATCCAGTTATTTTTTATCATACGTGTTGTTTTAATGGTCTTTCTCATAAGAGTTTCAGATATAATTCAGTGCCCTACTCCAAGTTACAGCTCAAATTTTTCGGTATCTGTATAATTTGTTCTTCACCGTAAGTAATTTTAACCACAATGTACACAAAGGGAGCGCAATGCTCCCAATGCTTCTCCGTGTCTGTTGTGCATTCATTGTGGTTATTTTTTAAATATCATAACGCGCTAAACCAAAACTTAAAAAAATTAAGACTACCTATATCCTGTCTCCCGAAAAGTGTTCCAAAAAATTGCCGCATACAAGCATCGAATGACAGACAATGAATGTATAAATATATCGGTATATCCTTTCGCTTATTGACAGTTGGTCAATCTTTAAAATTACCCAATTAGATACGCACTGCATAATAATATGACAAATTTAGTGCTGTAAAATTGATTTATATTTTTGGAAAATTCAGCTTATGTATCACTCAAGTTCCCCTACAATCCTGCGCCCATGGTATTCTTTGGCCTTAATCAGTATATTCAGCTCCTCCATATTGCTGTTTAACACTTTGCCCGCCACCACAATTTGCAATCTGTTGTCGGCCACCTTTAGCATCTGGCGCAAGGTTTCCTGCCCTTCCATTGCCGTTGCCTCCCCCCCGGAGGTAAGGATAGCGTCCACACCGGGAATATTGCAAAGCTGCTCTACCGCCTCCAAGATATCCTCCACCTCATCAATTGCTTTGTGGAAACATACATTTAAAGGTTTGGCCAGTTGGGTGAGGCGTTTGGTTGTTTCTATGTCGATGCGATTGTCGGGTGTTAAAAAACCAAACACAACGCCATGCACACCAGCCTCTTTAAAGGCGTCAATAGATTTTTCCATTTCTTTTATTTCAGCCTCATTGTAAACAAAATTGCCCTTTCGTGCACGTACCATCACCTTGGTGGGTATGTTTACATTGGCCAACACTTTGTTTACCAAATCAATCGAAGGGGTTAAGCCTCCATGCTCCAAAGCCGAGCAAAGTTCAAGTCTGTTCGCGCCTCTTTGCTCCGCCAACACACATTCCGCGTAGGTTTCTACGCAAGCTTCTTTATAAATATCCTGTGGTTTATTCATGACATTTCTATTTAATTTCTGGACCTATTTTACTGCACTATCCGAATCTATAGCACGATTATTCCCTTTATCGAACACGGCATAGCTAAATCCTTTGTGGATGCAGTAGCCACCACATTCGCCTTGTTTGTTAAGGGCGATGAAGCCTACCTGCAAATCTTTGTAATCCGGGTTTTTGCTTATCACCCTCTCCACGGCCAGCTCGCAGGCTTTTTGCGGATTGTGGCCTTGCCTCATCAGCTCCACCACCAGATGCGTTCCGGCTACTTTAATCACGGCCTCGCCCAATCCTGTAGCCGTAGCTGCCCCCACCTCGTTATCCACAAACAGCCCGGCGCCAATGATGGGAGAATCCCCTACCCTGCCCCGTATCTTATAGGCTGCACCGCTTGTAGTGCAAGCACCCGACAGGTTACCATGGCTGTCCAGGGCCAACATACCGATGGTATCATGGTTCTCGATGTTGATGACGGGTTTGTATTCCGATTTCTTCAACCACTCCCTCCATTCCTGCTCCGACTTTTCTGTTAACAGGTTTTCTTTTTCAAAGCCATTTTCGAGAGCAAACTGCAGGGCACCTTCCCCGGCTAACATTGCGTGGGGTGTTTTTTCCATCACCATGCGTGCCACGGATATAGGGTGTTTGATGTGCTCGAGAAAGGCCACCGAACCACAATTGCTGTGTTGATCCATGATGCAGGCATCAAGGGATACCTTTCCTTCCCGGTCGGGCCGTCCGCCATAACCCACGCTCCTATCGTCGGGGTCCGCTTCGGGGATTTTAACGCCCGCCTCCACGGCATCGAGGGCACTCCCATTTTTAGCAAGCACCTCCCAGGCTGCCTGGTTGGCAGCCAAATTCCGCCAGGTGGAGATGACAACGGGTTTGTTGACTGTTTTATTAACCGCTGAGTCTGGCGTTGCCTTTTCGCTTTCCCTACTCCTGTTTATGGCAGAGAGCGAAAAGGAACCCCCCAACAAAAAGGTTCCCAGGGCGGTGTTTTTTAAGAATTTGCGTCGGCTTTTCATATACTCTAATAAATAAGTTTGACTTATCAATCCCCATCCCCACACCTGCGGTGCGGTACTTCCTCCCGCAATCCTGCGGTACAGGCTCTTTTTCCCAAATAAAAAGGGGAAGAACCGTCAGAGTGAGAAACACTTCTTTAGAATCATCAATACGTATCCCTTATAGTCCGTATAGTAAGCTTGCTTTCAAATTCCTTGACGGAGGCGTCCGGTGTAAAGGTTATGGTTTTTGTTTCGCCTGGCATCAGATCGAAGTAATTGTCGGAAAAGAAACCGGTACCCTCCTCATAGGCCACAAACACATTTTTGGCCAGCACATCCGTAGTCAGCTCAAGGGTGTACATGTCATCGCCCGCGGCTATGGACACCTTGACATCCGGTGTGGGCAGGTTGAGCCGTTTAACCGGTTCAAAATAATACTTATTTTCCGATAGAACTTTACCCGCTTCGCTTAAGGATGTCTGCAATAACACCTCCTTCGTATTTAAATTTTTCAGGAAAGTTTTCAGCTCTTGCTTAAAGGCACAGTCGCTGCTATTGGCTGCTACCCGAATAGGCAGGTCTTTAGTCCATAGCACCTTCCCGTTAAAGTCGCTTATTTTCAAGTTCAAGTTGGCCTCAAAGTCGCTCAGTCTATCTGAAATCACATGCACTTCCAGGGTATCGTTCATCACGCGGGGAGCCACCAATTCCTGAGCAAAGGCCTTTTTGCTAAAATATTGCATGGCTTTCCAGTTTTGGTAATAATCGGTGCTGGACCAGGAAGCCACCGGCCAGCAGTCGTTCAATTGCCAATACAGGCTGCCCATGTTAAACGGCATGGCAATGCGGTGACCTTCCATTCCCTGCTTCATTCCTTCGGCCTGCAACACCTGGCCTACGTAAATAAAGCTCTCAAAATCTTTTGGTTTACGATAATCGCGCAGCATATACAACTCAATGGTTTCGTTCCCGATGGAAGAACGCTGATGCGATTTCATCACGTCCGAAAAGATATCATAATCCTCGGGCTCGGCATAACGTCGGATGGTGCGCATCTCGGGAAAAGACTGAAAGCCATACTCGCTCATAAAACGCGATATTTTGGTATGGTAATTTTCAAAAGGCTCCTTGCCCCACCAAACGCCCCAATAATGGTCGTCGCCATTTATCAGGTCGGGTCCGATGGTATCGCCCGATTGCGGACTCGATGCCCAGTAAAAACGTTGCGGATCATATTCTGAAACAGCCTTTGGCAACACGTCCAGAAATATGTCCTTATAGGCTTTCCATTGTGCTTTGGCTCCCTCAGGGTCTTCTTTTTCTACTTCCCTTTTCCAACCCCAACGCAACCATGCAATCAGCACTTCGTTGTTGCCGCACCACAATGCCACCGATGGATGGTTTCGGAGCCGCTTAATATTGTACTCGGCTTCGTGACGCACGCTTTCCAGGAATTCGGGGTGACCGGGGTACATGTTACAGGCAAACATAAAATCCTGCCAAACCAACATACCGTGCTTGTCGCACAAATCGTAAAAAATTTCCTTTTCGTAGATACCTCCTCCCCAAACACGCAGCATATTGTGGTTGCTTTCCTTGGCGGTGAGGATCATTTTTTCATATTTTTCCGGGGTCGCCCTATCTAAAAAAGCATCCAAAGGTATGGTATTGGCTCCTTTCATAAAAACGGGATGTCCGTTCAGCTCCACATATAACGAAGTCCCGTGCTCATCTTTCTCGCGTACCACTTCTATCGTCCGCAATCCGGTTTTGTGCATTACCTCATCATAAGCGTTATTCGTAACGAGCTTTCCTGCCACATCATACAGATGCGCCTCGCCCAACCCGTTGCTCCACCAAAGCTCTGGATTGACTATTTCAAAATCTACGGCATAAGTTTTTATTCCTTTTTGCAATTGCACCTGCCTGGCAGCAACCTGATTTCCATCCACATTTATTTGTAAATCGGCCTTGCCTTCTGCTTCTGCTTCCACCTCAAATTCGGCGGTCAGGGTGGCTTTATCTGTAGCAATATTATTTTGTACGATACGTAAATCATTAATCCGTGCCGCATCCCATGCGTTAAGGTAAATAGGCAACCATATGCCGCTTGTTACTAAACGCGGGCCCCAGTCCCAGCCAAAATGGCTTTGTGCTTTACGGATATGCGGGCTCACCCATTTGTTGCCCGGCACCTGGCCTATTTCTGCCAGATCGTTGGGCGATGAATGCACTACATGCGGATAATTGTCGTATTTCTCCAATCCGACTTTTATGGGCGAATGAAAATATATTTTCAATTCATTATCGCCGGGATTCAAGTATTGCTTTACATCCACGGTCCAGCCCCTGAACATATTGTCGGCCACTAGAATCTTTTCTCCGTTCAGATAAACGTCGGCATGGGTATCGAGGCCTTTAAAATCGAGCTCTATGCGATCCTTGCCCAACCATTCCTCCGTAATATTTACCTTGGTTTGATACACCCAGTCTTTTTTATCCACCCATTGCACATCGTGCTCGTTTAGGCGATAAAAGGGATCTTCAATCTTTCCGTTGGCCATCAGATCGGTATGCACACAACCCGGCACCGAGGCGTTCATCCACTCTTCGGCATCGGCCTGGGCAAATTTCCAATTGTCTTTTATTTCCATCGTATGTACCAATGGTTTATCCGTGCTAGTGCTGCACGATATAAGTGCCGTAATAAAGCCGGCAAGCATTAAAGGTGTTAGCTTTTTCATCATAAGTATTATTTTAATTATCTTTGCCAAATTCATAAATTAGCAGCTTACTCACTGCCTCTTATAAGCGTAATGTTACTTCGCAATTTACAATTTAATCCATCATCAAAGGGGTTTCGCCCTCATTTTTCTGGGCACTTCCCGGTGTGCTGCGGCCGTCGCTGATATATTTCTTCATGAGAGCCGTAAGATTTTCTACAATTTGTTGATTTTGCTGTGTCAAATTATTGGTTTCACCGATATCTTCCACTAAATTATACAACTGTATCGGTGGCAGGTTTTCTTGCCTGGCCACCTCAGGCGTAGGTGGGCTCCACCCTCCGGAACCGGGACAGAACTCCAGTTTCCATTTTCCCTGCCGGATGGAAAATGAACCGTTAACCGAATGATGCACCGTTGCTTCGCGTATGGGGTGAGCGATTTTTTCTCCCATCAACACAGGTAACATATTGTAACTGTCCTCCCCTGCATTGTCGGGCAGATCAACTCCCACAATGGCGGCACAAGTGGCCATGAGATCGGTAAGGCAGATAATTTCGTCGGTCTCCGATCCAGCTGTAATCTTCGCTGGCCAACGGGCAATAAAAGGCACGCGATGCCCGCCTTCGAATATATCGGCTTTATGCCCCCTGAATATATAACTCGGATCGTGTCCGAACTCCGCCAGCTCATTATAATCGGCCAGGGGCGAACACCCATTGTCGCTGGTTACAATGATTAAGGTATTGTCCTTTATCCCATTTTGGTCCAGTGCTGCCATCACCTGCCCCACCACATCGTCAACCATCAATACAAAGTCGCCATAGGTATTGGTGCCACTTTTACCCCTAAATTCGTTAGTCGGCAATATGGGCGTATGCGGTGCGGGCAGCGGAAAATAAAGAAAAAATGGTTCTGCCTGCTTCGATTGTGTATTGATAAATCCCACAGCTTTATCTGTCAAGCGGGGCAATACTTCAATATGTTTAAAATCGTCGCCTATAGGGCCTTTCCGCCAAAAGCCTTTGCCCGATGTAGCCTCAACCGTATCAATGTTTACAGTTGTTACCCTGTCGTTTTCGATGTAAAGGTAAGGGGGAATATCGAGCGAGGCGGTTATGCCATAAAAATAATCGAAGCCGTTCGCATTAGGTCCGTTTTTAATGGGACGGGTCAACAGGGTGCGCCCTTCCTCATCTTTTTCCCAATCTAATCCCAAATGCCACTTCCCGATACATGCCGTTCGGTATCTCTTTTTCTTTAAGAGGGAAGCCACGGTCATTCGTTCGGGCGCTATCAAATGCTCATCATAACTCCACAGCACACCATCTTTCAGCCTCGTCCTCCAGGCATATCGCCCGGTTAAAACACCATAACGGGTAGGCGTACACACGGCGGAGTTGCTGTGTGCATCGGTAAAAATCATTCCCTGATCCGCGAGTCTGTCCATATGGGTGGTGTGTATTTGGGAGTTCTCGTTAAAGCACGACACATCGCCATAACCCATATCATCGGCCAGGATATAAACGATATTTGGATGACCGTTGATTTTGCTCGCGCCACCCGAACAAGCACTTAATAGGGGGATAGAGAAGAAGAGTATGAACAGTGTTTTCATGGGTTTTAGTTTTAAAGTTCCCGCCTAAATATATTTCAGGCGGCGGGATGTCGTTTCACTCCATTTGGGTTGATTAAACGGATTAATTGATTATAGAACTATAACCGACCAATTACTAACTGCCGACTATTTTACAATACACTCCATATAAACCATATACCAATCAACGGGACGCGGATTGTTCAATACGGGATCGCCTTTGAGCCAGTTCCAACGCAGCAGCCCTATTTTTATGGCTTTGCGCATATCGCTGCCCGGCTTGCTTTTGTTCCAGGCTTTTTCGAGGGCAAGAAAAGCGATTACCTGCCTATCGAATTCTTCCTGTACTTGCACCGTTGACATAGATGCAGTACGCAAGGCAAACTCGCGCATGGCATTATACGTTTGGGGATATTTTCGTTTGATAAACCGCCCGTTCTTATCAATTTTTAAGTCTTTAATTTCCTGCTTTACTTGCACCATTGGATTGTTCGCGGCGAATACTGTACCTGTACTGGTTAGGTACATTATCGCTATGGCTACAAGTATGAGGTATCGTTTATAAAAGTATCGGGAAAGATGTATAATGTTGTTTTTCATCTCATTATAAATATTTATTCTTATTGGTATTCGATGGAACTCGCCGATAATGTTTTCCCTCCCGCTTGTGCGGGACAGGTTTCCGCTACAGCGGAACAAGTAATGTGAAAGGCTACTCTCATAGCACGCCCCGACCCTTCGGGGGCTCGTTTCATTTAATCATTCTCCTGGTTATTCCAATCAACTACAAACTAACGTTCTCATAAAAATTAGTATCAAGACAAGAGATTTTGAGGTTATAAAACAACAGGTGGTGGATTAACACCATGTTAGCCAACCAACAAACTAATAATCAGTCGCTTCAAACAAAAAACCTAAAGCCAAGCGAGTAAAACCACAAGCTCCAATTCTATCCGGGGGCTTGTGGTTTCAATATACTCATCTGAAAGATTTTAGTTAAGGTTGATATTCTACTTCACCCTAAAACGGAACCTTTCAAATTCAGCAAAATCGTAGTTCAGTTCTTTTATCAGGTTAAAATCGGTATCGTACAATGCCACGCGGCCATTTCGGCCGATGTTATCCGGATTGGAGTTTCTGTTCCACCAATGGCGAATCAGTCCGTCCTCGGCTTTGTCTTTTACTTTAAGCTCGTAACATCCGGGGGGTAGTTGTTCAAAGTGCTCCTGATAAATCTGCTCGTCTTCCAACATCGCGCGCTCATAAAAAATTTCGCCGGCGGCATTGGTCAGCGTATAGGATGTTTCGTGCGCCCTGCCTTTATCGTTGGCTTCTAAGGTAAGATAAAAAGAGGATGGCATCACCGGCGGCAGTTTTACCACCGAGGTCATGATGTTGTTGGCGGCATTGTCGTCGGCCATGCTGTTGGGCTCACTTATCTGCACCACAAAATGGGGGTTCTTTTCGGCCTCTTCCCACGGGATATTGGGCAGGGTCAGGGTTTCCTTGTCTAAGAATTCCAAGTGACCGCTCCAGGTATGTTGGTATTTTGTGCCACCCTCAATTCCGTAAGTTATCAACAGACTGCGCAAGGTGTTTGTACCGGTATTTTGTATAACGATTACAGGATCCGTACAAATAGGATTAATCCGGCTGTATTCGTCTTTTGAGCTGGGCGCGATAATATCGCTGACTGCCGCATCATTTTTAAAGTTTGGCGCCCCATAGGTAAACAATTGATGACTGTGAATGTAGTAACCTCCTTTTTCGCCATTGTCCTTGTACATCTCGATGGCGTAATCCAGGTCAAGACTATCACCGGGCTCCACAAAACGGGTCAACTCAAAATCGTAGGTATCCACAGGTGTACCGGGGCACCATCCGGCACGGTCGAACTGCCAGGTGCCTCCCTGCGGATAAATGGGGTTGTCGCCACAGTTTTTCCATATATTCCATCGAAACAGCACTTTACCATTACCAAAATAAGTATGCGTTTTGCTGTCCCACTCGCAGCAGTTGCGTGGCCCAAAATGACCGTGTCCCGAAATCCGAGCCCTGAGCATGTAGCCTGAAGCATCCGGATCCATCAACAACCCTACCGGCTTCAGTTCTTTTTCGTCGGCCAGGTCTTCGTACGTATAATGCCCCCAGGGGTAAATATTTTGTATTGAAATAACATCGCGCACCGGTTCCCCTTTGATAAAATTAAACTTCAAGTCGATTAATTGGGCGGTGTTACCGGTTGATAAATGCACCTCGCCTTTTAGCAGCGGGGCATAATCGGTAACATCGTACACAAAGGTAAAGCCTTCGGGTCCTAAATCGAGCCGTTTGCCATAGGGCGTCACAAAGTTTTCCAGCTCAAAAATTTCTTCCGTAGTATCGTTAAGCGGAACATACAGATGGGTATGGGTAGAATAATCCCATTCGCCGCAAGGATATTTGTCGAGCGTAGTTTTTTCGTCGCATTTAATGGTGCGTATCATTTCTATCTTGGCATACCTCTCATCGTTATCCGGGAATTGAAAAACCCCTCTGCGTTTGGTTATGTCATCGAAAGTAAATGTTTGCACTACGATGGTATCGTTTTTTTGTTGCTGCCCCAGTATATTGAGCGCTGAGCAAAACAAGAGAATCGTTGTTAGGAAAATAGTTGTTTTCATATTTTTGAGATAAAAAATTAGAGGTTAGAGATTAGAAATTAGAAATTAAGAGATTAGAAATTAAGAGATTAGACCTGCCTATCCGGCAGGCAGGGATTAGGGATGCAACTCGATGAGTTCCATCCCGGATGATATATTCGTATTAATTACTTTCGATGGCCTGGCCTTCTTCGCGATAGAGGTCAACGGGACCATCCAACAGAACGGCTATTACCGTCACTTGCTCGTCCAGCACCTTTTCGGGTACGTCGATATATAGCAAGCCGGGCACGGCGCTCCAGTATTGTTTACCCATTACATTGCTGGCCAGCTTGGTTCCGTTGCCTACCACCCATATCCGGTTTACCTTATTTTTCAGTCCTTTGATTACCAAGGGTCCGTTAGGCTTATTATCGACAAAAAGATATAGCATCGTTTTATCCTTTGACAAAGCCGTGGGGCCATAAAAATGACCATGCGGGATACCTGCTATCGTACCATAGATGGCTTCCTGATGTTTGTTGGTCCACCTGCCCAGCTCCTTGAGAATATTTACCTGTTCATGGGGGATGGTACCATCGGCCTTGGGCCCCACATCCAGCAAGAGATTACCGCCCATGCTGATACAATCTACAAAAATACGGATTATTTGGTTGGGGGTCTTGTAATTGTGGTCGTTGTGCTGAAAGCCCCAGGAATCGTTCATGGTCATACACAGCTCCCAGTAATTGCTTTGGGGCTTTGTTACGGGGAGTCCCTGTTCGGGTGTGGCATAATCGCCATAACCCTGCAAGCGCGAATTCAGTATCACATCGGAATTCCATCCGATAAGGGCATTGCGCAGCTCTCTGGATTTCCATTGTTCGGCGCTCTGCTCCCAGTCGCCATCGAACCAATACAAATCGGGCTTAATGCGTTTTGAGAGTTCCTCCAACTGTCCGAAGTTGAATTTTACAAAACGCTCCCATCGCTCCGGATCGTCGGAATAACGCTTTTCCTTCCTCAAAAAATTGGGGTAATCGGGATGCGACCAATCGAGCAAGGAGTAATACATGCCCACTTTTAATCCCTTTTTGCGCATTGCCTTCGCAAACGGGGTCACCAAGTCGCGTGCTGCGGGTGTTTTTTCCACCACGTTCAAATCGCTCAGTTTGGTATCCCATAGCGCCACGCCATCGTGATGCTTTGAGGTGAGCACGGCATAACGGGCACCGCTCTCCTTAAACAGATCGGCCCAATACGTGGGATCGTAATTCTTTGCGGTAAAGCCGTTGAGCTGTTTCATGTAATCGGGATAAGAAATGTAGCCGTTAAAAAACGACCAGGATTCATCGATACCATCTACGGCATAGATACCCCAATGCACAAATATACCGAGCTTGGCATCTTTAAACCATTGCATCCGCTCCGCTTTGGCTTCGGGGGTTTCCGTTTCTGTAGGCTGTGCTCCCATGTTCATCGCAAAGGCGATTGTCAGGAGGATGGGGATAAGTAAATTTTTTGTTTTCATATATGTTGGATTATTGATTATTCATTTATTCAGTTTTTGTTACACGCAATTGGGCAACTCCTCCGGAGTTGAGATCGTACTGGTTTTGCTACCCCCGGTTACGTAAACTCCACCGGGGGTTATGCAATGGCAACTCCTTCGGAGTGGAATTTACAAGCTGCATTCCTTACGTATCGGTAACGAGACAGCTCCATAAAGTTGTAACCATACTACCCTCAATGCCCCCGGTTACGTAAACTTCAACAGGCGCTATACAAATTTAACTCCGGCCGAGTTAAGTTCATAATGCATTCTGCCTAAAGTTACGCAAGTTTGGGTGGGTTATAGTTCAGACCAAAACTCCGCAGGAGTTCGCTGTGCATAACCCCCGGAATAATCCGGGGGTTGGCAGATCTCAATCCCGAAAACTCCGTAGGAGTTTCCCTTTGCGGGATCGATACTGGAGCTTCCCCATCTTTTAAAACAGATACTTTTCATTCCAATCAATATCATTTTCAACCAATATTGTTTTCAATTCATCTTCAAAATGAATTGTTTTGTGATGTTCTTTTTGATTTTTTATGTAATTAACTATCATATCTTTATCTCGAATGCAATAGGTTAACGAACAAGAACCTTCTGCCCAATGGTCGAAGGACTGGAAATTATCCGAGCTTTTCATCCATCGGTTTGAGGCTGTTTTAATTTCCTTGATATAATCGGACAGGCATACCGAGGGATGAAGATCAGACAGAATATGAATATGGTTTTCCGTTCCATTAATCTGGTAAAGAATCCCTTTCCTTTTCTTTATAATACCCCAAATATATCTGTACAACTCTTGGTGGTGCGCCGTGGGCAAGGTGTTTTTCCTCTTATAAGTACAAAAAACAATATGATAAAATATTTGTCTAAAACTGTTCATATTCTTGTTTTTTTAACTCCTATAGGAGTTAGGTTTTTATTCGCTTAGTGTCATCGGCTAAACACCACTTTGACCAAAAAAGGGCAACTCCTACGGAGTTGAAATCGTACTGGTTTTGCTACCCCCGGTTACGTAAACTCCACCGGGGGTTATGCAATGGCAACTCCTTCGGAGTGGAATTTACAGGCTGCATTCCTTACGTATCGGTAACGAGACAGCTCCATAAAGTTGTCACCATACTACCCTCAATGCCCCCGGTTGCATAAACTTAACTTGAGGTTATGCAAAGATAACTCCTCCAGCATTGAGCTTACAAGCTACACAAACTCAACTGCGACGGCAAAGAGACAACGCCTTCGGAGTTGAGTTCATCCTGCTTCTAACACCCCCGGCTACGTAAACTCCACCGGGGGTTATGCAATGGCAACTCCTTCGGAGTGGAATTTACAAGCTGCATTCCTTAGGTATCGGCAAAGAGACAGCTCCATAAAGTTGTCACCATACTACCCTCAATGCCCCCGGTTGCATAAACCTAACTTGAGGTTATGCAAAGATAACTCCTCCAGCATTGAGCTTACATGCTGCACAAACTCTACTGCGGCGGCAAAGAGACAACGCCTTCGGAGTTGAGTTCATCCTGCTTCTAACACCCCCGGCTACGTAAACTTCACCGGAGGTTATGCAATGGCAACTCCTTCGGAGTGGAATTTACAAGCTGCATTCCTTAGGTATCGGCAAAGAGACAGTTCCCACAAAGTTGTCACCAGACTACCCTTAATGCCCCCGGCTGCATAAACTTAACTTGAGGTTATGCAAAGATAACTCCTCCAGCATTGAGCTTACATGCTGCACAAACTCTACTGCGGCGGCAAAGAGACAGCTCCCATAAAGTTAACACCATACTACCCTCAATGCCCCCGATTGCATAAACTTAACTTGAGGTTATGCAAAGATAAAACTCCGCAGGAGTTCGCTGTGCATAACCCCCGGATTAATCCGGGGGTGGGCAGAACCCAATCCCGAAAACTCCGTAGGAGTTTCCCTTTGCGGGATCGATACTGAAGTTTCCCCATCTTTTAAAACAGATACTTTTCATTCCAGCACAATTTCATATTTTGATTACATCATTTTTAGCTGATAACTTTTAATCACCACTGTCCGAAAAAAATCATTTGATCTTCACTTCTTTGATAATCATCCACCCTTTGTGGTCATCGGTAATTTTTAAGCGAACCGCTTTTATTACCAAACCATCCAGTTGAGCGGTGGCCATGCCGTCTTTAAAATCGGCCACTTTTTTAAAGTTCTTTCCATCTTCCGAAATTTCCAGGATGCCGTGTTCCAGAAAATCCTTGGAATCTCCGGTGATGACTTCTATTTCGTTTACCTTGACCAATTCGCCCAGGGTTATCAAAAGGTATTCGTCTTTTATCGGGGGACGGTTGGTCCAAAAATAGGTATTGGTGCGCCCGTCGAAAACATACTCGGCATAATAGGGTTCATAAATGCCCAGGGTGGTTTCGATAAAGGCATGGCGCACCAGGGCAGGTTTTTCTTTGCCGGGATTAAATTCTTCGGCATCAATTTCGTCTTCGTGATAATAGTTGATGCCCCACTTATCCAAGAGGGGATAATGATTTTGCAGGCGCGAAAGAAAGTCGTCCCAATTGTGATTTTCGGGATTCAGCCATACCACTTCGGCCAAAGCCAGTATCCGGGGAAAGATACGCTCCTCGATGGTTGCCGGGGTAGCCACCCGCTCCGTCCATAAACAGGCCTGTGCACCTTTAATTAACTGCGCCTCCTGCGCACTCGCATCGGGCGGTATGGGGTTCCAATTGTACACCTTTTTTGTGCTGTTACCCGAGTATCCCCAATCGAAATAACATCCGTGCTGCGGGCACATGATGACATTAAGCCCCGATTCAAGTGCTTTCTGCGCCTGGGGAACACCCGTGTCGCGCCATACCATTACCACATCGTTGGACGAGGCAGCTCCCCGGTCGTTTATCTCGTCCCAGCCTATCATCCTTTTGTTGTGACTGGCAATAACTTCGGAGGCAAAGCGGGTATAATGATCCTGAAGCTCCTCTTCGTCCTTGAGGCCTTCTTCCTTTATTTTGGCCTGACAATGCGCACACTCTTTCCAGATATCCTTTCCCACTTCGTCGCCACCGAGGTGGATATAGGGAGATGGGAACAAAGCAGCCACCTCAGCTACCACATCCTCCGTAAACTGGTAGGTCTTGGGGTTGCCGGCACACAACATCACCTCGTACCAACGCTTAACGGTGCCCGAGGGCTGCTCCATGGGATAAACCTCGAACTCGCCACCACGGCACGACAGTTCGGGGTATGCCGCCAAAACAGCACGGCTGTGTCCGGGAAGGTCTATCTCGGGTACGATCATAATATTTTTGTCGGCTGCATATTTGATAAGGGCCCGCATTTGATCCTGCGTGTAAAAATTACCCGACATTTCAGGTAAGTCTTTGTAATGCGTTCCTACGGTGGTCAGTTTCGGATACTTTTTAATTTCCAGTCGCCAGCCCTGATCGTCGGTCAGGTGGAGGTGCAGGCGATTCATTTTCATACGGGCCATCTGATCGATCACCGTTTCCAGCTCCGCAATTGTCCAGAAATGACGGCTGCAATCCAGCATAAAACCACGCCACCCAAAACGGGGCGAGTCTTCTATTTTGTAGGCGGGTATTTTATTTTCATCATTGGCAGCCAACTGTTTAAGCGTTTGGATACCATAAAAAATACCCTTGGTGTTGGATGCCGATAGTTTTATCGTTTTAGGGTTAACGTTTAGGGTATAACCTTCATCGCCCAATTTTTCGAGTGTTTTATCGAGTGTAAGTAGGATAACATTATCATCTTGCCTTTTAAGCTTTTCGATTTGCAATGCCAACTTGCCCTCGCCAGAAATATCGGAGAGCATAATGGCCAAGGGTAATAATTCCTTTTGCTTGCCCTTATAAACAATTTTAGTTTCGAAGTTTATGCTGAAGGCACCTTCTTGTTTGATGATGCTTTGCGGCTTGGGTATTAAAGCCAAACCATTGTCTTGTGCAGAAGTACCTGCCCAGATAACGAGCACAAGGAATACGGTGAATAAAAATTTGATGTTCATTATTTTTTGGTTGATCGATTAGTTATTGTTTTGATATAATGCTTAAATATCGTCTATTATTTGAATGAATGCTGTCTTCTAAATTTTAAGTTGCATATTTTTCTTCCTTTAAGGTAATTCCAAAGCTCACATTCTGCTGGAGTAGAGTTGTTTCTCAAATATTTTCTTTTCTTTATATGCTCTGGTCTGTTACTGTCCATAGTTGTCGTATTTTACAGGACTAAATTTACAAATAAACGTATTTAACCACCTCCCTTCTACTATGTAGATGTACTCCTCCTTTTAAAGGAGGAGAGCTGATTTACAGCTTGGTAATCATTTTGTGCAAAGTTTACTGTTCATCGATATAAAACAATATGACTGAACGCTACGAACACATAATCGGAACCTTAACCTCTTAGCTTGACGGCTATGGCCTAATGCCGGACAGCTTTTGCATGGCGTCCTTTCCCCGGTTACCCGCCTGCCGGAGGGCAGGAAACCCGGGGCTATTCATTTTTTACCCCTCCAGGGTAATTCACAACACAAATAGAGCTGTATATGTCTATCCTTATATCTAGCCCTTGGCTTTCAGCCTCCCTCCTTTACTTGGCCTTGATAAACACGGCGCCGTGACTGTCGTTGCCCAGGTCGCCGCGCACACGGGCTTTAATGGTAAAGGCGGCTCCGGTTTCGTACTCGTCGATATCGAATTTGTAAACGTTGTTTTGCGAAGCACTGCCCGTAAATCCGGAGTGTACGTCCTCGGCTATTTTATTGCCATTTTTAAACACCTCAACCGATTCTATGTCCAAACGATATGCGCCCCCTGTAAATATGAAAGTGATCTCATAGGCTGCATTTTTATTTATCTTACCCGTTGCGTTCATTTCAAAAGAGCCAAAGGTAATACCCCGGATGTCCTTGGGTGTCCACTCGGCCAACAGCTCTCCGTATTTCTCGAAACCTTCGTATTTTTTGGGGAAATATAAAGGTAACGAAAACTGACGACGGTTGACCACCGTGATGGCCTGAAAATCGTGGATATTTTCTACATGTAAAGGCTTTGTGTAAACCGTGCTGTGTACATTGGCCGGCACACCATCTATCGCATAACGCAAGTGCGCGCCCTCTACCCTATTTTCGAGTGTAATTTCAAAGCCACCATTTTTCTCCTCTTTGGAAATTAATTTAGGCTGTGGTATGCGATAACCATATCCGGCCTGGTCGTAGCGTTGGTAATGGGTACGCATATTATCTTCAAACTCCTCCCAACTTCGCAGTTCTTGAGGCGTCCAGCCTACCTCGGCCAGTGCCGCCATGCGCGGGAAGGTCAGGTAATCCATATATTTTTCGGCCCTGTTTTCGTTGATGGCATTGATGCGCGGTAACTTGGGGCCATGGATAAACTGGTCGGACCACAAACAGCCGTTTACACCGAGCACCTGATCCCTGAATCGTGGTTCAAGGCCGGCAATCATAGGATCCCACTCATAGGCTTGTTTCAGGGAGATCGGGGGCAACCAGGTAGCGGCCTGTACCTCGCCCGGGATCGCACTTTCGGGGAAGTCGAAATAGGTATGCCCCGTTAAAGCCATCACCACATCGTGGCCAGCCGCAGTCCCGGCCATGGCCTTACTTTTATCGTGCCATATCATACCCACGGCCTTGTCGGTCAAACCCTCTTCGATGATTTCGTCCCAGCCCACCACGATTTTTCCGTGTCCGGCCAGCATTTTCTGAATACGCTTATTCATATATACCCTCAATTCTTTTTCAGTTTCCAAGCCAAGCTCTTGCTTGCGTTTTTGACAGTGTTCACAAACTTTCCAGCGGTCGTAAACAGCCTCATCACCTCCGATATGTACATATTTCGAAGGAAATAAAGTGACGGCTTCGTCAAATACGTCCTGCAAAAATTCATAGGTAGATTCTTTGCCCGCACAATAGAGATCGCGACTAATAAAATGCTGGGTTGGCACCTCGTGTTGTTTTCCGGTGCATGACAAATGCGGATAGGCCGCTATTGCGGAGAGTACGTGTGCGGGCAACTCAATTTCTGGTATCACCTCCACGTTGCGGGCCGAGGCATAGGCCACAATATCTCTGATATCCTCCTGGGTGTAGTATCCCCCGATACGATCCTTTCCTTCGCCACGCCATGCGCCAACGGAGGTAAGCTTCGGGTATTTTTTAATTTCCAAACGCCATCCCGCATCATCGATTAAATGAAAATGAAGCACGTTGAGTTTATACATGGCCATCATATCGATAAAACGGAGCACATAATCTTTCTCGAAAAAATAACGGCTCACGTCGAGCATCATACCGCGCCATGGATAAGAGGGTGCATCGGATATTTCGACGCCCGGCACATTCCAGGTTACGTTTTTTTGGCGCTGTTTGTTAAATATCTCTACGGGCAATAATTGCAATAGCGTTTGAACCCCATAAAAAGCTCCTGCCCCATCTACGGCTGTGATAACGATATTTTTACCAGTAACGCTCAACTTATAGCCCTCGGATTTTATATCCCCCGTTTTATCGAGCTTTAAGAAAATGACATTGCTTTTAACTTTACCCGCCTCGCTCACCTGCAAATCCCATCCCGCTGCAGGCGAAAGCGCACTCAGGAGCAGTTCAGCCTGCTGTTTTAATCCCGGCGAGTACAGGATGCTTGTACCGCGGGCTAGGTTAAACATCTGTCCGTTTTCCGTCATTTTTACAGGACGGGGAATTACATCTATCGACTTTGCATCCACGGGCAGTAGAACGATGGATAGCAACAAGACACAAAATAAAGTTCGTTTTTTCATTATGTTTTATATTTTAACAATTAGGCATTGTTGTTTTCTATTGAATAATCTTACAATTAATATTTTGGTTACCCGTCTGCTGTCGGACAGGGAACGGATTTGCATGGTGGAATTAGAATACACGGGATGAATCCCGTGCCTAGTTATAAAACACCAATCGTTTAATTTCCATTCTTTACCTTTAATTGGCGCAAGGTTCCCTTGAAACCATCTTGGGCATCCCCGATGGTTCGTAGGGGGAACACAAGCGTTTGCTGAATGTATATTTTATTGATGTCGCCTTTTTCTGTCACGCCTTCTTTCGTTTTTCCCTGCAAGCGTTCTACTTCGTTTCCGTCAATCAACAACGAGGTGCCTTTATGATCGCCGTACACAGCCAGGCTTACCGGCGTGTTGGCATCAATAAGGTGGTCGAAGGAATAATAATAACCGTCGCGTTTAAAACCCAACTGTATTTTACCATCTTTGGGTGATGCCACTACTTGGGCATTAGCCGATGAAAACAGGACGGCCTCGGGTGAAATATCTTTATCAAAAGTAATGTCGAAAGTTACCTGATAGGGATAGCCGATCTCCTCGATGGGCGTGGCCAGGGTGCTGTTGTCTTTAAAGCGATAGCCTTTATTCTTTTTCCATTTGGCTTTTGGGGAGGTGTTGAGGTCATATCCATTGGGTGAAAAATCTTTTTTTGCCGATGTCTCAAAATTATAATGCAGCACTACATCGCCTTGCGATTTTACCTTGGCCATTACATTAACGTACGGGGCCTCGATAAGCTTACCGGCCATTTCCTGAAATTCTGGAAGTTGGAGATTATCGGTTTTGCCCGCCCACATTTTTTGCGCCAGCACCTGCAGCGCCGGGAAAGCGCGGTGGTGCACATCCTTTTCGCTGATACCATTACCCACATGATCGTTCCACACGGCAAACATACCGCCGCTGATGCTGGAATGCCCAAAGGGAAAAACATCGCCCCCGATAAGGTTGGGCTCCCATTGGTTGAACAGGAAATCGAGGTTAAGATAATCGTGATAATAACCAGCAGCCGGTACGATATACAGATGACGGTCGGTGGTAGAAATCAACTCATAGCCTTGATCTATCATATCGTTGGGATCGGCGTAACCGTTGTACCAGGCATTCATAATCACATTGTCCGAGGTAACCGGTGTTTCGCCCTGCGCATGAGTGAGCGCTCCCCAAAGGCGGGCACGCTTGCCGTAGCTTTGCACCAGTTTAAGATAGTGGTCGGTGAACTTGCGGAACTCCTCCGCCTTTTCCTTAGAATACTCATCGGTACCGATATGCACGTCGGGGCCAATAAAAACAGGATTATCGCCCCCGAGATACTCATCAAAGAGGGCATCGAAAAAGGTATAAGTTTCTTTTTTGGTAATATCCAGATGATCCATGCCGTACTCGCGGCTACCCAACGAAGGCTTGTAATGCGTAAAAGCCAGACTGTGTGCCGGGATGTCAATTTCGGGAATCAAATTTATGCCATAACTCATCCCCATTTTCTGGAGGTCGGTAAACTCTTCTTTGGTATAAGAACCGTCCTTGGCCGTGAGTCCGGGATAGGTATCTGACGCTAACCTAAATGCAGAATAAGTTTTGTCCCAATCGTTATTAAAAAACTGCTTAAAGCCGTTGTCGTTGAGATGCACCTGAAACTCGTTCATCTTGTAATACGACATGATCCGAATATAATCTTGGAGGAACTCCATACGGAAAAACTTACGGGCGGCATCCAACATAAAACCGCGACGGGCATATTTCGGGTAGTCGCGCATGATGCCTTTGGGAATCTGGTTGCCATATATATTTATCAATTGCAAAATGCTTCGCGTCCCCATAAAAGCACCCTCAGGCGTGTTGGCCTCCAATACAATATTCTGATCGATGGTAAGGCGGTAACCCTCATCGCCCAATGCTTTGTCGTTGCAATCCAAGCTAACATATATTGCCCCGGATTGCTGCTTGCCCTGATCAAGGGTATAACGCCAATCGCCCAAATAGGTCATATCGTTGGCAAAGATGTCCATACCCTTTTTTAGCACTTGGTAGCTCTCGTTGTCTATAATTATGCGGCCGTTGTTTTTTAGGGTAAAGTATCCAATGTGGCCCAGCCATTCGCGCGGAGTGGGTATAATTTCGGGTCGATCGTTAACCGAATCCCCCACCTTAAACTCACCGGGTATGCTAACCTTTTTGTTGGGAACGTCCGTTTTTTGTCCGCTGGCCTCGTCTATCAGTTGATAATAAACCAGCACATCGACATCCACGAGAGGCCTAAAAATATGGCCTTCCTTATCCACAACCTGCGGCCGGTCGGTGCCTTTCAATTCCAAACGATAACCGGCTGGAGCTGCAGGGGGTTGAATGGACTCATCGCCTTTGGCCACTGCTGGAATTTGCCCGATGCTTTGCACCATCTGTTCCAGGAATGATAACTCCTTACTTTTTTGAGCGGAAACAGATAGGGATAAACCGACAATACAAACAGATAAAATTGAGAACTTGATTGTTTTTAATATGGCCATTTCAATTGTTTTCTAAATATTTTATGCTAAAAGTACCCTTAATATTATAGGGGCGATGTTTGAATTTGTACATATCAGCATTGATTATATACATAAACAGCAATTGCACTTAATAATGAGGTTTATAATTTCATTAGTGCAATCAGATTATATCTTAAATAAAAAATTTCGAACTTCATAAAATAAAAAATTCAAATAAACGGACTATAAGGAGGATTAATAAAAAAAGGAGAAACCGAATGGCACATAGTCCGTTCAATTTCTCCTTTTAAACTTTAATATTTAACCCCCTTATGGTTGCTGTTTTATAGCTGATAAAAATCCGGGCAGAAGCTTTTGTGAACCTATCTTGCTTGGTTTTTAAAGTACACTGCAATAACATGGCAAGCTTGCAACCATCTGCCGATGATGATAGCAGCTACATTTATCATTTTGGTAACTACTATTAAAATCGTATTCTAACAACCTTTACCCTGCCAATTACAGAAACACATAAGGACTAAAACACCCGGATCATATTTGTAAGATTCGCGATAATTGCAGACTACTTTTAGTGCTTTTCAGCAACTTCATTACTCAATCCTCAACCGTTGGAAAACGTGCAGGGGTGAGTAGGAGGATGAATAAGGTAATACAAGCTGTGGCCACCAAACCAATGTACACATTATGCGTGGCATCAAAAAAAACCTCCCGAAGGTAGTTACTAACTCCTGAAACCGAGCCATGCGATTGAAGCAGTTCTACCACCTCATTCACATCGGGTAATTGAGCCTGAAGTTGAGTCGGTGCATTCTCCAGTTTATCGGTAAGTGCCGCATTAAATATGGTAGCGAACAATGCGGCTCCAATACTTTGCCCAAAATAGCGCGAAAACATGGTAGCTCCTGTAACCACGCCACGCTGCCCCCATGCCACCGTAGATTGTACCCCTACTATTAAAGGTGTAGATATTAAACCAAAGCCTGCACCCATTATCAATTGAAAAGCCACCAAGGCCCACACGGGGCCCGGGAATTTCATAAATAAGAATCCGGAAGCACCTATTATAACGATAATAATACCACAGAGGGCGGTGTTCCGAAAGCCTATACGCAGGTATAGTTTCCCTGATAAAGAGGACGAAAGCGGCCAGGTAATACTCATGCTGGCCAATATAAAGCCTGCTGCAATGGCACCCACCCCGGTTACGGATTGGGCAAACACCGGCAAATACATCTGCGGCCCCATGGTAATAACGGCCATACCTATGGTGGCTAAATTGGCACCCAGGAGAACACGCCTTCTCCACACCCATGCAGGCAATATGGGCTCAGCCGATTTGCGTTCGATGCGTACCGTTATAAAAACCATTAGTGCACCAACAGCTATTACACCTAAGGTATTAAATGAAAACCAGGGCCATGCCTGACCACTTTGCAACAAACCGAACATAATAACTGCGCCCGTAAGCAGCATAGCTACTGCACCAGCCCAATCAATATTGGGTTGTTTTTTAGGTTTGTTTTCGTGAAGAAACTTACTGATTAAAATAATAGAAGCAATTCCAAAGGGTATGTTAACAAAAAATATCCATCGCCACGAGGCGTACTGTGCAAAGGCGCCTCCCAGTGCAGGCCCCATAATGGCCGATATGCCCCATACACTCGACAACCAGCCCTGAATTTTAGCACGCTCACGAATAGAGTAAATATCTCCGGCAATGGTGTTTACCGTTGCCATTATAGCACCGGCTCCAATTGCCTGAAGTCCCCTGAAAAAAATTAAGGAATACATGTCCCATGCACCTCCACAAGCCGCAGAGCCAATCAAAAAAACTATTATGCCGGCAATTAAAATTGGTTTCCGTCCGTAAATATCGGCCAGTTTTCCATACACAGGAATAGTAATGGTTTGAATGAGCAAATAAATTGAGAACAACCAGCTGAACAAAGAAAACCCACCCAAATCGCCTACAATTTGCGGAATAGCTGTCGCCACAATTGTTGTATCCATCGCTGCCAACATCATAGTCAGCATTAAGGCAATTAGTATCCAGGTTTTTCGCATTTATTATTAAGTTTGATTTTAAGCTTTAATTTTCATCTAATTTGCAATAAGCTACTTTAGCCTAATTTATTGGCTCCGCAGGCTTTCACGTAAGCTTTAGCGCAGGTGCCTGTTCATTGTTTAAAGTGTTATTTCTGCTTGCAACTGCGGCAGCATACGGTATTCAGAAATCAAAACGGCGACAGGCTGTCGATAATGAATTCTGTAAAAACTTTTATCAAAAGTTTAACTTCTGCTACACGGGCATAACCTTTGGTTGGCCGCATAGGCTCACAGCCTTTAGCCAAAGCCTTACGTTTATGTCAAAGTATTCTCCAACTGCTACAACCTTTGGCGAAGGACTTCATGTGGGAGCTGAGTATAATAGGAACCATAGGCAAATATTTAAACCCATAAATTATCGCCCCTTACCCATTTGACTCCAATAACTGATTTTACTTACCCGGAAGTGTTTGTTGCTGACTTATTTTGCTGTGCACCAAATTCGAGATCGTTTCGTAGGATTCCACGCCCGGCATCACCGGCTCCAGAAATTCCACTATCACCGTTTTAAAAGGTCGGGGGAACCAACTGCCCTTGGGCAGGGCATCAAAGGCTCCATTTATCGATACCGGTACGATAGGCACGTTAAGCTCACGACTTAATATGGCAAAGGTTTTTTTAAAATCGCCCAGGTTGCCTGTTTTAGTACGGGTACCTTCGGGAAAGATGATTAGATTCTTCTTCTTTTTGAGTGCTTCGCCCAGCTTTTGAATGGACTCTTTTAAATCCTTGTTCAAATCCATAATAATAATATGGTTACGATTAGCCAAAAACTTAAGCCAGGCCTGACGTACATGTTTTTCTTTGGCATAGAAGTAGGTGTTTTTAATGGTCTTATTTTTTAAAAACGAAGCCACAAACAAACCGTCGAAATAACTTTGGTGGTTGGGTGCAATGATACAAGGCTCATCCGGAATATTCTTTAATCCTTTACCTCTGAACCTAAAATAAAGCCTAAAAAACGTTTTGGATACCTTTACAAAAAAGCGCCCTGTAAACCATGTTTTGGGCAGCGATAAATTCACCTTCTCTTTTAAAATTTGTGCCCAATCAATTTTCTCGGCTTTCATTCTACTTCTGTTATCCTGGATATACTCACTCAACGCCAGCACACTTTTGAACCTGATTAGTTCATCCGGGGCAATATCCACACCAAAACTCGATTTTAAAAAAACCTGCAGGCTCACCTTATCTAAGGAGTCCAGGCCCAGATCCATTTCTAAATGATACTGGGGAAGTACTCTCTTTCCTTTTTCCTGTTCCAGATAGCTTACAATAATATCAAACTCCCGGCTATCAACCTGCACTTGTGGCAGCTCCTCAATTTTTTCCACACTTTCCAGATCGGCCAATTTAAAACGTTGTATTTTCCCTAAGCGTGTGCGTGGCAGCTCTCCATCAAATACCGTAAAGTCAGTAACTTTTTTATACGAGGCGCAATGCTGGTTGTAATCGTCGAAAACTTTCCATTTTATCTGCTGGTGCAATTCCATCGGATCGGAATATTGCGCCATTAAAGTATCAGAAGGCACCACAATAGCTTTAAACTGATCGCCGGATTGATATACGCCCACTTCATTTACAAAAGCAGCATAATGCTCCAACTTTTGTTCAATTTCTACGGGATTAATATTTTTACCATTCGAGAGAATCATAATCTCTTTTTTACGTCCGGTAATAATCAAATAATCGTCTTTATCAAAGTGTCCCAAATCACCGGTATAAAGCCAACCGTCCTTAAGCACTTCGGCAGTTTCGTTTGGACGGTTATAATAACCTTGCATAATATTATCACCTTTGGCCACAATTTCGCCGTCGCGTATTTCCACTTTACATTGGGGTAACCTAAAACCTGGCGAGCCCACTTTAATATGTCCGGGTCGCGTAAAGGTAATCATGGGTGCCGCTTCGGTCATGCCATACCCTTCGAGCACATCGAAGCCCAGCGTTTTGTAATCGTTACCTACTGCAGTATCCAGGGCGGCACCGCCCGAAACCATAAAACGAATATGCCCCCCAAATTTTCTGTGTACGGTTCCGAATACAAGTTTGGAGAAAGCTTTGGAATTAATTTTTTCGGCCAGGCTAAATAATGCACTTGCCACCTTGCTTTTGTTAATCTTATCCTTAATTCCCTTGCGTATAGCGCTAAACAAACGAGGCACGCCTATTAGCAGAGTCACCTTATTATCCTGCATCGTTTTTATAATATCCTCAGATGCCATGGAAGGCGACATAGCAACTGTAGCACCTGTAAACAGGGGCATAATCATTGTACCTAACAAGGGAAAAATATGATGCAAGGGCAATAGTAACAGAATGGTATCATTGGGTTGGTAAATCTCCACATCCACCGAAACGGCTTTAATATTCGATAACAAGTTGGTAAATGATAACATAACCCCTTTGGGGCTTCCGGTAGTACCAGAAGTATAAATGATAACAGCCGTTTTTTGTTCGTCGGGTTCTATTACAGGGAAAGCATCAAATGCATCGCATGCTGCCTGCTCATAGTCATCAATCAATAGTACTTTGGGTTGATAATTTACCTGAGCCAAGGCCTGTTCCAAATCGTTATTTTTATCCTTGGAAACGAAGATAACCTCGGGTCGACAATCATTTAAAATATACGCCACCTCATTTACCGTGCTCATAAAATCTACGGGTACTACCAGCGCATCATTATTCCAAGCCGAATAAAAGCTATAAATCCAGCCTAGCCGGTTCTCCGAAAAAATGGCCACTTTGTCTACCGAAGTGTATAATGAGGAATATAATTGAATCTTACTTCCTAAGTCCTTATATGGAACTGTTATATTGGCACTTACTATTGCCGGCTTTTCTTTTTTTTGTAAAAACATACTAAATGTATACGTTATTGAACGGTCAAAGATATACAAATTCTATTTTCTATATTATAATCCTATCGGAAAACCAATTAACCCCAATTTAAACTCAAAACAAAAGCTTTTGTTTTAAATACTTAGTCCAAATCTTTGAACCTTACATTTACAATTGGTATTTTTGAATAATTAGCGAAGAAAAACATTAAAACATATATTATGAAACGAGTATTTATTTTTTTAGCCGAAGGCTTTGAAGAAATTGAAGCCATTACACCCATTGATGTTTTGCGCAGAGCCCAAATTGATGTAACCACAGTATCTATTTCCGATAAAAGAGAGGTGCACGGGGCACACAAAATACCTATAGTGGCAGATGTTGTGTTTGCCGATGCCGACTTTTCGGGTGCCGATTTACTGGTACTCCCCGGAGGCCTGCCTGGCAGTACGAATTTAAACGAGCATATAGCTTTAAAAGAATTACTGGTTGATTTTTCGAACAAAGGTAAACTGATTGGCGCCATTTGTGCCGCCCCACTTGTGCTCGGTGGCTTAGGGCTGCTTAAAGACAAAACCGCCACCTGTTATCCGGGAGTTGAAGGTAAACTAACGGGCGCCAAACACACCGGTGCTCCCCTGGAAGTGGACGGCAACATTGTTACTGCCAAGGGTATTGGTGCTGCCATGAAATTTGCCCTACAACTGGTTAGCATGCTTAAAAGTAAGGAAGAAGCCAATAGACTGGCCAAGGAAATGGTAGTGGAATAAAAAAAAACATTCTGCTCCGGCATCTACCGGAGCAGATTATTTTTTATTGAACAGAAACACTAAAGTTTTTATAAGTAGGCAGAAAAAAATTAATCCTCATTTTTCCACTCTTCCACCTTACCATGATACGAAATTGGACTTCGGTTATTGCTACTGATATTTAAGGTGGCATTCTCTTTCCCCGTTATTTCCAAATAAAACTGATATTGATCATTGCTTTCTTTCATCTCAAAAGAAATCCTTATCCTGCGTTTGCGCTCATCTACCTTAACCTTCTTATTTCGCATAAGGCCCTCGAAATGAAAACCTCCTCTTTCACCGGGGGTAACACTGTAAGCTCTTCCAAAATAAGGCATATGAACCAAGGCACTATCTCCCACAATCCTCAGATGATTGGGATTGTTGAATAGATCCATATTTTTAAATCCCATCGGAAAAGCCCTTTCGGCAACAAACTCAATAGGCTTGTCCCTAATCATCACCTTCAGTTGCTCAAAGGCTTGCGTTTTCTTCGTGCTCTTATCCGTTCTGCTTTTGGCTGCATTTTGACCCCATGCATTCGCTATCACAAAGACCAATGCAAGCAGTAAAACTACTTTTATATTTTTAACCATCACCTTATAATAAATAGATTCGTTACTTTTGCACCAATTATGATACCAAAAGATACAAAATCATATGACCATCCGTAAAGAAAAGAGCAATTTTTCGACTAAATGTTTTGTATGTGATAAGAAATTGGAACAGGCGAAATTAAAAAACAAAGTCACCAACCTACCTGTTTGTAATCAATGCAAAGACACAGAGGAGGAAAAGGCCAAGGAAAAAGAAGTCCTCGACTCATTGGCAGATGGCTTTGTATGCGGATGCATTTAACAATTAACATTATACAGTAATCAGTCAACCTCCCTATAAAATAAGACATATTACCTACTGCTTGCTGAAAAATGAAATGAATACTGAAAAATGAATTACCTTTCTGTAGAGAATCTGACCCATCATTGGGGCGACATACAATTATTCGACAACTTAACTTTTGGGGTATCGGAGGGACAAAAAATTGGCCTGATTGCCCGTAACGGAACCGGAAAAACTACCTTACTGAATATCCTTGCCGGTGTGCTGCCTAACGAAAGCGGACAGGTTACCTACCGCAAGGGTGTTTCGGTGGGATACCTGCAGCAGCTCCCTGTTTTAAATAATGACCATACCGTTATGGAAGAAATCTTCGCCTCGGACAATCCGCAGGTAATAGCCATAAAAGCCTACGAAAAAGCACTGAGTGAAGAAAACCACGATGAATTGGGCATACTAATTGAGGAGCTGGACAAGCTAAATGCCTGGGATTACGAATCACAGGTTAAACTTATCCTGTCGCAGCTCAAAATAACCAACTTCAACCAGCAGATAGGCCAACTATCGGGCGGACAAAAAAAGAGGGTGGCCCTGGCCAACCTGCTTATCAACGAGCCGCAATTTTTAATACTGGACGAGCCCACCAACCACCTGGACCTGGAAATGATAGAGTGGTTAGAAGCCTATCTGGAACGATCCAGATGTACCCTGATGATGGTAACCCACGATCGCTACTTTTTAGATCGTGTATGCAACGAGATCATGGAACTGGCCGATCAAACAATTTATAACTACAAGGGGAACTATCAAAATTTTCTGGAAAAACGAGAAGAACGCATACAAACCCAAAACGCACAAGTAGATAAAGCCAAAAACCTGCTTAAGAAAGAACAGGAATGGATGAATCGTATGCCACAGGCACGTGCTACCAAAGCCAAATATCGTATCGATGCCTTTTACGATTTAAAGAAAAAAGCCGACAGCGGCACGACTGAGCAGCATTTAGAGCTAAATATTCAATCGGCGCGTTTGGGTAAAAAAATTATTGAATGCCACCATGTAAACAAAGCTTTTGGCAATTTAAAAATACTAAATGATTTTAGCTACAAATTTGCCCAAGGCGAAAAAGTAGGGATTATCGGTAAAAACGGAACCGGAAAAACTACTTTCCTAAATATAATAACGGGTGCGTTAGAGCCTGACAGTGGCCATCTGGAAAAAGGCGAAACGGTAGTAGTAGGACACTACCGTCAGAGCGGTATGGATATAGATCCTACAAAAAGAGTGCTGGATGTTATTTCGGATATATCGGAGCACATAACATTGGGTTCGGGCAATACCATGAGCCCGGCACAATTTCTGCGTTATTTTCTGTTCCCCAACGAGATGCACCATGTGCTGGTTGAAAAAATTAGTGGCGGGGAAAAAAAACGGCTGTACCTAATGACTGTACTAATGAAAAACCCTAACTTTTTAATTCTGGATGAGCCAACCAACGATTTAGATATATTTACTTTAAGTCTGTTGGAAGAATATCTTTTGAGTTTTAAGGGTTGCGTTATCATCGTATCGCACGACCGATATTTTATGGACAGAATAGTAGATCATCTTTTTGTATTTAAAGGAGAAGGGAAAATAAAAGACTTTCCGGGTAACTACTCTGCTTACCACGAATATAAATTAGGGCAGGAAAAAGAGCAAAAAAAATTAGAAAAAGTCCAAAAGGAACCCGTGAAACCTTTTCCTGTAAAAGAAAAAGTGCGCAAACTTACTTTTAAGGAGAAAAAGGAAATGGAAAAGCTGGAAAAAGAAATAGAACAACTAAATACTGAAAAAGAAACGCTGGAAAACGAGTTGAACTCAGGAAACTTAAATGCCGAGGCCCTTATCGAAAAAGCTAAACGCCTGAGCACCATCATTAAGTTGGTGGACGAAAATGAAATGCGCTGGCTAGAACTAAGCGAGATAGAAGGGTAAGGGATAATACGTCGGGATATTGTTGAGGTCGTATTAGGGAAGATAGGTGATATGCGATTGGCGATATGCAATTTACTAAATATGATTTGCAGCTTGGCCTACCCCAAACCCCTAAAGGGGCTTCGATTTACAGCTTTGCAATGTCATTTAAAAGAATATGAATTCTCATATTTGAAGAGTGTCCAAGTCCCCTTTAGGGGATTTAGGGGTAAAACGGAAGAATTTACGGCTTGGGTATCTGGGAGAAATAATATTTAAATAGATATAGTCAACAATTTACCTACCTCTAAAACTTATCAATTATTACTAAACCAGCTTCATCACTTTCAAAATAACAGCAGGAAAACAGAAAATTAACTATTTTTTACCCAAAAAATTTCCTTACAATTTTTTTTATACTACATTTGCATGCATTAAACAAGATATAATGACCCACATTACTTTTTTTTATAGCTTTTATTTTTACTTTTTTGGATTCTGCAATCAAAAAGAGGTGGGTAAATAGTATATAAATTTTAACAAAAAATTTAAAGTCCCGCCTTACACAGGTGGGACTTTTTTTGTTTTAAGTATGGACTTAGAATCACGGACTGATATTATAATTACATTATGAAACAAACTAAAAAGGCAGCAATACAAGGCGGAGGTGGTTCCAACCACGAAATTGCAGCCAAAGCCTACTTTAACACCGAGGATATAGAAATGGTGGAATGCAACACTTTTGAAGAGATTTTTTCGACCTTAAAGAAAGACAGTTCCGTGTACGGCATTATTGCCATCGAAAACACTTTAGTGGGTAGCATCCTGCAAAACTATACCCTGCTTAAAGATTCAGGCCTGGTAATTATTGGGGAGTACAAACTGCGGATTAAACATCAATTATTGGCTTTACCCGGTCAATCCATCGAGGACATTACCGAGGTTCACTCCCACCCCATGGCGCTGGCTCAATGTGCCGAGTTCTTTAAACAATATCCACACATTAAAATGATATCGCGCGACGATACTGCCTTGAGCGGTAAATGGATCCGCGACAACCAACTGAAAGGCATGGCCGCCATAGCCCCCCAGCTGGCTGCCGAAAAATATGACCTGGAAATAATTGCCAAAGACATTGAGACCAACAAACGTAATTTCACACGTTTTTTAATCATCTCCGACAAGGGAAAAATTGAAGTAGAAGAACTATTGGTTGCTAATAAAGTGAACAAATCATCCTTGGTTTTTTCTCTTCCGCACTCCGAGGGTAGTTTGTCAAAAGTTTTATCGGTACTGGCCTTCTACAACATCAACCTCTCAAAAATACAATCCCTGCCCATTGTTGGCCACGAATGGGAGTATATGTTTTATATCGATTTGGTATTCGACGATTACAACCGCTATCTGCAATCCCTGGATGCCATACGCCCCTTAACCAAAAACCTGAAGAATCTGGGCGAATATCACGTTTGTAAAAGATCCTTTGATACGGTGAGCAACGACAACAGGTCACTTTCTGAACAAAAAACATTTTAATCATGCAAATTCATCCGGCCAATCGCATTAGCGAAGTAAAAGAATACTATTTCTCGAAAAAACTGAGGGAAATAGATCAGATGCGCCAACAGGGTATCGACATTATCAACCTGGGCATTGGGAACCCCGACAGACCTCCACATCCGGAAGTATTAAAAGAACTCTACAATTCTTCATCGGAGCTTGGAAACCATGGTTATCAGAGCTACATCGGTGTACCCGAACTACGCAACGCTTTTGCCCAATGGTACAAAGCGCACTTTAAGGTTACATTAAATCCTGCCAGTGAAATTTTGCCATTAATAGGATCCAAAGAAGGTATTATGCATATTTCGATGGCTTTTTTAAATCCGGGCGATGAGGTTTTAGTTCCCAACCCGGGCTATCCCACCTATGCCTCGGTATCGAATTTGGTAGAGGCTAAAATGATTAGCTACGATTTGGAAGAAGAGCAGGACTGGCAGCCCGACTTTGACAAGCTGGAAGCTATGGATTTGAGTAAGGTGAAGCTGATGTGGGTAAATTACCCCAACATGCCCACAGGAGCCAATGCCACGCCGGAACTCTTGGAGAAACTGGTGCGCTTTGGCAAAAAACACAACATCCTTATTTGTAATGATAACCCCTATAGTTTTATATTAAACGATAATCCACTAAGCATTTTTCGCGTTGAGGGAGCCAAAGAAACCTGCATCGAGTTAAACTCCCTAAGCAAATCGCACAATATGGCGGGCTGGCGTGTAGGCATGGTAGCCGCAGCACCCGAACTTATCCAGTACATAATCCGCGTAAAAAGCAACGTAGACAGTGGTATGTTTAAACCCTTACAATTAGCCGCCGCTAAAGCATTGAGTTTAGATAAAGACTGGTACACAGAGGTGAACCGGGCATATAAGGAACGCCGAGAGCTGGCCTGGAAAATAATGGATATGTTGGGATGCAGCTACAGTAAAAACCAATCGGGTATGTTTATCTGGGCAAAAATACCCGACAGTGCTGAGTCGCCCGAACAACTTACAGATGCAGTATTGAAAAATGCACGCGTTTTTATTACACCGGGCAGCATATTCGGCAAAGGGGGCAATCGGCATATTCGCATCTCGCTTTGCTCCACTACAGCGGTACTAAACGAATCCATACAAAGAATAAGCAATAGCTAGATACTGTTTTTTTGTACCAATACACAATTAAACACTTTTTAATCCGCACAAATAAAAACATATATAACGATGACAAAGAATGCTAAAATGATACAATTAGACCTTGAGAAAATCAGCCTTCCGGGATTAGACCTGGAACGCCCCTGGATGATTGCCGGCCCGTGCAGCGCCGAAACAGAAGAGCAGGTTTTAGAAACTGCCACCCAATTGTCCGAAGCGGGATATAAAATATTTAGAGCCGGTATTTGGAAACCCCGTACACGTCCGGGTGCTTTTGAAGGTGTAGGTACCTTAGGCCTACCCTGGCTAAAAAGAGTAAAAGAAGAAACCGGTATGTTTGTGGGTACCGAAGTGGCCAATGCAAACCATGTTTTTGAAGCGATCAAAGCGGGTATCGACATTCTTTGGATTGGTGCCAGAACCACGGCTAATCCGTTTGCTGTTCAGGAAATTGCCGATGCACTTAAGGGTGTTGACCTTCCTGTTTTGGTAAAAAACCCGGTTAATCCAGATTTAGAATTATGGATTGGCGCACTGGAAAGAGTTAACCAGGCAGGTATCAAAAAGCTGGCAGCCATTCACCGCGGTTTCTCCACCTACGACAAAAGCAAGTATCGTAACCATCCGCAATGGCAAATTCCTATCGAGCTCAAACGACGTATTCCTAATTTGCCCATCATCTGCGACCCTTCGCACATAGGTGGTAAGAGCGAATTGATTTACGAAATTTCACAAGAAGCCATGGATCTTAATTTCGATGGTTTGTTGGTAGAGTCGCACCGCTGCCCCGCAAAAGCATGGAGTGATGCCAGCCAACAGGTAACCCCCACCGAGCTTAAGGAAATTACCGATAAAATAGTGCTTCGTGCCCCTCAAATTGGACAAAAACCCAGGGTTACGCTGGATCAACTACGCCGTGAAATAGATAAGCTGGACGATTCCGTTCTGGAGGTGCTTCAGAAAAGAATGGAGATATCCGAAGCCATCGGTATCTATAAAAAAGAAAACAATATCACCATTTTACAAACCCGACGCTACGATGAAATTATGAACGACCGGAAGGAGCGTGGTGCAAAACTTGGTTTGTCGGAGGAGTTCCTGACTGCCCTGTTTGAAGACATACACCAGGAATCCGTAGCCCGCCAGAATAAGATAATGAATAAATAGCAATTATCAAGATGTGAGCATCAGGTAGTAAGATTATAAAAAGCTGGTACTTTCTTTATCTTGATACCTGATGCTATTTACTTTGTACTTTGTACTTGATACTCTGTATTTAATTCTTGTTACCATAAATAAACTATGAAAATATGCATACTGGGTGCCGGTAAAATGGGCACATGGCTAACCGATGCGCTCTGCCTGAGCCATGATGTTGCTATTTACGATCCAAATTTTGAAAAACTGAAATATATTTTCAATACGCAAAGATTAACCCAGCTGGAAGAAATAAGACAGTTTGAGCCGGAGCTATTGATTAATGCCGTTACGCTAAAATATACCATTGCTGCGTTTGAAGAGGTGATGCCTTATCTGCCCAAAAGTTGTATCATTTCGGATATCTCGTCGGTAAAAACGGGCTTTCAGGAGTATTACGACAAAACCGGTATGCGCTATGTTTCTACCCATCCAATGTTTGGCCCTACTTTTGGTAACCTAAAGGCATTGCGCGAGCACCATGCCATTATCATTTCTCAGGGCGACCATTTAGGCAAGGCTTTTTTTAAAGACTTTTTTGGTAACCTGGGACTTAACATCCATGAGTACACCTTTATTCAACATGACGAAACCATTGCCTATTCTTTGTCCGTTCCTTTTTCATCCACGCTTGTTTTTGCGGCCTGTATGAAAAAGCAGGATGCTCCCGGAACTACTTTCCATAAACACCTGGATATTGCCAAAGGACTGCTTAGTGAAGACGATTATCTGTTATCCGAAATTTTATTTAATCCCTTTACCGCCGGACAAGTAGAGAAGATAAGGCTGAAGCTGAAAGACTTGTTGAATATTATCGAAAATAAGGATTCGGATAAGATGAAAACATTTTTGGCCGAGGTGAGAGGAAATATTCAGGAATAAAGAATATGATGACCAATTGGACTAAACAGCTCACCCTTTTAGGAATGCGAGAATAGCATAAAGGGAAATATGGAAGGTATAAAACGCCTGGCGTAAAAAAGTATATAAAATAAAAAACTCAGCGTTTGAAAGCACTGCCGGTTAATTAACCGGCAGCTGTCTATAATTAATAGCATTTTTATTGCAAGCTTTTAATTTTTCACAATCTTAACTCGCTTAATAACAAGCGAGTTAACTCACAAAACAATGACTGCGAATAAGGAGCATGCGAATCTTACACCCTATGTTGTGCCGCCCCAAATTTAAATACATGTATTTGTCCTACTCAAAAAAGAACTTGGACTTACCATCTATAGGTTTTAAATCATTTAACCAAATCGCATCAGGATTATATTTAGCAAAAAATGGTTGCCCTACCCAATTAGGGTTTCTTCCTTGAGTAAACATCAAGTTAAAAATCTTTTCATTGTTGATTTCGTTGACACCCAATACCTGAACTTTGCCGGGATTAGCCGACATAATTGGCCCTCTTACTGTTCTTGCCAGACCACTCACCTTACTATAAGCTTCTCGGTATACCTTCCAGGCATCCTCTAAGGTAACCGCAAAATATTTTTGCGCACCGGTATCGCGTGCCACAAACATATAATAAGGAATACAACCCAGATTCACTTGTCGTTTCCACATTTCTGCCCATTCATCCGCACTATTATTTATATGATTCATTATTGGGGATTGCGTTCGAATAACTGCCCCTGTGTTCCGTATTCGCTTTATGGCTGTTTCAAGCACTTTGGTTTTTAATTCGTTTGAATGATTAAAATGAGCCATAAAGGCAAGCTGAACACCACTATTTACCACCTTTTCAAATAGCCTGAGCAAATCATCGCTATCCTTATCACTTACAAACCTATAAGGCCAATAGCTTAATGCTTTTGTACCAATTCTAATAGTTTGCAAGTTGGGTAAATCTGCATTTAAAAGGGGATCAATATATTCTTGAAGTTTTTTTGCAGACATCACCAAAGGATCGCCGCCAGTAAAAAGAACGTCCGTTACTTCGGGATGTTGTTGTAAGTACTCCACCAGCAAACTGGTTTCTTGAGCAGCAAATTTTAAATCATCTATCCCAACAAACTGTGGCCACCTGAAACAAAAAGTACAATACGCATGGCATGTTTGACTACTCCTGGGAAAAAACAGGATTGTTTCATTGTACTGGTGCTGCATCCCTGATAACTTGACCTCACCTAAAACAGGAATGTTTTCCATCTGTCCGGAAGAGTTTGGATTTAAATCATACCTTATATTATCAACTATTGATTTAAGCTCCGGTGCCGATAAATTATTTTTTAATGCTTTTTCTATTTCTTGAAAATGCTTGTGTGAAAGCATTTCTTTTTGTGGAAATGTTAAATGGTAAATAGGGTCATTGGATAAATTACCCCAATCTATCAACTCATTTACAACATAATTATTAGCTTTAAAAGGAAGTACGTTTCCAACGACTCGAATCGCCTCAATTTCGGCTGGTGATAATGACGATTGAACTTGTGAAAGTGTTAAATAGTTTTTAAGTGTATACGCTTGATATCTCATTTTTTAATGACCTCAAAATATTAATTTAGATTTAACCTAAGTGCTTCAAAAATTATCTGAATATTGTTGCATTTAACCTAAGGCATTGTAGTATAATTACACCTTCTTCTGTTAACCTCACCTATAGATAATCCCGTCCCACTTTTCAAATATAGAAAATAAACTTAAATGTTCTAATCCTCATCTACAAGCACCCCAACTTTTTATTTATTTTCAATGATACGCTCCATAAGCTACCCGGATGACAATTTAGCTGACCGGCCGGTTGAGGAAACCCTGAAGGATCAGGTTGTGTTTGAGAGTACCTTCAACAAAACCGCTCCCGCCCAAGGGAATGTGGATGACTAATATATGGGGTTCCATCGGATCATTAAAAAACAAAAAATAGACCGATGATAGCGGAATTAGGTAATTTAAATTTTAGACTCATCCTGAGAACAGGATAAACATTTTGAACCAAACAATACGCAAACATGAAAAGATTTTAAAGGATACATTTTCCTAAACTCCCAAAGTGCATTACACCAACAAAAGTACAACCTTAAGCACTTCGTTTGGAATACTCCGCCGTTCTATTTTATCTGCTTGGGAGCGCTCTATGGGTTTATCCCCGGGTTTGCTTATCGGGAAGTAATAGGACTAACTATCGGATAATGGACGGATGCCCAAGCCACAATTTAAAACAAGCTGTTAAATTAATCCTTTCTGATCCAATGTTTTTTTCAGTTGATGATGGCTATCCCAAAAACGATCTTCAATTTTCTGCACAACCTGCTTAAACTCCGGATGATTTCTAAGCCCGTTATAAACCGGATCCATTTCCAAGAATAATATGATCCAGTACTGATAATTGCTTTGTGTTGCAAATTTTTTGAGCTGTTCTATAGCCATCTCATTTTTTCCTTCGTAAGCGTACTTCACTGCTGTGCTGGCACTTTTGTATATCGACTGGTCCTTTTCGCAATATTTGGTATAGTCAGTAATAAAATCAGAAGCCTTTTCATCAAAACCCATCTTCTTGTAAACCATGGCAATTTTAGCATCTTCCTGAGGATATATATTCAAACCATATTCTTCTCTGGCATTTACAAACTTTTCATAATAATAAAAGGCACTATCATATTTTTCCTGATAATAATAAAATTTTGCCACTTCCTGTAAAATATCTAAACGGGTGGTATCCTTGTGCAATTCCTTTATCAATAGCTTTTTAGTGTGCTCTAAATCGCCATCTCTGGCATACATGATAAATACTTTTAAGTAAGGCGAGTAATTATTTTCAGGATTGTAGCTAAGCGACTTGTTGATATAGGTCATTGACTCATTTACAAAGCCGTTTTGGATGAGTGCGTTACTAAGGTGCAGGTAAATGAAGCTTTGGGTGCTGGAGTCATTGGCTGCAATATCGAGCTGAATACCTTTTAAAGCATATTCCAGGTATTTTCCGGTATTAGGAACAACGCGCGCATATATATCGCCAAGCATTTGCACCACCGCCGATGAGTTAGGGTTGTACTCCAGGGCCTTTTCGAGGTGTGGCAAGGCCAATTTATACTCCTCAATTTGCAAGTAATAAAGTGCCTTGGCCATGAGACTTTCAGCCGATTTGGAATCGTAAAGCAATGCCTTGTCTGCAAAGCTGTTAATTTGTTCGGTATAGTTTTTTTGTTTCTGGTACATATCCAGAAAAAAATAGGCTATGGCAACATTCGAATAAGCCAGGGCAAACTGCTTATCATTTTCTATCGCCTTTTCAAATAAAGGAATCGCCTTTTCCAAACCTTCCTTGGTTTCCTCATTCATATGCTCAAGTGCCCGGAGATAATAATCGTAAGCTACTAAATTTTCAGTAGGTATTTTTTCAATTTGTTTTAATTCGGCAGGTGTTACTATTGCTTTAATGGCATCCGCAATTTTCCGGGCCACTTCATTCTGCAAGTCAAATACATCCACCACTTTTTGATTATATTGCTTAACCCAAATGGGCTTATCCGTTGAAGCTTCAACCAATTGGATATTGAGTAACACCTGATTTCCAACACGCTGACCACTGCCCTCCACCAGATAATTTACATTCAGCTCTTCGGCTATCTCCGGAATGCTCTTGTTGGAATGCCTGTACTTCTCTACCGAAGTTCTGCTAACCACCCGTAAATCTTCTATTTTCTGAAGATTATTTAAGGTAGATTCCATCAGCCCATTCACAAAATACAGGTTTGAAGAATCACTGCTTTCATTTTTGAAGGGCAATACCGCTATCGATTTTTCAATTTCTACTGCGATAGCTGTATGTTTTTTACTAAAAATTAAGATGGATATAATCAGTAGTATCAGAAATACAAGCGCAGTAAGTTGTACTTGGTACTTCTTAAAAAAATGAGTTTGTCCACTTTCTTTTTCTTCGTCCAAGGTTCCCTTTCCGAGCTCTCCGGGTGGGTGACCATAATACTCGCGGAAACATTTTATAAAATAGGAGGTACTCCCAAAGCCAACTTGAAAAGAAATCTCAGAAACATTTAAAGAAGTCTGTTTGAGCAACTGCATACTCTTTTTTAAACGTACCTGCCGTATAAATTGGCTTGCCGAGAGCTGGGTGTTCTTTTTTATTTTCCGAAGCAAGTTAGAACGGCTCATATTCATAATTTCGGCCAGTTCAGAAACGCCGAACTGTTCGTTAGAAAGGTTCTCCAGAATAATGGATTCTAACTGATCTGTAAAATCTTTTTCGCTATTTGCTGTGTTTGACATACGGTTTTTTCCTACCCTCCAAAATTAGTTAAATTTATGCACATACATCCAATAGGTGTATCTATACATTGGTGGAATAAGTCCATTTTGCACCATAATTTACATCCCTGCATCATAATTTTTATCGTTTTTTCAAACTTAATATTTTTTGCCGCATAGCTGTTGCATACTGCCTTGTGTTTCGCCCCACCTTTGTATCAACAGAAATTTAAAAATTAAATCTTAAAAATTACAATCATGAAAACATTAAAAATTAATTCAAAGCAAAACTTGTTCATTCTTTCATTCCTTATCCTTTTATTCGCCAATGCTTGTACACATACGGGCAATAAGTCAAAATCCGCGGCAAGCACCCATACCGAAACAACTGTTGCTACACCAAAAACGGATATCTATACGGCCGTATTATCCGACCTTATTGATGTGGTTAAACAGCACATTGCAGCACAAACGGACATTAACGAAAAGGAAGCCATGAGTGGTTCTACCCCTTTGATTACCGCAGCCACATTTGGAAAAAAAGAAATAGCCAAAGTGTTGATAGATGCCGGTGCTGATTTATCTATCCAAAACAATGATGGAGCTACAGCTTTGCATACGGCCGCTTTCTTTTGTCATGTAGAAATTGTACAGATGCTTATTGATGCCAAAGCAGATAAAACAATTAAAAACAACTTTGGTGCAACACCCAGAGAATCTGTAATGGGCCCTTTTGCCGAGATAAAACCGGTATATGTAATGCTCCAACAACAATTGGCGCCGATGGGGCTGCAAATTGATTTGAATGAAATAGAAAAGACGCGCCCTGTTATTGCCATGATGCTGCAGTAAAGAACCAACCACGGATCTATTACATTTTATACTTTAGAAGTACCCCGGTATAAATCCCGGGGTACCAGTTAAGGAAGTTTTAAATAAAACAACTTTCTACTCGCTATAAAACTGATATAATTCAATCATGTTTTTAAAAGCACAATATGATACCTCCCATAAGTTATCTCACCATATACATAGTCCAATAAAATTATTCAAAATGAAAACAGAAAGAAGACACGATATCGATTGGCTACGCGTAATAGCCATTGGCTTATTATTGATTTATCATATAGCCATCATTTTTCAACCGTGGGCCATGTTTATTGGCTTTATAAGAAGTGAAGAAAGCATAGACAATCTATGGAAACCAATGACTATGCTAAACGTATGGCGGATTCCATTCTTATTTTACGTTTCGGGCATGGGCTTATATTTTTCCATGAAAAAACGAAACCTCTGGCAATTGCTTTTCGAACGCACAAAGCGAATCCTCTTACCTTTGATCTTCGGGATTGTGGCCATTGCCCCTCTCCACATTATTATCTTTCAGAAATACTATAACCTGCCCTTAAGCTATTACCCTCATGCGGGTCATTTATGGTTTCTTGGAAATATTTTTATATATGTACTGTTGCTGTCTCCACTTTTCCTTTATTTTATGAAAAAACAAGAAGGAAAATTCAGGAAAGGACTTTCCACCTTTATGAGCAATCCATTAGGCCCCTTGGCCATATCCATCGTATTTGTATTGGAAGTAATTATTGTTAAACCACAGATATTTACAATGTACGCGGAAACACTACATGGTTTTTTCCTTGGCTTGCTGGCCTTCTTTCTTGGCTTTATTGTTGTTTACAGTGGAAAAAAGTTTTGGCAAACGGTTTCGAAATGGAAATGGCTGTATATAGGCTTAGCTACTGTATTATTTATCCTTCGATTACTCGTATTCGAAACAAATTCCCCGGGCTATCTGATAGTCATTGAATCAAATTGTTGGATATTTGGTGTTTTCGGCTTCGGTTACCGATACCTAAACAAGCCTAGTGCTGCGCTAAGCTACTTAAGTCAAGCCGCTTATCCGGTATATATTATTCATATGTTTGCCCTGTATGCCGGCGCTATAGTCATCTTGCCGCTGAAGATATCTCCTATTATGAAATTCGTGCTTATAACAACCTTCACCTTTACCGTTTGTTATATAATTTATGATCTTATCATTAAAAGGATTGGTTTCTTAAGACCTTTGTTTGGATTGAAATGGAAATTTAATAAAGTAGCGCCCCGGCAAATAAGTATTCAAAAAACAAAATAAATAAAATCATGACAGTTTTAGTAGTAGGTGCAAGTGGTGCAACAGGAAGACATTTAGTTGAACAACTTCTTATTAAAAAGCATAAAGTTAAAGCAATTGTACGAGCTCCGGAAAAGTTGCCGGAACTATGGCGAAATAATGACCACCTTCAAATCATCACTGCAAGCATCTCTGCCGTAAGCGAAAAGAAATTGAGCGAATACAGTAGGGATTGCCAGGCCGTTGTATCGTGTCTTGGTCATAATTTAAGCTGGAAAGGTATCTATGGGCAGCCCAGGAAATTGGTTACGGATGCTACGCGCAGACTATGTGATGCCATAAAGGTGAATAAACCAGAGCAAGCCGTACGATTTATTTTGATGAATACTACAGGTAACCGCAATCGCGACTTAAATGAACCGATATCCTTTGCACAAAAATGTGTTATTGCTCTTCTTCGTTTACTTTTACCGCCACATGTAGATAACGAAAAAGCAGCAGATTATTTACGAATTAAAATCGGACAGCACAATAAATATATCGAATGGACTGCCGTTAGACCAGATGGACTAAGCAACGACAATGAAGTTAGCGATTACGAAATACACCCCTCACCTATTAGAAGCGCCATTTTTAATGCCGGTAAAACAAGCCGCATTAATGTAGGGCACTTTATGGCTACTTTAATTAGTGATAATAATTTGTGGCAGAAGTGGAAAGGGAAAATGCCTGTAATCTACAATAAACCGTCTTAATAAAACATGACGCTATGATCAAAAGAAAAATAAAACTACCTGCCCCGTCCTTACGGAGGATACTCAGAATAGCATTTATTATTGCAAGCATTGGCTCCTTATACTTCGTGCCATGGATATTAGTTAAGGCCTGGATATTGCCATTACCCGATACCATTCAAGAACAGCTGGATGAAGCAATTGGCCATGGTTTTGATGGAATGATAGTTTATGTGGATCAAGCAGGTAAAGCACCGGAGTTTTATGCCGCCGGTTGGCACGACCGTAAAAACCATATACCAGCTTACCCGCAGGCCTTATTCAAGATTGCCAGCATTACCAAGCTATATGTGGCTGTGGCTACGGTAAAATTAGTTAAAGCAGGAGATTTATCCCTGGATAAAACACTCGCCGAATACTTTCCGGAACTTGCCGGAAGAATTGAAAATTCAGATGAAATAACCCTGAAAATGATGTTGCAACATCGCAGTGGCATCCCCAATTTTGTTGATCATCCTGACTATTGGAGCAAACCACCAAAAAACAAACAGGAAACACTGGATTACGCACTGGACTTACCGGGTGATTTTGAACCGGGTGAAGGCTATGGCTATTCAAATACAAATTACATGCTGATCTCGGACCTCATTGATAAAACCCTGGGATATCCCCATCAACAATATATCAAGGCCGAAATCCTGAAACCGCTAGGGCTAAAAAACACTTATGGTTCGCTTCATGAAGTAAATATAGATGATGTAATGAGCGGCTATTACGTTGGCATAGAAGACGATATGAAGACTGAATTTACCGGCTTAATGATAGCTACAGCGGAGGATGTGGGCATATTCCTGCGCGCATTAAATGATGGTACAGTATTTAATAAGGGTGAACAGGAGATCTACTCCTCTGTTTACGTGTACGAACATACAGGCCTGCTCGTTGGCTACCAGAGTATTGCAAAATACCACAAAGACATAGATGCAGTTGTTGTTCAATTTAACAATACAACTAACTTTAATGGATATGACTGGAATTTAGCAGAAATTGTATATAATCGTATTGTAAAGATAGTGAAAAGAAAAAAATGAAAGCCTGAGCATAAACAAGGGCGATAAAACAAGGGCGATAAAACATCGAAAACATGTCAAACATTTAACCTGGTTTCTTATGATGCGATACCATTCTATCGAGAACGATCCGGAATACATCAATCTCCAAACCGAACTGATAAAACTGCAATATGATATTATTGAAAAAAAGGAACGTTTGCTCATCATATTCGAAGGTCGCGACAGTGCCGGAAAAGGCGGTGCCATCATGCGTTTTATCCGCTTCCTGAACCCAAGATTTTATAGGGTAGTTGCATTAACAAAACCTACCGATATTGAAAGACGGCAATGGTATTTTCAGCGTTATATTGAAAATCTACCCAATCCGGGCGAGATCGTTTTTTTCGATCGCAGCTGGTACAACCGCGCCGTAGTTGAACCCGTTATGGGTTTTTGTACGCCGGAACAATACAAATTATTCCTTAAACAAGTGGTATCGCTCGAAAACATGCTGGTGGAAGATGGCCTCAAAATCGTGAAACTCTGGTTTTCCATTGACCCCGAAGAGCAAAAACGGCGTCTCGAAGAACGGAAAATAAATCCCCTGATCCAATGGAAGCTGAGCACCGTTGACATGCAGGCTCAACTAAAGTGGGACGATTACACCTATTATAAAAACAAAATGTTTAAACATACCGGCACCCCGGAATCCCCTTGGGTATCTGTTAAAGGCAACAATAAGGATTATGCCCGAAAGGAAGCCATGCGGTATGTTCTAAATTCCATGTCGTACGCAAAAAAAGATAAGATTAGCACAAAAGACTTTATTACTTTGGTTGGCCAAGAATCAAACAACTATATTAACATAACATATTATGAACAAGGAATTAAGATTACTGATTATTGCAGTAGTAACAGGCTTTATAGCGGCATGCACAACCCATAAATGCCCGGAGCAGCCAATAGAGATTATCCCATACCCCAATAAATTGATAACGGGTGATGGCTGTGTGGATTTATCGCGTGGATTTTCGGTTATTGGAGAAACAGCTCATTCGGAATACCTTGCTGCCGAATTAGGCAAACAAGGAATTTCTCCTGGCAAAGGGGGTAAAATTATATTTTCATCTGCCGAGCAGCCAAACAATCTGGGCGACGAAGGATACCGTCTGGTAGCCAAGAAAAAAACAATTACAATTTCGGCCAATGGCGACAATGGCTATTTCTATGGTATCCAAACCTTATTACAAATGGTGAAGGGTACAAGTGTTGCAGCCGCAGAAATTGAAGATATTCCTGCATTTGGATGGCGTGCTTATATGCTCGACGAAGCCCGATATTTCCATGGCCAAGCCTTCGTTAAACAAATACTTGACGAGATGGCAAGGCTCAAAATGAATACCTTGCACTGGCACCTTACCGATGATGCGGGATGGCGGATTGAAATAAAAAAATACCCTAAATTAACCGAAATCGGTTCCGTAAGAAAAGATACAGAAACAGGAACCTGGGGAAGTGGCGAGACTGCCGGCGAAGCGCATAGCGGATTTTATACACAAGAACAAATAAAAGATATTGTTGCTTATGCCGCCGAAAGACATATAACGGTGGTTCCTGAATTTGAAATGCCCGGACATGCCAGCTCGGCCATTGCAGCATACAGCTGGTTAGGAACTGCCGGAAAAAAGATTGACGTACCCGTTACTTTTGGCCGTCATTACGATAATTATGATGTTACCAAACCAGAAGTTATTGAATTTATAAAAGATGTGTTGACAGAGCTATTTGCCTTATTTCCTTCTGAAGTAATTCATATTGGTGGCGATGAAGTGGGCTACAAAGTTTGGGAAGAATCAAAACATGTACAAAAATACATGAAAGAAAATGGAATCAATACACCGGCAGATTTACAGATTGCCTTTACCAATAAAATTTCAAAATTCATCGAAAGTAAGGGAAGAAGAATGATGGGTTGGAATGAAATTATGGGTAAGAATATTCATAAAGATTTTGCAGAAAAAAAACAAGATAAAGAAGCCGAAACAGAATTGGCCAAGAATGTAGTGGTGCATTTCTGGAAAGGCGACATTGAACTGATTACCGAAGCTGCCCAAAAAGGCTACAGCATTGTTAATTCCTTGCACTCAAACACATATTTAGATTATAGCTACAAAAACATTGACTTGAAAAAAGCATACGGATTTAATCCGATCCCTGATAATTTGGATGAAAAATACCATAAAAACATCTTTGGTTTAGGCTGTCAGATGTGGAGTGAGTGGACTCCCACAAACAAGGATGTTGAATACCAGACCTTCCCCCGGATAGCGGCTTACGCTGAAACAGGCTGGACAAGCAAAGACAATAAAGATTATAACAGGTTCCGGAAATCGATGGATAATATCACCCGCATTTGGGATAAGCTAAACATTAATTACGGCCCATTGGATATAAAGGAATAGGACAGATTGCCCTTGGAGAAATCAGTTTGGAACATTAGTGCAATGTGCCCGATTAGAGCCGATGCCTTATGTCCTATAAAAGTAATACTGCCGGTAGGGCCGGTCAAAAGGCGGGCCCTATAGGTAAGTGAACCAACTGATACTGTAACCCTTTATACTTTAATAGATAAGAACACACAATTAACATTGGTAAAAGCTTAATTTACAAAGATTAATGGAAAATCACCTAACCTACCTAACCCCAATCAAATGTGCCCGGTTACTTGTTACCCCTTCCGGTAATCTCTAAAAGCCCTTCCCTGAAGTTTCGGCCTACGGGTATTTTAACATTGCCCATCCGCAACTGGTGGGCCTCAATAACATTGATGTGCCGTATGGCCACAACATACGATTTGTGTACCCTTATAAAGTCCTTCGGATCCAGTATTTCGAATATGTCCTTCATGTTTTGTCGCGACAGAATTTTTTTATCCACGGTATGGAATAAAAGATAGTTCCCATCCTTTTCCAGGTATAATATGTCCTCAACGTTTATCTTGTATAGCTGTGGGCCGCTTTTAATATAAATGGTTTTATTGTTTTGGGCCTCGGTGGGGGTTTTCTTTTTCAGTTCATTTTCGGCATCAATTATTTTTTGAGCTTTGATAACGGCTTTTAAAAAACGTTGAAAGTCTATCGGCTTGAGCAAATAATCAACCGCATCGTAATCATAACTGTTTAACGCAAACTGGGGATAGGCCGTGGTAAATATAATCTTAGGTTTTGCGTTTAAAATGTCCAAAAATTCCAGCCCGCTTAACTTAGGCATATTAATGTCTAAAAGAATAAGGTTAACGGGGCTGTGCTGAATAAATTCGATGGCTTTCACCGGATCCCTAAAAGTCGCCTCCACCTCAATAATTTCCATATCGTCGCAATAGCGTTTTAAAACCTCAATTGCCTTTGGCTCATCGTCAATAATTACTGTTTTAATTTTAGCCATTTGTAGTAATTCTTAATTCAGCGGTAAAGTAACCATCTGTTTCATATATTTTCAGATGGTGTTTGCCGGGATAAATCAAATGTAGCCTCCGTGTAACGTTTTCAAGCCCTATACCGGCATTTTTATCCGAAATGCTATGCTGCTTAAAGGCCTTGTTCCTAATTTTAAAATAAATGCCATCGTGCAAAACTTTCAGCGTAATGTGTATCACGGAGCTTTCGTTTAAGCTGAATCCATGTTTAAAGGCATTCTCGACAAAGGGCAATAGAATCATCGGGGCAATACTGCATGCTCCAAACTCCCCTTTCTTTTCAAAATTAACCATCAACTCATCTTCTTCATCCAACCGTAATTGCTGAATCGCGATAAAGCTCTCGATATAATCCACCTCATTTTGCAGTAGCACAAATTCTGCATTGCTTTCGTACAGCATATACCGCATCAAATTCGACAACTCCTGAATACCCGCTGACAATTCGCTAATTTGATGCTTTTGGGCAATGGAGTACAAATTATTTAAGGTGTTGAACAAGAAATGGGGATTGATTTGAGATTTTAAAAAGCTCAATTCGGAACTGATATTTTCCTTGGCTATCTCATTTTTAAGCTTTTCGCTTTTGTACCACTCAATGGTAAAAGCATAGGCAAATGACAGCGCGATGTAAAAAACAAACAGCCCCATGTGCACCCCCATCGAAGGAAAATATAAGGTCCCATTTTTAATTTGTGGGTAATTCAAATATTTATTGAGCAGGATGTCGGATAAAACAAGCAGAAGAGTAAGTCCCCATATTTTAATGATATAGGGCACCAGCTTTTTATTAATGAAGTAAGTTTTTAAAAACACAAAAATATTGGAATAAAAAACAACTGCACTCAATACTACAGTGACTATGGTGGCTCTGATAAAATTATGCTTATACGTAACAACCACCTCCTCTGCCCCATCGGCCCTCTCGGCATAAACCTCTACGCTAGCTACTCCAAACACTTTGGAGATAACATATAACCCCAGTATCCAGAATAAAATATGACCCGATATGATTAAAACTTTCTTGTACATACCTCTAAATTAGGGACTTTCCTTTGGTATCTTGTCATTTTTTGATAGAATATCAGAGGAAAGAATATTCTCAAATGTAATTATTCAAAGTCAATATTATTGTTTGTTGGTACGAACAACCGAAATATGACATTAAACGTAAAGCCTCGGGTATTCGATTCCGGATTTCATTTTTCTGCATTCTAAATACATATTGGTCTCATACGTTTCATTTCTTTTTAATCAATATACTTTATCGTTAACATTGCTTACGCAGGAGGATGATTGCTTGGAGCGTTCTCCCGAATCGAGTTCAGGACAGCTCCGCCTGCGACAGGCAGCCACACGACCATTGAATTGACCAAAAGGAAATCATAAGCACCTTTAATGTTAGAGATTGGAAAAAAAAAAAAATAATCACATGACACGAGCCCCCGAATGGTCGGGGCGGGCTCCCGATGAAAGATCGGGACAGGTTATGAGAGTATCCTCTCACATTACTTGTCTCGCACAAGCGGAAGGGAAAACATTATTGGCGAGTTCCATCGAATACCAATAAGAACAAATATTTATAATGAGATGAAAAAAGTAAAAATAATTGGGTGTGCACTTTTGATAGCTGTTACCTTACACGCACAACAAGCGATGGAGAACATTGGAAAAAAAGTAGATGACTATTTATCCGGGGCAGAGCTTTATGGTTTTTCGGGTGCTATAATAGTTGCAAAAGACGGTCAAATCCTGCTAAATAAGGGTTATGGATATGCCCACAGGACAACAAAAACAGTGAACACCCCGAGTTCTGTTTTTTCAACCGGTTCTGTAACAAAACAGTTTACGGCCGCCGCTGTCATGAAACTCGAAATGATGGGCAAACTGAACACTGAAGATAAGTTACCCAAGTATTTCGACAACGTACCCGATGACAAAAAAAACATCACCATCCATCATCTGCTCACCCACACTGCTGGGCTGCCACCGGCTGTCGGTAACGATTTCGACCCTATTACCAAAGGTGAATTTATTGAAAAAGTTATGGCCGCAGAAACCAGGTTCCCGCCGGGCGATGACTTCGCATATTCTAATGTAGGCTACAGCCTATTGGCCCTCATCATCGAGAAGCAAAGCAAACTGCGATACGAAGCGTTTTTACGGAAATATCTTTTTGGCCCTGCCGGGATGCAACATACGGGGTACGGCTTGCCCAATTGGGACGACACCGCATTCGCCCATATTTACAATGGTGATAATGACAATGGCTCAACACGTAGATTCACCAAGCCTACCTGGCATTTGATGGGCAATGGCGGTATTTTGTCAACAACCGGGGATATGTATAAATGGGTTGAAGCCTTAAAAAACAATACGGTGTTAAACGAGGAAGCTACGAGGAAAATGTTCGTGCCGTTTAAAAATAATTACGCCTACGGTTGGGACGCTATCGACGGCGGTAACCTGAGGCAACACGACGGCGGCAGCACATTGGGCAACAGCGCCGAGCTAAGGTGGTTTGTAGAGGAAGACTTGCTTACAATGCTTTTTACCAATGCCACCATCAACGGTAATTTAGGCTTTTCGGTTGTCAGGGACGACATTGAAGCCTTGACTTTTGGCATCGAAATTCCTTTACCACCCAAAATACATCCGGTGGCAAGGGATCTTGAACCTTACATCGGGACCTATCAGTTTCCATCCGGCCAAACGTTTAGCATATCGGGCGACGCGCACAGTATATATTTGGAGGTTGACAACCAGGAGCTGTACGACCTGCTGCTCGACCCGGATAACTACAAGCCAGGAGGGGTAAATATAGTGCCAAACAAAAAAATTGAAAAAGCTTTTGAAAGAGCTTTAAGTGATGGCGATTTCCAGGGCTTTGAATTCATAGGGGCCTCGGCAACATTGCAAAAAGAGATTAGCACAGAAATAGAAATGGAAGGGATGACCAAGCCCAACTACAAATTGATAAAAACCGTACCTTCGCAACATGGCGACAATAGGTATATAACCCAGGTAGCGTTGAGCGATGATAAAAACTTTGAGGGCGAAAGTATGATTCTAAGCATTGTTACGGAAAATTTTAAATTTGCAGGCTTGGGGATTGACTTTGGTTCTGTAAGCCCTTTAAAACTGCAATTATATCCCATTGCGGAAAATAAATTTCAAGCATATAGTTTACAATCTAAAATGGGAGCCCGCATAGAAATAGTGGGCAAATCTGACAATAATTATGACTTTACCGTTGGAAACACCACGGTTTCGTACATCAAAAAAAAAAGGGATAAAATAAACTCTTCCTCAGTTACCCCGCCAACGGAAATCATCCACTCCGAATTTCAAAAATAAAAACCGACCTAAATCGAGATATGATTAGAGAATATATCCTTGATTAGAGCTGTTAGGCATGAAAGTAGCCGTTATCGATAATGGTTGGAGTGAACTAAAATTTGTTTACCGGACGAAGGACAGAAAATAAAATGTGGGTTGTACCGGATTGGAACCAGTAACCCCTACCCTTTTGAGATAATACTCGCAGTCTGTCGGCCGGCAAATGTGAACCAACTGAGTTGTCAACCCTTTTCATTCGGTTTACAAAAACAGTAAATTATCACATAACAAACGATATTTTTTAACCTTCACACCAATACAAGTGAACGCTGAATATATGCCCACTTATTTGGCATGACAAATACATATTCTTTTAAATATTCCTTTATAGGTAAGAAACAAAGTCAGGTAGTTTATCCTACCTAACTAGCAGCCTATTTCGACACTCTATTATTTTGAAGCGTTAAAATAAACTCTATATTTACACCGTAACAAAAAAACAAAGCTTAAACAATAATAACTATGTCTGATTTAACATTTAAAATTGAAGGAGCGGCCCAAAGCCCGACAAAATTTATCGCCAATGCAAGGCAATTCAAACTTACACTTGACGAACCACCCGAACTTGGAGGTGAGGATGCAGGCGCCAATCCTGTTGAATACCTTTTGGCCGGTTATGCCGGATGCCTAAACGTGGTAGCTCATCTTACGGCTCGCGAATTGGGTATAAAACTCGAAAAGCTAAAAATTGAGATACAGGGCAATCTGAACCCAGCCCGTTTCTTAGGAGAATCCAATGAAGAAAGAACCGGTTTTAAAAATATCGATGTGCAGTTTTCGCCTGTCACCGATGCGGCACCGGAATTAATAGAAGAATGGATTTCGGCAATCAAAAACCGTTGTCCGGTAAACGATAACCTGGCAAACCCAACTCCTTTATCTTTTAATATTGTACAGGAAGGGGTGCTTGTGTAAGATACTAGATCCCGGCATTTATTTTACTTGGCTAAGCCCATTGATAATTTAATAGTGGCAATTGAATGAATGGCTGGCAGGAAAAAAGCTTGGCTAAAAAAAATGCCGGGGCTATTTGAAGTAAAAGCAACCAAAAAAATTATTAAATCAAAAAAAGTGGGTTGTACTGGATTCGAACCAGTGACCCCTACCCTGTCAAGGTAATGCTCTAAACCAACTGAGCTAACAACCCTTTTTTTTGACCCGAAAAAGTATAATAATCAAGCAAGTAGAATAAAACTTAGCATCATGTATTTCCAGGAATTAGTATTTTATGATAATGTATTCAAGTATTTCATCAATTCAGCTAAATGGGCAATCACTTCAACGACCATACTTTAATCACAATTAACAAAACCCTTACCCCGCATATCATGAGCCGTTAGCTTATGCCCAACTTAACACCAGATTCTACCATGCAAATAAACCACTGCCGCTATAACCATATCAGGCACCGGCTTAGCTTTTTAAAATATGGGTTGTTAAGTTTTTAATACTGGACTCAATACCCTCAAAAGGCCTGCCATTGCCCTGGCTGTCGTCTTCCACAAAAATATATTGGGTGCCCGCCACATCGCGCGCTTCCATAATCCGCTTAAAATCGATTACACCTTCCCCCACGCTGCACATGTCGGTACCTTTTGTTTCGTGCATGGAATCCTCTTGGTTACGCATGTCCTTAATGTGCAACAACTGGAACCTACCTGGATATTTTTCAAATATTTCTACCGGGTCGTGCCCTGCTTTGTGTGCCCAAAAAACATCCAGTTCCATGGTTACTAAATCAGGATCCAGCCTGGGCATAAACAAATCATAATAAGGGACAATACCATCCATGGGCTCAAACTCAAAGTCATGGTTATGGTACCCAAACTGAATACCTACATCCTTCATAATTCCGCCTACTTTGTTCCATTCCTCTATTAAACGTTTATAGGTCTCAACATTACGGTCGGATTGGTTTACCCAGGGCTGAACACAATATTTCACATCCATCCGGGCATGAGCCTCGGCCATCCTTTTAGCATTATCGAGTGTAATACCTTTTGCCTCCACCTGCGTATGGCTACTAATGGTTTCCATGCCCAAATCAGACACCATCTTTTTAAACTCAGCCGGTGCCAAACCATAAAACTTTCCATCCGCGTAATTGGCCAGTTCAAGATATTTATAACCAAGATCCGAGACTTTTTTTAATGAACCTTGCAAATCGGCTTTTATAGCATCGCGGATGGTATAAAGTTGCAGGCCAACACCATAACTCTTACGATCTATTGTTGAGCTTGCGCAGGCCGATAATGGCCCAAGTAATAACATGCTGGCAGAACCTGCTGCTGTAATCTTTAAAAATTCTCTTCTTGTTTTCATGGCAAATCTAATTTGAAAACAATAATACAAAACATTATCGACAAAAAAGTCATTCTCATCCGTGTAGTTTTTTTTACATTTTTCTAAAAGACACATTGCAAATGTTAGAAAATAAACACCAGCTTTGTTAAAACAATATACACTTAGCCTACAAGAAACTACAGGCTAATAAACGCAACACCGAAGTTTTATTAATTTATGCCGAAACGCAAAACGAAAAAGACAAGATGCCTTAGCAGTATGCTTACAATTGTTTAAATTTGATTCGGGAAAGAGCAGGTCTGGAAAATTTACAATCGCTAACAAAGGAAGAGTTTCGTGAGGCAGTATGGAAAGAACGGTATTTTGAATTAGCCTTTAAAAAAAAGAATTGGTTCGACATGGCACGAGCCGTGAGAAGATACCCCATACGAGGATAATTATTATTGCGGCGAGTTCCAATTGACAATTGAAAGAATAATTGAAACATATAAAAATATTGAATACTTTTGATGCGATATTCATTAAAGGCATTTAATATTGATTGCCTGATGCATCAATACAAAATTTCAATAAACACATTAATAATACCTAACGTTATGAAAAAAATAACTCACGGGATAGCATCCCTTATTGTTGCTTCAATTTTATTTTTCGCTTGTACAAGCAAGCAAAAATCAGATAAAGAACTACCTCGTATCGCAATTGCCGGACTGTTAATTGAATCAAGTACATTTTCACCGGCCGTAACGCACGAAGATGCTTTTCGTACATTTACCGGAGACAGTATTTTTAATTTATATTCTTTTTTCTCGCCCGACTCGCTCATTATAAACGAAGCTATTTGGCTACCTACATTGCGGGCCAGTGCCACACCAGGTGGAATCGTTACGCGCGAAGCCTATGAATCCTTAGTACAAAAAACACTAAACCGACTTGAGGACGCACTTCCTTTAGATGGTCTCTTTTTCGACATACATGGCGCTATGAGTGTGCAGGGTTTAGACGATCCCGAAGGGGACTTTATAGTACGTATAAGAGAGGTAATAGGAACAGATGTTGTAATCTCTACTTGTATGGACTTGCACGGAAGTGTTACACCTCGATTGGCACAGAATACTGATTTAATAACATGCTTCCGCCTGGCACCCCACGAAGATGCCCTTGAGTCAAGAAGAAGAGCGGTGACCAACCTACTCTCAAGGCTTAAAAGTGGCAAGGGCAAACCTGCTTACAAAGCATGGGTTCCCGTTCCTATTCTTTTACCCGGCGAAAAAACAAGCACACGGGTAGAGCCGGGAAGAAGTTTGTACGCTGCTATACCATCGGTACTGGACAACAACAATGTGATTGACGCATCCATCTGGATGTCATACCCTTGGGCCGATGAACCACGTAATCACGGCGTGATTGTAACTTATGGCGATGACAAAGAAGCAGTAGGCAAAGCTGCGGAAAAGTTAGCTGAGCATTATTGGAGTGTGAGGCACGATTTTGAATTTGTTGCGCCCACAACCACCTGGGAGGAAGCTTTGCAGAAAGCGATAGCAAGCAATAAGAAACCTTTTATCATTAGTGACATGGGGGACAATCCTACTGCAGGAGGCGCTGGTGATGTAACCTGGACACTTACACGGATATTGGAAAACCCTGAGTTTAAGAAAAGCAATGGAAAATCAATTATTTACGCATCCATACCTGGAGAGGCTTTTGTAAACCGAGCCGTTGAATTAGGTGTAGGTGGACAGATAGACGCAACTGCAGGAGCCGAAGTAGATAACCGATATGCGCCTCCTGTTCGTATAAAGGGAACTATAACCGCAATTGAGCACAAAGAGGGAAGGGATCAAGTGGAAGTAGTAGTTAAAAGTGGCAATGCTTCTGTTATCGTAACTAAGAAACGTACCGCATATCATTACGAAAAAGCTTTTACACGCTTAGGACTTAATCCGCGGGAAACTGATATTGTAGTAGTTAAAATCGGATATTTGGTTCCCGAATTATATAACATGCGTGCCGATTGGATAATGGCTTTAACACCAGGCGGGGTAGATCAGGATTTAATGCGATTAGATTACAAACGCATCAACCGGCCAATGTTTCCGTTGGATAAAGATATGCCTGACCCCGATTTAAGTGCACAATTTATTCCCTTATCAAATAATATTAAAAGATAAACAAGAGAGGGACTGTCTCAAAAGTCAAAAATATTTTGACGTAACTTACAAATTGCAAGTACCATGTAAATGGCTCTTCCCTTTGTTCCTGAGAACAAGGGAAAGTACGCCGACAGAGGCGGTGGGATGGGAATAGCAAGGTGACCTCACCTACAATCTGTAAGTTTAAATGTTAAATAAAACACTTTTGAGACAACCTCATACGCTTGTATTCTATTTCGATATGCTTTTTTAAACCAAATGTGTAATTTATTATGAGCCATAGGAAACCTTTTTTCAAATTTGTTATTTTATTTTTTTATATCGCTTTTGCTTGTAAAGCAGGAGCCCAGGAAAACACCAATCCAAGAGCCGAGTGGTTTACCGATTCCAGATTCGGCATGTTTATCCATTGGGGTATCTACAGTGGCATCGAAGGCATTTGGAAAGGCGAAAAGATACGGCACGACAACGATTATGCAGAATGGATATATTACCGAAATCGTATTGACAAGCAGGAATATGTTAAAATACTGGATCGCTTTAAATGGAACGATATAAATCCTGAAGAGTGGGTTATTTTGGCAAAAAAAGCCGGGATGAAGTACGTCACCTTTACGGCAAAGCACCATGATGGTTTTGCATTATGGGATAGTAAAGTAGGCAATTATGACCTGGGAGACCACAGCAAGCCCAAAAGAGATATCGTAAAAGAACTGGCCGAAGCTTGCGCAAAACACGACATGAAACTAGGTTTATATTACTCGCACTGGGTAGATTGGGAACACCCTCACGGTTGGGATCACTCCAGGGAAATATACGGACTCTCCGAAGATAAATACGATGAATACTGGCAAGACAAAGTTATCCCACAGATGCGCGAGCTCCTGACCAATTATGGCGAGATAAGCCTGATATGGTTTGATATGTGGATTCATCACTCAGAAGCCGTGGTAACAAAAAAACAGCTTTTACAACTTAAAAGCCTTATCCGCGAACTACAGCCCGGGTGCTTAATAAATTCTCGCTTAGGCCTTTCCATCGAAGAAGACAGCGACATAGACTACAAAACGCTACTAGACAACCAATTAGGCGAAAGTAAAGAAAATTTTCCATGGCAAACCCCGGCAACAGTAGCACATTCCTGGGGCTTTCATGCTATGGAAAACCAATGGAAATCAACAAGCACTTTGCTAAATAACCTCATAGGAAATGTTAGTCTTAACGGGAATATGATGCTTAATATAGGCCCCCGCGCCAACGGAGAAGTACCACACGAAATTGCCCAACGCCTTAATGAAATGGGCCAATGGCTTTTGGTTAACGGAAATTCGATATATGGTGCGCAAGCTTTCGATCTGGATAAAAACATGCATGATTGGGGCAATATTACCTGTAAGAAATTGAACGATGGTAAAACGCTTGTTTTTCTCCATGTAAATAATTGGCCGCTCAACAAGCAACTACCGGTTAGCGGCATAAAAACCAAGCCTTCAAAAGTTTATCTTTTGGCCGACAAGCAAAAAACGGCATTAGATTTTAGTTTTAACACGGTGCTAACCAATATAAATCTACCTGAAAAACAACCTGACAATTACATTTCTACCGTAGTTTTAGCGTACGACACTTATCCCATTACGGATGCCAATCTGGTTGCAAAATCTACTTATGGAGGTTATAGTCTTACACCAAAAAATTTGTCCATACCCATTCATGATTCTCTTATCGTAGATGCACAACGTTATGGTACCATCCCAAGCTATGTAGAGATAAATGAGCGTACCGGCTTAAAATGGCGCATTTATGTGGAAAGACCTATGTCCTTTCATGCTGATGTTTCCTACAACTCCCAAAGTAAACAAAACAAAGGCACAATAAGCATCCATGCGGCCAACGACAAAATAAGCGAAAAAATCAGACCGACCGGGAGAGTCGTAGGCGAACCAAATTCCGATTGGCATATTGACAGCTTTAATTCTCACCGGATTGGCCGTATAGATTTTCCCGCATCGGGATATTATGATATTAATATAAACATTGCGCCCACCAATGGACAATCCATCGATTTCCAATGGTTATGGTTAGATGAAATAAAAACAGATTAATATTAGCGAACCGGACTACATTAGAAGCATCTCCATTGAACCATTAAACTCCTTATTTTACCTGTTATAATAAAACCATAGCGCTGCCTGTTCCTTTTCGTAACAACAGGCTGTGCTATGGCAAAATATAAATAAGGGTTCATGTTCATAAATGCTTATTACAATCCTACGAATGATTTAGTAACCATTGGTGCTTTTAAGCACCACGCAGTGGGCAAGCTCCTAAAAATGCTACAATTGGGCGCTGCGGAACTTTCCCAAGTACATGCATGCCGGATATGGAGCCGCAAAGTCCTTATTTTGGATGGAGTATAATACCTGCGTCGTATCAATTATTTCCTTCATTCCTACAAGTGGATGGGCAGTTGATGTAATGCATAAAAACACGCTGTATTTATTGATTTGATGTTGCTTTTGCAATAGTAGTATTTTCCTCCTCCATGGGTACGAAAAAAAAGTCGTTGGCAACTTTAACTTTACTGAGGCGCTGTTTTAGCAGGTCGTCGTTTTTATCTGTCAACCCACGCTCAAACCCTCTGACAACTTCATCGACAAAGTGAGTGGATAATTCGGGCAAATTTTCCTTAAATTTAGCCACAGGTCGAAAAACCCAATTCACGGGCACAATCTCTTCCCTTATTTCAGGCGATTAAAAAGAGCACCTATAAAAATACAGAATCATCCCGTACTAACATATGCTATATATACTGCTTATCAGGCACATGTAAAGGTTGTGCTTACCTATTGGAAATCTGTGATGGCTTCCATCATCTCCATGAATTTTGGATTGGCCATTTCAAGAACAACCGTATTGCCGGCAGAATCTTCTTTTACTTCGATATTATTTTTAAGAACAACACTGGCATGGGATACATCATCGCTCTTAGGGATGATGTATAATATAAATCGATCCGCCGGCGTTTTTGCTTGTAGAGCCCAGATTCCATTTATATCGGCAGTAGTATCACATTCGGAATGGGCTGCGAAAACCCTTACCGGAAAAGGATTATTGGCATCATATTCATCCATCAGATCGTCTGTTTCTTTTATCAACCGTGCCAGTTCCTGCGCACCATCCATATCTATACAGGCATATCGGTAAGGATTTAGACCTACCAAGGGTTTCTTTTCGTTAAACTTATCCAGCACATCTGCTGCATATGTCCGTAGGATTCTCTCCTTCAGCTCACCAAACAAGCCCATTGGTCCTCCGGCTAAATCCAGCGCTGCGGAAAACAAATACAATTGACCATTAATTTTAGGATTTATACAGGCCATGTAAAAACTCAGTGTTCCCCCTGTTGATAAACCTCCAATAGAAATATTTTTTGCTGATGCGGCCGCGGTGTTAATGGCAAACCGTACGTTTGCCTTCCACTCCTTTAATTCAACACCTTCCATACCCATAGGCTTTTTTAGGCCATGAAAATGGAGCAGTGGCAAGTATACATTGTAGCCCAGCTTATAAAAATGATCGGCAATGGCTGTCATAAAGTACGGGGAATCGCTTAATCCGTGAATCAGGACAATGGCCTTATCCGTTGAGTTGTGCTCCATAATCCTTGGAAAACAGCCCGCACGTATTAATTCGGGTGAGAAATAATCAAATTTCTTATAGTAGCCAAACCATTGGTTTGAGCCGTTATTGATGCCGTTCTGACTCATATTGTTACGCATTAAATTGTTTAAACCTACCTGTAAGACTGTATCGTTCTCCATTACTCCGGATTATAAAACAATACCAGAGAACCAATCTTTCCAATTTCGCCGGGTATAGGAGATATAGGCTAATTCTTTTCTTTGTTCTTTATCTTGTTGAGATAAACTTAATCCACGTTTAGATAAAACGAAGTATTTACTTTTTTCCATTATGTCGCAGTTACCCATGGATTTACCCAATGAGATTAAGAATTCTGTCTCCCGTAACCCCACAACCAATCCTGAATCTTTAAGCCATTGCATATATGTTTTTAAACGAGGGAGTAATATATCCGTGATTTTTTCTGTAAGACTACTATTACTTTCGTCATTTAACGTAATATCTCTGTGCCAGTTAAATAAACTGGTGCGTTTTTGAATAGTTGTGTTATCTTTTAAAAACGCGATAATAGCATCCATATGGGGCATTCCGGGTGCAACACATGGAAGAGGCAATAAAAGGCTAAGCACAGTATCCCACCCGGGAGTGAGAACGCTTGTTATATTTTCCCGGTAGAGCTTGGTAACTGCATCTATTTTTTGCTCTTCTATCAACTTGGTAGTATCCCGGGTTTTCTTGTCAATGTCCTGTAGCCACTTGGATACATTGCTATCATTTAGCGGAGGTACAAGTGTACATATTTGAAACAAAGCCGAACCGTATTTTTCAGCTTTATCTTGTCCCCAATTCTTGAATACGTCACCACCTTCTTTAAACGTATTAATTAATTCAGATGAGTCCGGCACGAGAAGCACCTCGGCGGGCGTAACAATTAATCCGGCATCTTTTAATTTTTCAAGTATATCCTGTGGAATAAATTCTTGCGCTTTGTAACCTACATAGCCCGGGGCTAACTCCGGAGGCCGCAAGTAAGCCTCTACAACGGGATACACAATTTTATCGAAATAAAATAAATCTGTTATATCCATCATCCCTGGCCCGTGGACAAGAATTCGTTCTGAGGTATTCATTTGTTATTTTTTGAATGATGGTTTTTAGGAGGTTCCGACATTTTTAAGGAAGGTTTATACACCTCGCCCGGTAAGTATTTTTTCCATTCCCCTTCGGTTAAAATCCTGCTAAGGCGGGATGCGCTAGCTTGAATCAGGTCGCTAGGGTGCCATAGCCAAATACGAGCCGTTAAATCCCAGCTTGAAGTAGCTATATATCTGCCATCCGGGCTAAAGTCGGCATCTGTTATGTTGGGATTATCATGGGTAAGACGTGAAACCTCTTCACCAGTGCTGAGTTCCCAAATTCGTGCTGTATCGTGATCGCTAACGGTCAGTATGTACAGACTATCCGGACTAAAGACCATGCTAAATATCTTTCGATCGTGTTGAAGCAAGGCTACCTCTTCCTCATTGTCATGGGTAAGAATCTGCACTCCACTTTTATGCCTAACAGCAATCAATTTTCCATTTGGGCTTATAACCCGGTTTTTAGACTTTTTTCTATGTTCAACAACAAGATCCTTTGCATAAGTGGCACCATCTATTTCGTTTTCATCAACGGATACCTTTTCAACGAGTTGTTCGGTCGTCCAGTCAATTAGTGCATAACTGCGCTTAAACTGATCCTGTCGGGCTTCTGTAGCTATCAGGTGATTATTATCCGGACTAAAAGCAACGCCAAGTACAGCAACCTGATGACGTAGTAGTCGTGCTTCACGTAAATGTTGAGTTTCCCATAGCGTAAATGTGTTTTTATTGCTAAAAGTAAACACATACCGGCTATCACCGCAAAATTGCACCACTTCAAAAGGTTCCGGGTGAACAAGCCGGGCTTCCTGTTTTCCGTTGCCAACATTCCAAACGTAAACTACATTCGCTTTATCTTTTGTTAATAGATAGTCCCCTTTGGGGCTGAATTCCAGCTCCCCTACTTCCGCATTATGCCTAAGGTTATGAACTACTGATAATTCGGGCAGCTTCCAAATCCGGGCAAAATGTTCAGGCGAAGCAATGGCCACATATTTATGGTCATTACTAAAAGTCAGCTTGGCAGCATTGGTGGCCAAATTAATAGATTCTTGCTTAAAAACATCCCATAGCACGGCAGTGTAGCTCATCGCGCTGCTTATGCCCAGGAACCTGCCGTCGGGGCTGTACTCAACATGGTTACCATTGTTTCCGAAACGTCCGATGACTTTTTGTTTGCGCCAATCCCAGCATTGTGTTTCGCTCATAACCGGCTGGGCAACGAGTATTTCGCCGTTTGGGTCAAATGCCATGGAAACAATTATTTGCGCATGATCCTCATTTCTTAACTCAACTGGTTCTGCATCTGCATTAATATCCCACACAGCAAGGTTAATGCCGAGGGAGGCCGCAAGGTATCTGCCATTTCGGCTAAAACAAATTGTACGAATAGGGGATACGGCAAAGCTGGTCTTCAATGTCCAAACATCATTATTACTTAAATTCTTAAGATGAAGGCAGCCATTCTCACCACCCACAGCCAACCATCTCCCGTCATGGCTGAACTTAAGGCAGCTAACTGCCCCCCACAAAGCAGGATCCTTTTTTACTTTTCCGTCCCGAAGGTCCCATTGGTACAAATGCCCCTTTATATCAGCAAAAGCCAGCGTAAAATATTTTTGACTAACAGAGATAGCTTTACGCTCAACATCATATTTGGCCTTGTAGTTCACCAGGGGTTTTGCCATAATTGACAAGCCCTGCCTAATGGCCTGGTCGGCCTCGAGGGATCTAAGATTAATTTTTTGGAAGCGAGCCATGGATTCCACAGCCAGCAGCAATCCCCGATCGCTTAATGCAGGTGAATCATGCTGTATGATCAGTTGACCCTGGGCGGCTAATTGCCGGGCTATTGATTTGGTATAAAGTTTCTCCCACTTTTCGGCTTCTTTCAGATGGTAGGCTTCGCTCTCATGAATGTACTTTATTTGTAGCTCAGAAGGACCGGGATTCATACCAGCCCCTTTTTCTACCCAGGCGCGGGCAGCCTCCAACTCGGGCCGAGCCAGAAAAATATCCTTTCCTGCTTTCCATTTTTGAGCTCCGCGAAGATATTCGGTTCCCTGCTTGTACCATTTTTGCTCGTTACGGATGGTTGATGCAATTACGTCGAATTTTTTATTGTTATCGAGGGAATCCATTCGCAACCATTGGCGTTCGGACAACGCAGTATTTAATTTTTGATTTTGACGTAATGTTTTAAACAAAATAGGAATAATACGTTTGTTGTTCTTTACGGCCCAGTTAATTTCCAGGTCGCAAAACGCTGAATCAACCGAATGGGGACTTATTATAAAGATAAAATTATCAGAATCAATAATCGCGTCCCGGAGTTCGTTGCGCCATATCTCCGCAGGGGGTAAATCTTTTTGGTCGAGCCAGCAGCTTAGTTCCTTTGTTCCGAGGTATGCCATAAGTTGGTTTACAAACTGACGGTCGTTCCGCGAATAGGATATAAACGCATCATACATGGGGCGATTTTTAAAGTGGAATTTAATATACTGTTACCCGGGAAAATACTCCTTTAATGCTATTAACGGCTTCATTTCAGTGTTAAACAACGCCCCCTTTACATAAGGAAAGGAGAAAACAAGGCCGGTTTTATAAATATGATTCTTAAGATAATCTATGTATTCAGGAAACATGGTAGTTATTTGCAAAGATGGCATAATATCGTTTGGCGAATCGGAATTTAATGCCTCAATTAGGCGGCCGTTATTACCATCAATCACTATATACATCTGCTTATCCGGTAAGGATGCTATAAATTCTTTTTGTACCCACACCGATTGTATCGATTCTTCCGTAACATCTGCCAGAAAACCGGTGCAATTTTTCCTACCCTGGTTCACAGCCATAAAAATATCATCACCGGGCACTATATCTAATTCCGACATCCAAATATTAATCCCTTGACAGTATAGATAATCTCTCATATACAAGGCTCTATCTCTGTTTTTATGGCTATGAGATAAGAATAAGCGCGGATAATTTTCGAGATAAGCCGGAAAGTTTTTATCGGGTTCATCCAGACGCGTATAATCATAAAGCTTTTCTATATCCGGAATATTATTAACATGTGCCCATATCATATCCAGGTTTCGTTTACTTGGATAATGGGAATAACGTATTTTTAGATTTTGCTTATCAACATTTGAGCAGTATTCGAGTAATATTTGTCTTAAATAGCTTTCCTGAACATTGAACTTTTTTGCCAGGACACCTACTGATTTCCATGGTTTATCCGGATTCAGGCTGGCCAGGTCATTGACAACTTTTTTCAGTATGTTTTCTTCAACAGGATTCATTGCGACAATTGTATAGCGCTCATTTAAAATATTATAATAATTTACCCATCGTCTTCGCTATCTTTTTTCCGTCTGGATTCCGCCCACTGTCCGATTTCAGCTTTTAGAATGCGCTCGCAATTATCTAACAATAGGGTAAAGGCCTGTTTGCTATCTACATAAATTCCGGAGCAGGTTTTAAACTGAGCCAAAATGGATTCTAAATCGTGGTAGGTACTTCTATAGCGTATCCAGTTCTCCTGAAACTTGTATAAAGCAAGCAATCCGGCTACTATAGCAGATGTACCACCAAGTATGGCGACCAGCCATTTCAATGGATCAGTATCATCGCTAATAAATCCGCTAAAAACAGGAACTAGTGCGGCAGAAAGAATAGCAATAGCCTGAAAAACATAAAAGCGATTACGATTTTTGTTTGCTTTATTCTTGAAATCATCAATCCGAGGCTGTATGCGATTGTTGATGTAAGATTCCTGTTCCCGGGTAAGCGTCGTTGTGGGGTTTATTTCTTCGTACATACGCTCAAACACCTGTTTTTGAATGGCATATCCATCCCCCCCTTCTTCTCTATCAAAAATAAGGTAATCTCCCGCTTTATAATCGGTAGAACCCTCCAGGGTTTTTATTGATCCATCTTCGGTGGCCACTTCGGCCCATATTTCTCCAATCTTATTGTAAACTCCCGGGCTTACGCGTTGATAATTGTCAATGAAGTATTTTTTATCTACCGTATAAGTGTCTCCACTGTTGTTGATAAGCCAATCGCCCGGTTTGCATTTTTGTTTACCGCCCCACTTTTCATATTCAATCCTCTCGAAGTTTAAATCTAATTGAACAGCCGTTACAAAATATTTTGGACGCTTTTTATATAACTTTCTCATTTTAAAGATGCTATTAACTTATAAATGTCAAAGGTCTTTACCTATATTAATAAGGATGAAATTCCAAGCCCCAACTTACGATCTCTAAGCTCTACTGCTTTATGCTCTGCTTTTTTTACTATCATTTCCAGGTTAGAAATTAAATCATTGATATCGGTGTAAGAAATCGGTTTTAAATAACCCGGGTTTTCATGATGTTTTCTGAGAATAGCAGGCTCAGTTTGTTTAGAGTCAATGATAGGTATCACCGGAAGAGATGGGTTGACCGGTATGATTTCCTGGAGCTCGTTAATCACAATTTTTGCGTCTGAAAGATCTGCAATAACAAATCGCGACATACGTGCCAACAAACCAACGGTTTCTATCATGGAACGTCCATCCGGGAACTCAAAATCAAAAATGATTGCTACAAGATTATGTTTTCGTAATTCATCACGCAATTTATCTAATACTTTTTTTCTGTTTTCGGTAAAGCGCCCAAGAATAAGAACCAACTTCGCTGTTGTAGCATTAATAACATCCCTAACTTTTTCAGGATCTAAAAAAAGATTAATATACTGAGCCGCTTCGAGGTTATCTATAAGAATTGGCGCTTCCCATGTCATGGCCGGATCATTCACGCGTAACATACTTTGCAATGTGTTTGTATTTTTGCTTACATTCCACGCCGATATTCCGTATACCTCGCAGTTTTGTAGAATAGCGTCCTCAATGCACACGTCAACCAGTCGGGAACGGGTTAATCGGGTTTTAATCAGTTTTGCACCTCTCAGATTTGCCTGATACAAGTCAACCTCATATAAATCGGCACCCCTTAGATCTGCTTCTTCAAGGTCAACCCTCCTAAAATTGGCTTTTAAAAGTGAGGCATTTCTAAAATCTGAATATCGCAAGTCAGCATTTTCAAAAGAAACCCCCGACAGATCAGCATCTGCGAAATTTATATATCTTAAATCAGTTTTATGTCCCTTTTTAACAGGTACTTTTTTATCCCGTACAATGCTCTGCAGAATAGCTCGTGAAAGATCAGGTTTTATACCAGGGTTTGAGCTACGCCATTTGTTCCATGCTTTAACTCCTTGTTTTAAAATTTCAATTGCGTGATTATCCATTGCAAAGTTTTTTATAAAAAAACACAATTGCCCTATAAAACATTTGCATCTGCGTTTATGTAAGTTTTAATAAATCCTTGCTGCCTGCACATGCATCCAATCAAAGTTGCGCTGCCTGCCAAGGCTAACCCAGCCTTCTTGTTCCCATATTTGCCACCATTTGTTGTATTCCGGTTTCGCAAATTGAGCGCGGTCGCGTCCCCAGCGTAGTTTATTGTTTGAGGGGTCATAATCCATGGCTATGCCCCAACTATGCATCGATGGTTTACTCCCACCGCGTATGGACCTATCGTTAAAACAGCCACCCCACCTATCAAGTCGCATTTTTTTTATTTCCTCCAAACCATAATGTTCGCGAACCGTAACAAGAATTTTCTCTAAGCTTTCCTTTACCTTTTTGTGGCATTGAATTTTTTTGGCCTGCTGCGCTGTATTCCAGGATAAAAAATGAGGATAAGGCGGAGTTAGGTAGCTAAGATTTTTTCCTTTCTCCCCAAAAAAGGAATAAAATGCCTCCGAATATTGTTTTGGCCAAGATATGGATGGTTGCTCATTAATTTCCTCAGGACGCCAATGCTCTTCTGTTTTTCCTTTGGTTAAAATTTGATAAAGCAACTCTGCTGCATATTCTGTTTGTGGCCCCCAATAACCATCCAACTCCCCGGTTTCGATGTGTTGTTCTTTAGCCTTTAGTTGAATAAAGCCGATGGCCTTTTGTTCTGAAGTCCAGTTTGTTTTTATCCCTTCATATTGGGAAATAACGATCAACGATGATTCTTTTAGGATTCCATCCGGTACACCCGTATACTTCTCATCCATTTTTAATAATTGCTGAATAAGTCTACTTCTCACTTTAACATCGTCAAAATCAATTTCAGGGCTAGGAGGCTCGGGTGTGGTAGGTTGTTGTTTAATGGGCATGTAGTATATCCAGCCTTTTACAAATAACCACCTCGAATCGTTATTTAAAGAAGGGTTAAATTCAATTACCTTACTTTTAAAAGCCGGCCAATCCATAGTATCCTGATAGTACCTTTCCCAAACCTCCCAACGGGAACCACTTAAGTCCGTGCGTTTATCTGTCCAAAATATGCTCATCGTTGTTAACGTTTTTTTCTTCCGAATAATTTGAATATGCCACGAATAATTGTACCTGCAATTTTTGCAGCTCCACCAATTGGAGTATGCCCAAGAATTGTTTCACCAACATCCAGTATTTTTTGGATTTTACTACTTACCGATTTTCCATCCTTATCTTGCTGTGCACCTTTAAATAAGGATTTTAAATCTTCAAAATCAACATCTTCGGGCAAGGCTTGTTTTATTTGATCTCCTAAAACACTATCAATTAATCCCTTTTTTGCGTTATCAATAAACTTATTAAAAGTGCTTTGATCCTCTATTCCATTTTTTTCGAAAATAGATTTAAATAGCAAGCCTTTCTCTTCTTCGGTTCCCAGCAAAAGACTTTCAATTACCTCAGGAGCCTTTATTTTTTCTCTAATGCTATCATTCAGTTTTGCTCCTATTTTAATGGCAGATGTTTCGAATAGTGCTTTGAAAAAGGGTTTATCACCTCTATTGTTTAAATCTTTTACGATATCATTGATGTCACTGTTTTCAATTTCAATACCCAAAAAACGTTTTCGTAAAGCAGGAAGAAGCTTTTCATTTCTGTCCTTTACTTTGGCTTGCATCCTGACTATGGATTCAATTAACCTTTCATTATCGCCCGGAATATCATTTACAAATGAATTATTAAAGGTGGATAGTGCATCTTCTAATTTATCCTCAATGTCATTCTTCTTTTCTTCATCAAATGCAGAGTAAAACCTTTCAGCCTCATCGTATTCCAAGAGTAGGGTATCTATACGCTCCTTTACACGTTCTATTGTTATTAACGCATCTTTGAAGCTACCCGCTTGCGCCTGAGCATCAGCATTGACCATACTATCTTCTAAACCTTTAATTATGTACTCATTGGTTTTAATGGCCTTTAAATCACCAATCCTGCTTTGAATTTCACGGGAGTAGTCATCATATCTTTTTCTGTTTTTATTCGTTTCTTCGTTGGCTTTAATTTGTTTGTTGTCTAACGCCATGCGCTTAGCCTTTCGGGCCAATTCTATTGCCTCGTTATAAAAAGCAATAGCTTCCCCGGTTCTTTGGGCATTCTCTGCTGAGCTAATTTTTTCTTTAGCTTGATCATAGAGCTCAGCGGCATACACATCTGACTTTGCGTTTTTGGCTTCTGACAAAGCAAATTTTGCTTCTTGCTTTTTAACCACTTCTTGCTTTGTTTTACCAAGCATTGCATTAATCACATTTCTTGTTTGATCTTCGCTTTTTGAAAAGTAATAACCAAAAACAAGCGATACAATAATTTTAAAAGCATCCGGAACCTCTTCAAGGGTACCATAATAAAAAACAGATGAAATAAATGTAGTAGCTACGATAATGGCAATAATTCCTCTTAATGATCCTTGAGGAAGCCCTAGGCTTTGACGCATTAAAAAGTCAGTAACTTCCATTATATCACCATCCTTGTCGGCTCTTTCAAGCATCTTGTCTTTGGATTTATTAGCTATAATTAGCAATATTATTAGGAGTGTTATTATAAATAATAATACAATTCCGGCATAATAAATACGGTTCATACTGGATTTATTTTTTTCTAATTCCAGGTCAGTATCTTTCTTTACCAGCTTTTGCTCCAAGTCTTGCTTTTCCTGTGATAATTCAACAATCTTAACACTATCACGAATGTTTCTTTCAATGGATTGTGATGTGGCTTGCGTAAAACTTGAGAAAATCACCAAGGCTGCAATTACCGATATTATAATTTTAATAAAAAAGCTGTGCATGATGCTTTAATTAATGTGATTTAGTATTACTAGAGATGCAGTAAAAATGTAAGCGTCCGAGCAAGTACACCTATTTTATCTGATACATTTTAAGTACCTGTTGCTATTACGCTCTGGGATTCCAGTTTCCCGGCAGTAGCTCA